>CANPZE010000020.1 GCA_947589315.1 uncultured Lachnospiraceae bacterium | reverse complement strand
GGTACTAAAGTTCTAATATTTTAATATCGTTGGCTTATTCTGCTTATTTAAATCCTACAGTAAATTTACACTATCAAAAGTGATCCAAAACTTGACGGAGTTTACAATTTTCTTTATAATAAATAGATTGGAATTATAGGAGGATGACAGGACAACAATGATAAGAAGTATGACAGGGTATGGACTGGGAGAGGAAGCGACAGAGCAGTATAAGCTGACAGTGGAGATCAAGGCGGTCAACCATCGGTATTGTGATATCAGCATCCGGCTTCCCAGGAAATTTTACGCCTTTGAAAATGCAATACGGAACTTGCTGACGGAACATGTATCGCGGGGGAAAATAGATATTTTTATCAAGTATGAGGAGACTGCAGGCAATCAGGCCAGAGTATGCTATCATAAAGATATTGCCTGCGGTTACATGGACGCCGCCCAACAGGCGGCGCAGGAATTTGACATACCTTTGGGGGCGACCGGGAGCAGCCTGCTTCGTTTCCCAGAGGTAGTCACCCTGGAAGAGGGGGAAGCAGACGCCTCGCTGATGTATCCGGTATTACAAAAGGTGCTGGGCCAGGCGATAGACAACTTTCAGGCAGCTAAGGAACAGGAAGGCGAGCATCTGAAGAAAGATATTTTGGAAAAATTAGCATTGCTTGACAGCCATGTGGATTTTGTGGAGGAGCGTTATCCGGATCTTGTCCAGGAACACCGGCAGAAGCTGATGGACAAAGTACAGGAGCTCCTGGGGGACCGCCAGATCGATGAAACTGTACTGGCTACAGAGATCACTGTTTTTGCGGACCGTATTTGCGTGGATGAAGAGACGGTTCGGCTGCGCAGTCATATCAATACCATGCGGGAGGTCCTGGAGAGCCGGGAAGCCGTGGGAAGAAAGCTGGATTTTATCGCACAGGAAATGAACCGGGAAGCCAATACCATTCTTTCTAAGGTCAATGATATTGCCTTATCGAACCGGGCGATCGATCTGAAGACAGAGATTGAAAAGATCCGGGAGCAGATCCAGAATATTGAGTAAGGGGTGCAGATTGTGCTGTTAAATATTGGATATGGAAATATTGTTAATATGGATAAGGTGGTGGCTGTGATCCATGCCGAGGCGGCGCCGATCAAGAGAATGGTCCAGAGCGCCAAGGACAACGGAATGGCAGTGGATGCCACCTGCGGCAGGAAGACAAAGTGCATTCTGGTAATGGACAGCGGCCATATCGTATTGTCTGCTCTGTTGCCGGAGACTCTGGAGAACAGGGTGATAGAAGGGAATGGACAGACAGAGGGGAGGGAAACAATGTGAAAGGGGTACTGGTGATAATATCCGGTTTTTCCGGTGCGGGAAAAGGTACGATCGTTAAGGAGCTGGTGCAGAGATATCCGTACAGCCTGTCTGTTTCGGCAACTACCCGGGCTCCCCGTCAGGGAGAGATTGAAGGGAAGGACTACTTTTTCAAGACGAAAGAAGAGTTTGAACAGATGATCCGGGAAGACCGGTTGATTGAATATGCCCAATACGTGGACAATTATTACGGGACTCCCCGGGATTATGTATTGAAGCAGCTGGAAGCAGGCACCGATGTGATCCTGGAGATTGAGATGCAGGGAGCTATGCGCGTCAAAGAAAAATTCCCGGATGTATCGTTAATCTTTATAACACCCCCATCGGCGGCAGAATTGCAGCGCCGGCTGAGGAAGCGGGGGACGGAGCCGGAAGAGGTGATCTCCCAGAGGCTCAGCCGGGCCCGGGAGGAATGCGCATATATGCCCCGGTATGATTATATTATTGTCAACGATGAGTTGGAGGACTGTGTAGAGCAGGTACATAACCTGATCCGGTCCCTGCATTGGGAGAGTGGGCAGCAGGGAGAATTGATCGAGAAAATTACGAAAGATTTTAAAAATCTTTAAAATTTTGCAAAATCTGGTTGCGAAAATAGCGGTTATCCGTTATTGTAGATGATAAACCGCCTGCTTGCCCGGTCAGGGATAAATGAGCTGCTTGCCGGGGCGCGGACGATGAGAAGAAAGGAAGGGGAAATAGTATGTTACATCCGTCTTATACAGATTTGATGCAGTTGGTGAACAGTGAGGTTGAGAGCGGCGAGGCTCCGGTGGTGAACAGCAGGTATTCTATTGTCCTTGCCACCTCGAAGCGGGCGCGCCAGCTGATCGATGGCGTGACACCTTTGGTGCAGCCGAATTGCCCTAAGCCATTGTCTATGGCTATTGATGAGCTCAGCCAGTCTAAGATCCACATCCTGAGTGAAGAGGAGGCAGCAGAGATAGAGGCGCGTAAGGCGCAGGAGGCTGCCCAGAAAGCCGAGGAAGCAGAACAGATGCTGAGCTTTGAAGAGGAATAAAAGGGACAGAGAGTGAAGGGGTAAGAATGTATCATGTCAGATAATATGAGAGAAAATGAGTTGGAGGAAGGCAGTGAACAAATTCCGGTAAAGAAGCCGCTTGCCGTCCGGATACGGAATGCGGCGCTGGAGCTTGTGTTTTATATAGTGATCATTGCACTTTGTGTGGTTTTTGTACCTAAATATATCGTGCAGAGGACCATCGTGGACGGGATTTCTATGAATGATACCCTGGAAGACCGGGACAATCTGCTGGTGGAAAAGGTATCTATCCATTTCAAGGATCCGGAACGGTTTGACGTCATTGTATTTTATCCCTATGGAAAGGATCATAAGGATTATTACATCAAGAGGGTCATCGGACTGCCGGGAGAGACTGTGCAGATAGTCGGAGATACCATTTATATTAACGGAGAACCGATTGAGGAGGATTATGGGAAAGATCCCATGACCTTTTCCGGGATCGCGGCGGAGCCTCTGACATTGGGCGATGATGAGTTCTTTGTACTGGGAGACAACCGTACAGTAAGCGAGGATAGCCGATACGAGGAGATCGGGCCTGTCAATAGAGATAAGATTGCGGGAAGGGCTATCCTGAGGATGTATCCTCTGTCTAAATTTGGAACCTTTGACTAGGAGGGAAAGATAATAATGAAAATACGTTTCCTGTATTTGAGAAAGACGATCTGCCTGCTTCTGGCCGGGGCGATGCTGGCAGGCGTAGCGTGTCCCTGTCAGGGAAAGGCAGAGAATACAGAACCCAGGAGCCGGAGAATGATTGCCATTGATGCCGGCCATCAGGCAGTGGGAGACAGCAGCGTAGAACCATATGGTCCCGGCGCTTCTACCAAAAAAGCCAAGGTGGCGGGAGGGACTTCCGGCGCGGCCACGGGGATTCCAGAGTATAAGCTGACGCTGGCAGTCGCCCGCAGGTTGAAACGGGTCTTAGAAGGCAGAGGATATCAGGTCTATATGATACGCCGCTCCAATCAGGTCAATATCAGCAATAAGAAACGGGCGCAGCTGGCCAACCGCAGTGGAGCAGATATCTGTATCCGTCTCCATGCAGACGGTTCTTCTTCTTCCAGTGTCTCAGGGGCTTCCGCACTGACGCCCTCCTCTTCCAATGCCTGGGTAGGGAAGCTGAGCAAGAAGTCGAAAAAGCTTTCTAAGGCATTGCTCAAAGCCTATTGCCGGAAAACAGGCATTCAGAACAGAGGCCTTTCTTACCGCGATGATCTGACAGGGACTAATTGGAGCAAGATCCCGGTAACCCTTTTGGAAATGGGTTTTATGAGCAATCCTGCAGAAGATAAGAAAATGGCGAAAAAGGCTTTTCGGGAAAAGATGGCAGAAGGAATAGCAGACGGGATCGATCATTATTTCGGATATTGATGGAACATAGCAGAGCAAGAAGGAGAAAAGAGAATGTGGTGTCCAAAATGTAAGACAGAATACCGCGATGGGATCACGGTATGCGCAGATTGCGGTTCCCCATTAATAGATGGAACCTGGGAAGAGATCGATAGAGAAAATATCTGCGATCTGAAGGATGAGGCTATGGCGGAGAAGTTTGTAGAATTTCTGGAATACTCCAATATCCCTGCCTCAAAATTGTATGACAGCGCCAACCAGGCGTACACGGTGGTTGTCTCCCGGGAACAGGCGCAAAAAGCGGAGAAGCTGTTCCACAGTTTTATGGCTGGCGTTCTGGAGGAACAGGAGGAGAGTGAAGAAGAAAGCAGTGATGCAGAGGAACTGGCTCAGGAGGAGCCTTCCAATCTGCTGTACAATTCTTCTAAGGATTTTGTAAAGAGGGAGGAAGAGTACCAGGATCAGAAATTCTCCGGGATTACGTTTATTCTTTTCTCTATTCTGGGATTCGGCTACCTGGCCCTTTGCAAGACAGGGATCCTTCCGATCCAGTACAGCAATATAATTTTTGTGGCCCTGGTTCTTATGTTTGTAGTATTTTTTGGTATCGGCATCTATGCTTTGGCCAAGGCTTCTCAGATCAAAGGGCTGATACCGGAGGAGCAGAAAAAGCTTCAGGATATAAAAGACTGGCTTGCAGACCATATCAGTGAGGACAGGATCGAAGAGTGGAGGGATGATACCGTCTCGGAGGAAGAGAATGACCTGTTGGTCATGGGGAAGATCCACAATCTGCTGATCCAGGAATTCCCGGAGGAGGATGCCGGTATCCTGGATGCGGTTGCAGAAGAATACTTTGAAGAATATTCCGCCGATACAGAGGAGGACGAGGAGTTATAAAGGAATCCCGTTTTCCTGGAGCAGCCGGCGGGCGCTTTCTATGGAGTCTACGCCGGTTTTATTCTTGATCGGGGCAAATTCCCGGTTCCGTTCCACCTCGAAAGGAAGACAGGTATCCATCATATGGATCATATCCAGGATCAGGGATTCAAATTTATAGCCGTTGGGCTCTTTTGGACGGATCTGTTCCCCTTCTTCATTTACATAAGGGATTTTCTTTTCCACAACATGGAGAGGAAGTTCCCTGTCCCAAATTTGTTCCAAAGATGGTTCATGGAAAAGATAATTGAGGATCACGCCGAAGTTGTAGGCGGGATCCCCTTTTTCGTCCCGGGTATCCCTGAGCTGCCGGGTCAGTTCGTAATATTCTACAATGGAGGGATGTCCGTCTTCCAGGCACATTACCCCTACCTTTTCATCTGGATCATTTTTGCGCACGACCTTGGCGCCCACCTTGCAATTCTGGCGTAGGACAGCGCCGATAAAGCAGGGGTCCGCAATGCGCTGCAGTACATTATCCACAGCGAAGACATTGAGCCATTCAATGCCTTCCTGATGCAGCAGCTTCACCAGGCCGGCCCGTTTCATGGAAGAGAACCAGCCTCCGTTTCCGTTAGGGGAGGTAGCGATTTTATGCTTTGCTTCCAGGTATACTTTTCCATCGTAGTCTGAGGCAGGAGCCATTTCCTGCTGGAAGAAATGGATATATTCTTCCGGATAATTAAAATAATTTTTCTCCTGGAAAAAGTTTACCGTAGCCTTGTGATTCTTATCGCTGGTCATGACAAAGAGATGGATCCAGGCGCCGGATAAATCTACCACATCCAACAGGTTACGGATCAGGCGCTGAAAGATATAGACAGGTCTGGTGATCCCGATATCGCACATTCCTTTTGGGTCATCGGATCCCAGCCGCGTTCCCATGCCTCCTGCCAGAAGGACTGCGCCGACCTTATTCTGCCGGATGGCTTCCAGGCCGAGAGCCGTAAGCTCTTCTTTTATTTCCTGGATCTCAGGTAATTCCATCGCGCGGATGGGAGAAATCCTTCCTTTCTTCTGTAAGGCATCTTTGTGAAGCTGTTTCAGCACAGAGAAATCTGTATCTGCAATTTGATTCAGAAGCTGATCCTGTTCCTGGGAAGTTAATTCTTCAAAAAAACGCAGGAGATGCTCCTGGCCGTATTGCGCCAGTAATTTTTCCGCTTCCACTTTTGTCAGCCTTTTTTCTGAAGCTTTCCTTTCCATTGTGTTAGATTTTGTGTCTGCTGTGGGTAATGTCATCGCCTTTTCCTCCTTACCTTTTGTTGGTAGTAGTATAGCGAAAAAAACGAAAATAATCAATGTACAAATATGTTCAATCTATTTGGAGTGTGGTATAATTTAGGAGAAAGATCGTATACAATTTCTGGGTAAGATTGGAGAATACTATGGCAAGGAAAAAATCAAGTGAGGAAGAGAGAATTTTATATTATCGTCAGGCGCTGAAAAACAAAAAATATCCTTTGCTGACATTGGATCCCGGGTGGCATGAGTTATTTCCCGACCACCGGAAGACAAAGACGATCCGTCAATTGGAAAAACGCTTGAATAAATTGATTAAAAAGCAGGGACAGACCAACAATGATATTAAGGATTATGAGAAGGCAAGAAAGGTTATTATGAACAATATCCTGGCCAATATGACGGATGGGCATGAGCAGGATAGCCCGATCCGGGCAAAAAAGCAGGATGAGAACCAGCGGCTTTTGAATGAACTGGATGAGAAATTGCAGGAGGCATTTGAACTGGAAGAACTTCTCCCCAGGCAGATCCAGGAGGCAAATGAAGAACTGCTGATCGAGTGCATGCGGGAATGTTATGATGAACTGATGCACAATACGGCGCAGATCGACAGGCTGGAGGAATGGATCCAGGAGACCAGGGAGGAACTCAAGGAGAGGATCCTGCAAAAGCAGGACATGGAGATGCGGAATACCCAGACTTATAAATATATGCATCGTTTGCTGGGATCGGAGGTCATGGAGGTATTTGACAGGGAACATAAGGTCTGGAAGGGGAATATGGAAGAAAATCTATGATTTATGGAATTGGAACAGATATTGTGGAAAAGAAACGGATCAGCCAGGCGGCGGAGAGGAGCAGCCATTTTGTGGAGAGGATCTATACCCCTCGGGAACGGGAGCTGATTTCCCATAGAAGGAATCCCCAGGGACTGCTGTCCATGAATTTTGCGGGTAAGGAGGCAGTGGCCAAGGCTTTTGGGACTGGGTTTTGCGATGGGATCAATCCCAATGATATTGAAATCCTGCGGGATGAAAAAGGGGCGCCCTATGTAGAACTATATGGGAAAGCCAGGGAATTTGCCGCAGCGCATGGAATCCGCCGGATCCATATTTCTCTCAGCGACACCCGGGAGGAATATGCGGTGGCCTATGTGGTAGCTGTGGCCCAGGAGAAAGGGGAGTGAGGATGTGCAGTATGTAGCGGATGCCGGGGAAGCAAAAGAAATAGACAGGATCTCCATCCAGGAGCTGGGGATCCCTTCTGTTGTGCTTATGGAAAAAGCGGCGCTGGCTGTGGCTGGCTGTGTCATGGCAGGCAATAGCCTTGCGGCAAAGGTACTGGCAGTATGCGGCATGGGTAATAATGGAGGCGATGGCGTGGCGGCCGCAAGGCTGCTTTGGGAGAAGGGCTATGAAGTGCAGATCCTTCTACTGGGCGACAGAGAGAAGGCAAGCCCTGATATGGAGACCCAGCTGAAGATCGCAGAAAATCTGGAGATAAGGATAAGCACCTCTTTTCCGGAAGAAGAATATGATGTAATATTGGATGCTATCTTTGGAATTGGTTTATCCCGGGAGGTGGGCGGCAGCTACGCCCAGGCGGTCCAGTGGATCAACAGGCAGAAAGCGCGGGTGTATGCGGTGGATATTCCTTCCGGGGTCTGCGCCTCGACCGGAAAGATCCTGGGGACAGCGGTCCAGGCAGAGCAAACCATCACTTTTGGAGTAAATAAAAGAGGATTGCTGCTTTATCCCGGCTGTAGCTGCTGTGGCCAGATTTCTGTAGTGGATATCGGTTTCCCGGGCAAGGCGGTGGAAAAGGCGGCGCCTTCTGCATTTACCCTGACATGGGAGGAAGCAAAGGCCGGGCTGCCTGTCCGCCGTCCGCGGACGAACAAAGGAAGCTATGGCAGAGTCCTTGTGATCGCAGGTTCTCCCCAGATGAGCGGCGCCTGCTATTTTACTGCGGCGGCCGCTTATCGGATGGGCTGCGGCCTGGTTAAGCTGCTGACGTCCCAGGAGAATAGAAAGGTATTGCAGGCCTGTCTTCCGGAAGCCATCGTTGGCGCCTATGCCCAGGAGGAGCTGCAAGAAGAATTGGAGTGGGCGGATGTGGTCGCTATCGGCCCCGGGCTTGGCTGCAGCGATCTGGCAAAAGAACTGGTAATGCAGGTATTGAAAGTACGGAATAAACCAGTGGTCATCGATGGGGATGGGCTGAATCTTCTGGCGGCGCAGCTCCAGGGGAAGGGCTTGCAGCTGCCAGGCAATTTTATTCTGACGCCTCATATGAAGGAAATGAGCCGGTTGGTGCAGGTGGATGTGCCAACCCTGCAGGAGCAGATGATCGAACAGGCTCTTCTGGCATTAGGCCCTAAAGCGCCAGATGGAAAAGAGGAGTGTCCGGTGCTGGTGCTCAAGGATGCCAGGACGATTGTAACCGATGGCCGCCAGGTCTACATCAATACTACCGGCAACAATGGGTTGGCCACAGGAGGCTCAGGGGACGTCCTGGCGGGGATGATCGCCGGGCTCGCCGCCCAGGGGGCTCCGCCTGTGCATGCGGCGGTACTGGGAGTCTGCCTGCATGGAGAGGCTTCTGAAAAATATTTGGAAGAAGGGAGCAGATACAGCATGATGGCATCGGATATCCTGAAGGTATTGCCGTCCATCCTGCCGAAATAGCAAAATCATGAAAAAATATTACAGAGTACAGGCCGATATCGATTTGGATGCGATCTACCAAAATGCTAAGGGAGCCAAGGCATTGACCCGCCCGGGTACGAAGTTTATGGCAGTCATTAAAGCGGACGGCTATGGACACGGGGCCGTTCCCCTGGCCAAGGCATTGGAGAATGTTGCCGATGCATATGGAGTGGCTACCCTGGAGGAAGGGGTGGAGCTGCGCCAGGCAGGGGTTGTTAAGCCGATTTTGATCCTGGGGGTTACCCCGGTTCCCCTTTACCAGGAGATGCTGGTCTATGATATTGCAGCAACGATATTCCAGCTGGATATGGCCAGAGAGTTATCCCGGACAGCCGTCAGGCTGGGAAGGAAGGCAAGGGTGCATATCAAGCTGGATACCGGTATGAGCCGGATTGGCTTTCTGCCGGGCAGGGACAGCATCCAGGCGGTAAAGCAGATCGCCGCCCTTCCCGGCATTGATCTGGAGGGGTGTTTTACCCATTTTGCCCGAATGGACGAGAGAGATAAGACAAAGGCCAGGGAACAGCTGGACCGATACCTGAAATTCGTGGAAGAGCTGAGACAGGAGGGAGTTCAGATCCCCATCCGCCATGCCTCCAATAGTGCGGGGATCCTGGAAATGGAGGAGGCCAACCTGGATATGGTACGGGACGGGATCTGCCTGTATGGCCTGTATCCGTCTGAGGAGGTAAATAAGAATCGGCTGGAATTGATCCCCGCCATGGGGCTTCGTGCGTATATCTCTTATGTGAAGACCCTTCCTGCCGGGGTAGAGGTAGGCTATGGCGGGACCTATACCACAAAGCGTACTACGCGGGTGGCTACCATACCAGTGGGCTATGCCGATGGTTATCCCCGGGCGCTTTCCAACCAGGGGCGTGTCCTGGTCCGTGGACAGAGCGCCCCGATCATTGGGAGAGTGTGTATGGATCAGTTTATGGTGGATGTAACGGATATCCCTGAGGCAGGGGAGGGGGACCGGGTCACCCTGTTTGGCCGCGATGGGGAGGCTTATATTTCCGTAGAGGAAGTCGCAGAAATGGCCTGCTCTTTTAATTATGAAATGGTGTGCAGCGTGGGAAAGAGAGTTCCCAGAGTCTATTATCGCAATGGGAAGGTAGTGGATACTAGGGATTACTATCCGGATGAGTGACCGGACAGAAAATTTGCACAGATACGTATACTTCATAAAAAAATGGAAATCATAGGGAATACAGGATTCTTGCTGGAAAACAGTAAAAGATACATAAGCTTCAGGAAGAATCCAATTGGATAGAAATGGAGTGTGAACGTATTGATTATTAAACGAGGAGACATCTTTTTTGCAGATTTGCGTCCGGTCATTGGCTCGGAACAGGGAGGGATCCGGCCGGTACTGATCATACAGAACGATATGGGGAACCGGCACAGCCCTACGGTGATCTGTGCTGCGATCACATCTAAGATGAACAAAGCCAAGCTTCCTACCCATATCCCCCTGGAAGCCTCCAGATATGCCCTGGTCAAGGATTCCGTCATTCTATTGGAACAGATACGCACAATTGATAAATCCCGTTTAAAAGAAAAGGTATGCCATCTGGATGACCATGTTCTGGAGCGGATCAACCATGCCCTGTGCATCAGCCTGGCGCTGGATGGCTAAGGAACCGGGTAGAAAGTATTGCCCCGCATTTATACAGAACGAGGAGAGTTATATGAAGATCACAATACTGGCCGTGGGCAGGATCAAGGAGAAATACTTTACCGCAGCGGTTGAGGAGTATAGCAAGAGGCTGAACAGATATTGTCATCTGGAGATTATTGAGGTGGCGGATGAAAAGACCCCGGATAAGGCCGGTATGCGGGAAAAAGAGCTGATCCGCCAGAGAGAGGGGGAGCGGCTGCGAAGGTATATCCGGGAGGGAGCCTACGTCATTGCCCTGGCTATCGATGGAAAGCAGACCTCCTCAGAGGGCTTTGCGGAGAAGCTGCACCGCTTGGGCGTGCAGGGGGAGAGCCATATTATTTTTCTCATTGGCGGTTCGATCGGGCTGGAGCCTGGACTGCTGGCGGATGCCAGCGAACGGCTGAGCTTTTCTGAAATGACATTTCCCCACCAGCTCATGCGGGTTATCCTGTTAGAGCAGATCTACCGAGCCTATCGGATTATTCATGGGGAACCATACCATAAGTGAGAACGAAATTAAAAAAAGGTTGACAATTGTTTACCTGCCTATTATACTTGAATTATAGGTAAACAATTGTCAACCTTTTTTTGCGGAAGGGGCCCTATGTCCAGAAATCGTCCCATTAAGGAAATGAACGGTCTGGACAGAGAAGAATAGGAGAAAAGGAATGAGATTATCAGACGGAGAATGGAAACTGATGCAGCTTTTATGGGAAACTGCCCCACAGACGATCACACAGATGACCAGAGCATTAGCCGGAGAGACGGGATGGACGAAGCATACCGTGATCTCCTACTTAAAGCGTATGGAAGAAAAAAAAGCAGTGCAGTATCAGGTGGAAGGCAGGACCAAGCAGTTTTATCCGGTTCTTCCGGAAGCTGAGGCGGAGCGTATAGAGACGGAGGAATTTCTAAAGAAGGTATATCACGGGAAATTTGGATTGATGTTACATACGATGGTAGAGCAGCAAAACTTTTCGGAGGATGAATTAGAAGAGCTTCGGGCAATTTTGGAACGGGCGGGAAATAAAAAATAGCAGGCCAGGGGGAAGCGCCTGGCAGATCCTGCAAATAATAGATAAAAAGGAATGGGGGACAGCTATGGCAGAGAGGATCATTTTAACAACCACGCTGCTGATCTTGTTTTTCGGCCTGCGGCGGCTTACAGATGGGAAAATATCAGCCAGATTGCAATATGCGCTGTGGATTTTTGTGGCGGCCCGCCTGCTTTTCGCCTGGCTTCCCATGCCTGGCAGCGAGATTTCGGTCCTGCGCCTCTATGAGCTTTCTCAGGAAAGGATAGCCGAAAATCAGGCGAAGGCCATGCCGGAAGCGGCAGAGGAAAAACAGAAGGGTTCTGATAAAGAATCTGCAGAAGACAGGGAGGAGGCCGTTGTGCTACAGGACGGTGAAGCGGCAGAATGGCAGGAGGAGAAAAGCGGTTCCCGGCTTCCCGGCAGTGAAGGGCAAAGAGAGGGCAAGGAAAATATGGCGCCGGCAAGGTCCTTTTTTGAGACAGGACAGCTTGTGCAACTCCTTTATGGGCTTGGCATCGGCGTAGTATTTTTCCTGATCGTCTTTCAAAATCTTCGTTTTTACCGGATGCTTAGGAAGAGACGGATTTTATATGAGGGAGATCTGCCATACCGGGAGATCCCAGGCAAGGTTTATCTGCTGGAAAATATCTCCTCCCCCTTTCTTTTTGGCAGGCAGATCTATATCGCGCCGGAGATGCTGGAAGACGGCAAGAAGCTTTACCATATCCTTGTCCATGAGACCTGTCACTGGAGACAGGGAGATATGCTCTGGGCGGTGGTAAAAAATATCTGCTGTATGTTGTACTGGTATCATCCTCTCCTGTGGATATCTGTCCGCCTGTCCGAAATTGACGGGGAGCTTGCATGCGATGAATGCGCATTAAGGGTTTTGGGGCAAGACCGATCCTTGGAATATGGGGAGACCTTGTTATCCCTGCTAAAGGGGCAGAAGAAGGAGAACCATAGCATCTGTTTTTCTACCCAGATGTCGGGCAGAAAGCATATTGTGGAAAAAAGGGTGAGACGGATCGCCAGGCAGGCGTCCTCTTCCCGGAAAAATTTTTGGGCAGCGGGCGCATCTGTTCTGACCTTGGCCGGCATTGCCCTCTGTGTGTCTGTCACCTTGCCGGGTTCTGTGCAGCCTCCGGCAACTGTCGCAGTATCCGATGGGGATACGCAGGAAGGGGCGGAAGGCGCAGAGGGGACAGAGTGGTCAGAGACGGAGACAGCAGGTTATCCGGTCCTGCTGACTGATGAGAGAGGAAATATAACAGGAAGCATAAGGGGGAATCTTTTTACAAAAATCTATCTTGATTATACTTTCGCCGAGGATGGGACAGAGTTTCTCCCATTTGAAATAAAAAGCGGGGCCTTTTCAGCCTGTAAAAATTTAAAGACGCTGATCATCCCCCAGCAGGTCCATATGTTGTCCTATGTGAAGTATATTGCAGAGGACGCCTTCGAGGGCTGTTCCAAGGACCTGGTGGTATATTGCGAAAAGGAATCCTATGTATATAAACGTCTGAAGGAATTGGGCATTCAGACGAAAGAATACACGGATGAGGACGATTGGCTGCTTCTTGGCGGCCATCCGGAGAAGCTGAGACAGCTTTCCAAACGGGTGAACCGTATCCCTACAGCCGATTTTTCCATGGAAGAGCTCCGGATGCTATATGGGGAACCGTTTTTCATCATGACGCAGTCCGGCCTGCTCCCACAGTCCCAATGCGAGAGTTTACTGCAGATATATGAGAAAGAAATGCGTTTTCCCAGGGAGGCCTCCGCGACCAGCGCCACCTTCTGCCAGCGCCTGTTTCCCGCAAATATTACCATTATTAAAGAAATTACGGAAATAGGCCCTTCCACCTTCCTCCACTGCGGCCTTAACAAAGTGGACTTTGAACCGGGGAGTCAATTAAAGCGTATTGGGGACCATGCGTTTATGGGAGAAGATTTTTCCAGGGTCATATTGCCGGAGGGAGTGGAAGAAATCGGGGAGTATGCCTTTTGCATGTGCGGTAATTTAAAAGAAATCACGTTACCGAAATCGGTTCGGGCGATTGGGAAGGATTGCTTTTTATTATGCTCAGACCAGGAATTAGCGATCCGATGCTATAAGGGGAGCATTGCGGAAAAATATGCTAAAAATCATGGGTTGCGCGTAAAATATATAAAAAGTAAATAGAATACGATAGAATTTGTTCAGATTTGTTGCAAACAGAAGATATTTATAGTATTATGAAAACAGAAAAGGAAAAGCGGTGTGCATTCTGCCACCGCTTGTTTGTCTAATAGGCTTTAAGGAAAAAGGTGAGCGAGTCAATGAAAAAAAGAAAATATTTTCTGCTGGCGGCTGCAGCGGCCCTGCTGGGGGCAGGCGCATTGCTGCTTTGGCAGGATCGGCCATTGATTCCGTCCCCTTCCGACCAGGTTACGCATCAGAGAAAAAGCGATGTTCCGGATACCGGCAAAGCGCAGGAAAAGGATGATCCCCAGCCTTCCCCGGAGGAGCTGATCTGCGCTTCAGGCAATGTTCTGAAGAAAAGGATCCGGACGCCTGCCGGATACGCCAGGATAAAGGCTTCCCCGGGAAGCCTGCAGGTATTTCTTCGGAATTATCCCATGAAGAAATTTGGAAGTCCGGTTCTTTTATACGATGGAACGGAGCGAAGCTACCAGGAGGGGCAGGCTGGCGTCTTCCGTCTGCCGATGGAGAAGGTGGATTTGCAGCAATGCGCAGATTCTGTTATGAGGATGTACAGCGAATACTTTTGGAAGACAAAACAATACGACCGCATTTCCTTCCATTTTGTCAGCGGTTTTCTGGCAGAATATGAGAAGTGGAGGGAGGGATATCGCATCCGGGTCAATGGAAATGATGTTTCCTGGGTGAGATCAGCTTCTTATGATAGTTCCTACGCCTGTTTCCAACAATATCTGCAGATTGTATTTTCTTATGCGAGTACCCTTTCTATGGAAAAGGAATCTGTAAAAATTGATCCCTCCCAGATCCAGGCGGGCGATGTTTTTCTAAAGGGAGGAAGCCCCGGGCATGTGGTAATGGTAGTGGATGTGGCGCAGGATGAAAAGGGCGATAAAGCCTTTTTGCTGGCTCAGGGTTACATGCCTGCCCAGGAATTTCACTTGCTGGAGAACCCTAAACATGAAAAGGATCCCTGGTATTATGCGAACGAGCTGGAATATCCCTTTGACACGCCGGATTATGTATTTGAAAAGGAAAGCCTGCGGCGCTTAAAGTACTAAACGGGAAGGAGAAGATCAATGCCAGGAAGCTTGTCTCCCTGGTATTGCCAGATCTGAAAAATATGCAACAGAAAGAGGAGATACCGATATGAAAAATTTTATTAAGGAATTTAAGGAGTTTATCAGCAGAGGAAATGTAATGGATATGGCCATTGGTATTATTATAGGCGGCGCATTTACCAGCATCGTTTCCTCACTGGTAGAAGATATCATCAATCCGTTGTTGGGATTGTTTGGCGGCATGAATTTTGACCGCCTTCACTGGAAGCTGTTGGGCGAAGTTACTCTGAATTATGGGAAGTTTATTACTGCCGTTATTAACTTTCTGATCATGGCTTTTGTGATTTTTGTGATCATGAAGGTCATGAATACGGCTGCGTCTAAATTTACCAAAAAGGAAGAAGAGATAGAAGAAGCCACTACGAAAAAATGTCCGTATTGTAAGAGCGAGATTGACGTAGAGGCAACCAGATGTCCTCATTGTACATCTGTGCTTGAGGAGCAGTAAATAACAAATGGTGGCAGGATCACAGTACATAAATGATGATAACATGGGTTTGAGTGGAGAGATGACAGATGAAGGTTAAGAGAAGATGGTATGATGTTATAATTGATATACTTTGCCTGGCACTGCTGGTGGGAGTGTTTCTATACTTAAGAATAAACTGGGACCGATTTCCGGCTCAGGTCCCTGCCCATTACGGAATATACGGTGAGATCGACCGGTGGGGGGATAAGACAGAACTGTTGACTATGCCTATTATGGCGTCTCTTTTGTATATTTTTCTTCGGGTGATCGAGCAATTTCCCGCAATGTGGAATACCGGGGTAGACGTTACAGAGGAGAATAAAGAAATTGTCTACCGGATCTTGAAAAATCTTTTGCAGGCTATAAAATTACTGATCGTGACAGTGTTTATTTTGATCGCTGTTTTAGCGTCCCTCGCGATTCCGCTTCCCATCTGGTTTCTGGTGGCATATATGGCGCTGATCCTGGGCACGATCTTATTCTTTTGCATGCAGCTGCGCCGGCATCGCTGAGGATTGGAGGCAAGTATGGCAGAATATTGGTCCTTATCCCCTGAACTGCAGGAACGGATAAGAGAGGATCGGAAAGGACACAAGGAGAATCCCTATGCCTTCCGGGATGAGGCGGCAGTCCGCAGGGATCCGAAACATGATATGAACCGTATATGGCGTCCTGCTTTTGTCAGTGATACAGAAAAGATCATGCATAATACCTATTATAATCGCTATTCTGATAAGACACAGGTATTTTCTCTGTATCAAAACGACGATATTACCCGGAGAAGCCTCCATGTACAGCTGGTATCCAGGATCGCCCGCAATATCGGCAGCGTATTGAATCTGAACAATGACCTGATCGAAGCAATCTCTCTGGGGCACGATATCGGGCATACTCCCTTTGGACATGACGGAGAGAGGATGTTAAATGATCTGTTATGCGAGCACACCGGAAGGTCTTTTAATCATAATGTACACAGTGTACGGATATTGGACAGCCTGGTAAAACGTAACATCACCCTGCAGACGCTGGATGGGATCCTGTGCCATAACGGGGAAATGGAGCAGCAGGAATACCGTCCCAGGCCCCTTGCTGGTTTTGGGGAATTTGACCAAAGAGTAGAAGAATGCTACTGTCGCCGGGATGCCAGTAAAGACCTGGTGCCCTCCACGTTGGAGGCCTGTGTGATGCGGATCTGTGATATTATCGCCTATCTGGGAAAGGACAGGCAGGATGCCCAGAGGATCGGGATGTTGAAAGAAAATGACAGCCGGTTCAGTGAACTGGCTATCGGCAATAATAATGCCCAGATTATTAATAATCTTTCCGTCAATATCATGGAAAACAGTTATGGAAAAGATTATCTTTCTATGTCGCCCGAGTGCTTTCAGGCGTTGCAGCTGGGGAAGCGGGAGAATGGGCGGCTGATCTATCAGGATCCTGAAATGGTAAAGCTTTACCGGGAACAGATCAGGCCTATGTTTGACCGGGTATACAGAGAATTGTTAAAAGAGGCGAAGGAACAGAATAAGGATTCTGTCCTGTATCGCCATCATATTAACTTTCTGCAGAAGATCAACCAATACAACGATTCCTTTCAGCTGGAAAGATATCTGGAAACGGAACCGAATCAGATGGTGGTAGATTATATAGCCAGCATGACCGATGATTATTTCATTCAGTTACATCAATATCTTTTCCCAACCCAAACAGTGGATTTAAGATATACCGGGTATTTTGAAGACCGGCTTTGTTAGAAATACAATTTGCGGTAACGGTTGAAGCAGCCCAGCAATTCCTGGCGTCTGGGACGGGCAAGCCCCAGGCGGGCCTCTCCGGAAAAGAGGGACTCCAGCCCCTGGTCCTGCAGCTGTTTTTCCAACAGGTCGGCCAGCTGCGTCATGGATTTCTTTCCATCCATCATCTGCAGCTGGGCAGTCTTCAAAAGCTGGGCCAGAGCTGCTGTCTGTTCGCTGTCTGCCAACTGTTCCAGATACCGCAGTTCAATACTGTCCTTTGCCAAGAGTAATTCGTTAGTTCCCATGGTTTTAGTCTTTAACCGCTGTTCCCTTCTGAGGGCGGCATTGGGCCTGGGGCAGCGGGCCGCCTGGGGGAGCGGGAACGCTCCTTCTATAGAAGACACTCCAGGAAAGGCATCGGCGGCAGCCTTTGCCCGCTGGGTAATATCATAGGGCACATATTCCTTCATCTGAATGATCGTATGGGCGATATGGAAATAAGAGCCGCTGCTTCCCACGACCAGGACCGTTGAGATCCCTGCCTGGGACAGGCCCTCCACCCGCTGGATAAAGGGAGTGATCGGTTCTTCCTCCTGACAGATGACCTTCTGCATCAACTCATCCCGGATCATAAAATTGGTAGCGGAGGTATCTTCATCAATCAGCAGTAAGCGTGTCCCGCTTTCCAGGCCTTCGATCAGGTTTGCGGCCTGAGAGGTGCTTCCGCTGGCGTCTTCCGTGGTGAAATGTACCGTATCCTTTTTGTTAGGCAGACGGTTGATAAAAGGAGAAATGTCCACATTGGAAATGCTCCGCCCGTCCTCTGCCCGCAGCTTTACAGCTGTACTATCTGTGATCACTAATTCCCGGCCGTCTCCGGCAATATGGTTATACACTCCCATTTCCAGAGCCTGCAGGATCGTAGACTTGCCGTGGTAACCGCCTCCGGCAAAGAGTGTGATCCCTGTTGGGATCCCCATTCCCTTTACCTCTCCACGGTTAGGCAGGCGGAGGGTAACCTCCAGGGATTCCGGGGACTGCAGCGGTATGGCATCCTTCATCGGACGCTGGGATACGCCGCTTTCCCGGGGGAGGATGGATCCGTTGGCCAAAAAGGCGCATAGCCCCAGCTGAGGCAGCTGCTGGCGGATATACTGCTGGTCCTGGCAAAGCTGTATCGCCTCCCTGATCCTGTTCTGGTCCAGTTTTTTCCAGTAGAGGCTTTTAGACACTGCATCCGGTAAGAAGTTACACAGCATCTTCAATAATTCTCCTCCATTAATGGAACGGCCGTTGGCAGGGAAGCCCGCCTCCAGGCGGAGGATTACCTCGCCCTGGGAAGTGATGCGGCAGGCGGTGCGTTCCAGCACCTGCTGCCCGCAATGGGAGGTGGCCAGCAGTCCGCTTTTGCCTGATCCCTTTGCTTTAAAATTATAAGGGGCTACGGCTTTCTCAAAAAGCCGGGTCAGCTGGTCCTGCAATGTGATCCGTTTTTCATACTGATCCCAGAGTTCTGCGGGGAAGCCCGCAAGCCTTTGGGGAACATGTACAGACAAGCTGGAGGGAGAAGCGAAGGGGTCTCCCTGCACATGGTCAATGGACAGAATATATTCTGAAAAATCATAGCTGCCATGTAATTCCTTGTAGGCAGGATATCCTTTATGGTCGATGCTCTGTAATTTTTTACGCAGATCGGATTCTGATCTCATAATAACCTCCTTGAACTGATTTTTCTGTTTATTGTACCATATTTTGGAAAAAAGAACAGAATAAAATTTAATAGAATCTTATGAAATTTCTCTGACAAATAGATTTACATCCCATGGGAGATTGTGGTAAGGTAAAAAGGAATATACCGAAGGGAGATCTATTATGATATCAACAAAGATTCTGAATGCGCTGGTGCAGACAGGGGCTCTGGCATTTGTAGTTCCCGTAGTGCTGATCGCAATATGGAAGATGCGGACCAGGAAAAGCTTAATCCCCTTTTTTATTGGAGCGCTGGTCTTTGTTTTCTTTGCAAGAGGACTGGAAAGCATTCCTCATACATTTTTTGTTCTGGCAGACAATCCCATATCCAGGGTAATAAAAGGGCATGTTTTTCTTTATGCCTTATATGGCGGCCTGATGGCGGGGATCTTTGAGGAAATGGGAAGATATGTAGCGTTCCGTTACCTGCTGAAGAAGCATACTCCTAAGGAGACTGCCGTTACTTATGGAATTGGCCATGGAAGCATGGAATGTATCCTGATCCTTGGAGTGGGATATATCCAGTATTTCTTTTATGCGCAGCTCCTGAATAATGGCACGTTACAGAAAACGATCGATTCCTATGCAGGGAATGCCCAGGCGCAGTCGGCGCTGCAGTCTATTGTGGACTCCCTGAAAGAGATCACAATCTTACATTGCTGGATGGCGGGCTGGGAGAGGGTGTCCGCCATGATGCTGCAGATTGCGTTATCCATCCTGATCTTCCAGGCAGTGCGCGTGCCAGGCAAAAAATATATGCTTTGGGTTGGGATCGGCCTCCATGCCCTGGCGGATATCCCTGCCGGTTTTTATCAGGCCGGGAAGCTGGAATTGGTGACGGCAGAATGCATTATTTTTATCCTGTCTCTGGTGATATTGGCGTACAGTATTCTGGTGTACCGGAATATGGAGCTGGAAGAGGAGGATCAGAAAGAGGAAGAACGGAAAAACCGCCAGCATGAGCTGCACCAGATGGCAAGGCAGCGATTCAAGGAGAAGGATTGACAGGCTCTGCGGTGGAGAACAGATCGTGATAAAGGCTATGAATGGAAGAGGTTAGTACAGACATGTTACATAAATATTTTTTATTTAATAAAAAACGAGTGATATTTTTCTGTGTCACTGTAGCGCTGCTTTTGGCAGTCCAATATTATTTAAGCGGTTCTATGGTGTCCCAGCAGCAGATCACCACGGAGGCGGGTACCAGCAACAGCAGTGTGATCGGCGTCCTGGACGATACGGAAGTCATCCGCCAGAAATTTGTCTTTGACCGCCGTGTAGTGCTTACAGCATTTACCATTAGTTTTGGTTCCTTCGATGAAAAGGATGTGGGGGATATTCTTCATATCCAGATGACAGACGGAAATAACCAGGTGGTCTATGAGACACAGATCCCGGTGGACCAGATCAAAGCAAATTCTGATTATACAGTATCTATGGGGAATTCTGTGACAATCCCTAAAGGGGTGACCTGCTGTATCCGTCTTTCCTGCAGCTCAGACCGTTCCAGCTATGAGACGATCCCCACAGTCAATACTACGAACAGGACCGATCCCAATACTTATATGTCTACGCTAAAGATGCAGACCCGGTCCAAGTCCATAAATATTTCCTATTCCTACAAATATCGGCAGATCTATCCGCTATTTGTACTTCTGGCAGAATATGTCCTTTTATTTGTACTGGTATTTGAACGTATCAGCAGTTATGCCCCTCTGTATTCCAGACAGCGCAAAAAAGCGATACGCAGGAAGCAGAAGGAAAAGGCCCTGGCACAGGAAAGGATGGCAGAGAGGGCTGCCCGGGGAGGGAAAAATGCCAGCGAAGCGGCTGCCCAACGCCGTTCCGGCAAAAAGACCAAAAGGGAGATTTCTCTCAAAGCCATTGTAAAGTGGTGTCTGGCAGAGCCCAAGGCAATCCGGGCGCTGCGGATCGTGGTGGCAGTATGCAACCCCCTGCTGTTGGCTGTTATGCTGGAGATCATGAATGGGACCTCTTTGACGATCCTTCCCAATGTCTGGATCTTTACCTGGCTCCTTCTCGGGGGAGTCCAGCTGGTCTTTTTTGCGGTCCTGGGGAATGGCAGCCGTGCGATCCTGCTGATGAATCTCATTCTGTTTCCGATAGGCTTAGTAAATCTGTTCATTATGAATGTGCGGGGAACTCCCTTCCTGCCTTCTGATATTTTAGGGGTGGCGACTGCTACGGAGGTGGCCTCTACCTATACCTTTTCTCTGACCCCGGCTCAATACGTGGTCATACCGGCATTTGTTCTTTGGTGTGTGCTTATTTACCGGATCCGCAGAAAGAAGAAAAACACCTGGAGCAGGCGGCTGGTCCGGACTGCAGCGGCGGCGGCTTCCGGGATCGCCATTGTCCTTGTCCTATACAATACAAATGTTCTGGCAGCCTGCGGAATACAGGATAATGTATGGAATAAAGTGGCTTCCTGCCGTTCCAATGGATTTTATATGAATTATTTTATTAATCTCCATTATCTCAAGGTGTCGGCGCCCTCTGGTTATTCCCAGGCCAGGGTGGAGGAAATCCTTCAAGAGATAAAAGAAAACGGCGGAGGGGACCAGGCGGCAGCCGCAACAGCAGGAGCGATACAGGCAGGACAGGAGAATAAGATTTTAAGTAACCATGATTTTGCTGCTGCCGATACTCTGAAAGGGAAACAGCCGAATATCATTTTGATCATGAATGAAAGCCTGGCGGATTTTTCGTTAGTAGGAAATATGGATTTTAATCGGGATCCCCTTCCGTTTATCCATTCCCTGGATAAGAATACGATAAAAGGGATTGATTATGTATCTGTGTTTGGCGCGGGAACCAGCAATTCTGAATTTGAAGCTATGACAGGAAATTCTATGGCATATTTTCCCAGCGGCTGTAATGTGTACCAACAGTTTATGCATAGCTCCACGTTTTCTCTGCCTTCCTACCTGAAATCTCTGGGGTATCTTTGCGAGGCGGTACATCCGAGCAGCGGTGCGAACTGGAACCGGGTGGCGGCGTATAAGAGCATGAAGTTTGATAAGTTTTTGACAATCGAGGATTTTAAAGATCCGGAATACGTCCGTTATATCAGTGATAAGGAAAGCTACAAGAAAGTCATTGAGCGATATGAAGCGAAAGGGGACCAGCCCTTATTTGTCTTTGATATGACGATCCAGAACCATGGGGGCTATCTGACCCATACAAACTGGAAAAATCCTGTCTATGTGAAGGATTCCTACTATGACCAGGCAAAAGAGTATCTTTCGGCAACAAAGGTGTCGGACGATGCCTTCAAGTATCTGATCGATTATTTCAGCAAGCAGGAGGAGCCTACGCTGATCTGTATGTTTGGAGATCATTTTCCTTCTGTGGAAACGGGATTTTATGAAGAGCTGCTGGGAAAGGATCAGAGCGGATGGACTCTGGAGGATATCCAGAAGCGTTATGCATCGCCTTTTGTTCTCTGGGCCAACTATGATATTACAGAAGGAAAGGATGTCATACTGGGGAATAATTATCTGGAAAATTTCATTCTTAAGCAGGCGGGACTGAAGCTTCCCCCTTATTATCAATATCTGGAACATATGTCGGCTCAGATTCCGGCCATGAATGTAAACGGCTATATGGATCAGGAAGGGAACTGGCATACTTACGATGAAGAGGCAACGGAAGGCGTAGCGCAGCTGCTGGAGAATTATGAAATCCTCCAATATGGATATTATAGTGATATGGATAAAGAGAAAATGGGGCAGCTGTTTGAAATGAAACCATAACATAATTGGGGTCATTGCTAAAATTCATAGGAATGTGGTATAATGATATGGAGCGCAGTTTTTTGATGGTGTGAGGGACGGCTGCCTGGCAGCCCCCTTGCCCAATAAAAAGCGCAGGCATTGGTTGACGGGGCACTCAGACGAGAGAAAGGTATGAGATCAGGTATGGCAGAGAAGGTCAGGGAACTGGAGATGCTGTTGGATCGATTAAAGGCGGACGGCAGCGAGGAGAATAGGCAGGCATTATTTCAATGCATCCAGGATAAGAATCTTTACCTTCCGGCGGTACTGCCCGCAGACACTGATCCGGCGCTGATGCGCCAATTAGCGCAAAACGGGGGAAGAGAGCAGGTGATTCCTGCAGGCGTATCTCCCCGCCCTGCAGTGCTTGAAGATAATACCGGGAAAAAATATCTGCCGGTATTTACCCAGCAGTCCCAGATTGAAAAAGGGAAGGACAAGATCAACTATCCGCTGATCCTCGGGATGCCCTTTGAAGCCTGTATGAATCTGTTACAGAAGGAGAACAATCTGGAGGGGCTGGTGATCAATCCTTTTTCTCAGAACATCATTGTTAAGCCAGAGCAGCAGAAAGAGAAGAAAACGGTACAGCTGACGGAAGCTCAGTTGCATGTAGTCCTGCGCCAGCAGGTGGAGGCTTCCTTGCTGCCAGCGGCTCTGTTCCGGGAAAAGGAAGAAGGGATCCGGAAGCTGAAGGAACAGGGAGGATCCTATCTGATGGAATTTTATAGGCCTTTGTACCAGCAGACGGGGAATTGTCCTTATGAGGAAGAGGATTTTGAAGTTATGGCATTAAACATCCGGGAAGACCTGACTGTATTAAGGGTTGGGATGCCTGCTGACAAACTGGCCGCCGGTACTTGTCCTGTTGTGATAGTTGCCTGGAATCCCCAGAAGAAGAAGGTTGGATATTTTGGGATTGTGGCAGGAAATAAAAAAGATGGGGCGCGCTTGATGCAGGCCCTGGAGGATGGAAGCAAGAAAGATCTGGGGGAGGCGCCCGGGGAAGGCAGTGAATTGAATCATATCCTCTCCCTGATAGATGATAAACCGGAATTATTATAGTTTTAAGAAAGGGACCGTTCGTCATATGAAAGGGAAAGAAACAAGCGGCGTGGGAAAAAAGAAACCATATGCTCTTTGTTTTTGTCTGGCTGCCGCTTTGCTTGTGGCAGGCTTTACCGGCTGTGAGAGAAAGGCAGAGGTAGAGGACGCCGCCTCGCAGCAGGAAGAAGAACAACCCCTGGAGGTTCATGATTTCAATGAGGATGAGAATTCTAATTTGGGAGCATGGGGAAGAGCGATGGGATCCGTACTGATCTCCATGAATGAAGGCAATCCTTACTATTTTGGCGGATATGAGGCCAATCAGGCCAATCAGGAGGCTGCAGTGAATATCCTGGAGAAAAGCTGGTCGGTGAAGGACCGGAGCCAATTGCTGGAACAGATCCAGCAGCTTCTGGATACCGGGGCAAGGAAGGAATTTATCCGGGAAGCCAGGGAAATGAACCGCATGTCTCCCAGGGAATTGAAGAAGGCAATGAAGCAATTGTCCGGAGATCTCCTGATTCATTATAAATTAGTGCAGTATAATTGGAAGACCTGGAAGAAAAAAGGCTTGCTGGCCTGGGATATGTGCAGAGTATCTCATCTGGCGCAGTGGGGGTATATCGCCGGATATCTTAACCGGGAAGAGGCCCAGGCTGTTATTGAGCCTGCGGCAGCTCGGCTCCATGACCGCTTTACAGACTGGGACGAGGTGCAGAACAATTGGCTGGACGGCTATGCTCTTTACGGCAATATCGACCGCAAGCAGGCGGGAAATGATTATGAGAAACGCCTGCAGGTTTATGAGGAGCTGCGGCAGGCGCAGCCAGAGGAAGGGGCTCTGTATGACGACAGGCTGTTTCAGGAGGAGATCGTCCCCATATCTTCTGTCAGTTATCAGGACCTGATCAAAGAACAGAAATTGCCGGAACAGAAGAAAAAGAAGAACGATCTGAAAGAAAAGAGTGAGAAGCAAGAACCATCAGAAGCAAAAGAGGGATCGGAAGAAAAGGAATGACCGATTATGCGGACAGGATGATATGCGCACGGCAGTCCTGTCAGGTACATAAGTGTGTGCGCAGCATGGAGGCTGAATCATGGTAATATATCTGATCCGCCACGGAAGGCAGGGCAGTTCAGACTGTAATGTGGATGTCCCTTTATCTCCGGAAGGACGGCGCCAGGCTGAGCTTTTGGGAGAGAGGATGCGGACCTATCCGGTTGAAGCGCTATATTGCAGCGATCTGTTACGTTCTCAGGAAACAGCGCAGATTGCTTTTGGTGACCGGACGGAATTATTTTCTTCTCTTCAAGTCCGCTCTGGCCTTGCTGAGATTGACTTTGGAACGCTGACGGGACAACCCAATGATCAGGTTAAGGAATTTTACCGGGAATATTATGAGAGGCAGATGGAACTTTTTGCGGAAGGGCGCATCCAGAAGGGAAGCGCGCTGGATGAAGTAAATGAGTTTATCGGAGATTTCTTTGTACCGGCAGAAGAGATCTGGTATCCGGAAGGAGAGGACGGCCCAGCGGTTATGAGCCGGGTCCTTCCCGTCATTCGGGAATGGATTGAGAGCGGAAAAGAGCAGATTGCTGTTGTCACGCATGGAGGAGTGATCCGCATATTGTTAGCTGCATTTTTTGGAGGAGATTTTGCAAAACGGCTGATGTTTGCCACTTCCCTGGAAAATTGCAGCATTACTCAGTTGTACTATGATCCGCAGAAGCATGGGTTTTATCTGGAACGGTTTAACGATTATGCGCATCTGGAGCAGGATCCTTCCATGCTTCGGCGCAATTTCTTCTAAAGTGACAATACTCTATGAGGTCATAGATGTTGAAAAACAATAGAAAAAATAATAAGAAAGGGATAAAGTATATGGCAAAAATTATTTTAGCATCTTCATCTGTAAGGCGAAAAGAGATTTTGGAGCAGGTAGGAATCAAGTGTGAGGTGATCTCTAGCGGTATTTCGGAAGAAGTGGAAGCTGAGGATCCGGGAACTATGGTAGAGACCTTGTCTTCCATGAAAGCGGAATGTGTAGCAGAGCAGATAGAAGGCGATTTTGTGATCATAGCCGCAGATACCATTGTCGTTCAGGACGGCGTAGTTTATGGAAAACCGGCAGATGAAGAGGAAGCCTGTCAGATCCTGGGGATCCTTCAGGGCGCGCGTCATGAGGTATTTACCGGAGTTACCCTGATCTCAGTGACAAACGGAGAAGGGCTGATCGACAGTTTTCATGTTAAGACAATTGTAGATATGATGCCTATGACAGCAGAACAAATCTCCGCTTATGTACAGACAGGAGAACCCATGGATAAAGCCGGCGCATATGGTATTCAGGGCCGGGGAGCTGCATACATAAAGGATGTTGCCGGAGACTTTTATAATGTGATCGGCCTTCCGGTATCTTCTGTATTATCCCATCTGGAAAGCATGGGCGTGAATCTGTATTATTCCTAAAGATTATCATACGAACAGGCGTTGCGCCAGGACAAGCAATAAACCTCCCAATTCTGATACCTTGTCAGTTTTGGGAGGTTTTCTTTTAGAGGTTTGATTCTATTTTATCTTATTCTATTCTACTGTAACGGATTTTGCTAAGTTCCTGGGCTGGTCTACATTTAACCCTCTTGCCACGGCGGTGTAGTAGGCAATGTATTGGAGTACCACAGCGGCGCCGAAGGGAGCAAAGGCATTGTCAATGGGCGGAAGTGTGATCAGATGGTCGCAGAGTGCGGCATCCACCTGGGCATCCTCGTTGGCGATCATGATTACCATAGCGCCCCGGGAACGCACTTCCCGTATATTGGATATCATCTTGGCAAATACCTTTTCCTGGGTGGCCAGGGCGATCACTGGTACATTGTCTGTGATCAGGGAAATGGTACCGTGCTTCAATTCACCGGCAGCATAGGCTTCCGAATGGATATAGCTGATTTCTTTGAGCTTGATCGAACCCTCACAGGAAAGGGCGTGGTCCAGCCCCCTTCCGATGAAGAATAAGCTTTCTGTCTTTAACAGCTTCTGGCTGATAGGCTGGATCGCCCTGTCGCATCCCAACATGGTCTTGACAAATTCAGGTACGGCTTCCAGCTCCCGGATATAATTCCGGATCACATCCTGGCTGACGCTTCCCTTTACCAAAGCAAAGCGGAAGGCGACCAGATACATGGCGGCCAGCTGTACCGTATAGGCCTTTGTGCTGGCCACTGCAATTTCCGGGCCGGCATGGGTGTAAAGAACATAATCGCTTTCCCGGGCGATCGAAGATCCCTTTACATTGACCACAGAAAGTGTCCTGGCCCCGTTTTCCTTGGCCAGACGCAGGGCGGCAAGGGTGTCCGCCGTCTCTCCTGACTGGGAAATGGTAATGACCAGGGTGTTGGCATCCAGGATAGGATCCTGATAGCGGAATTCAGAAGCAATATCTACAGTAACCGGCACCCGGGTCAGCTGCTCGATCATATTTTTGCCGATCAGACCGGCATGCATCGCTGTGCCGCAGGCCGTGATGATAATTCGGTTCAGTCCGTTAAACAGACTATCGGGGATCCCGTCTGTAGTAAAATCAGGGAGCTGATTTTTGATCCTGGGAGCGATTGTATTGTGCAGGGCCTCCGGCTGCTCGTGGATTTCCTTCAGCATGAAATATTCGTATCCGCCTTTTCTGGCAGCCGCCATATCCCAGCTTACATGGAGCATATCCGGTTCTACCTCGTTATGTTCCAGGTCAGTAATAGTAATGCTGTCCTTTGTCAGATGGGCAATATGGTGTTCCGGCAGTACGAAATAATCCTTGGAATATTTGATCAGGGCCACCATATCGGAAGCGATGATAGAGCCTTCTTTGGTGTTGGTAGCCACCAGGGGGCTTCCGTTGCGGATAGCGTAGATGCTTTCCGGATATTCATCAAACATAATGCAGAATGCATAAGCGCCCTGCAGCTTTTTAACGGCTCTCTTAATTGCCTTCAGAGGATTGTTCTTATAGCAGGAATCAATGACCATGGCGGCAATCTCTGAATCCGTCTGGGAGACGGGATATTTTCCCTCTCCTTCTAATTCCTCCTGCAATTCCTTATAATTCTCTATGATCCCATTATGGATCAGGGTTACCCGGCCAAAATGGTGGGGATGGCAATTCGTTTCAGAGACTCCTCCATGGGTAGCCCAACGGGTATGGCCAATCCCGCAAAAGGAAGGCCCGGCGGAAAGAGACGACACTTTGTCGATCAGATTGGAAACTTTTCCTACGGTCTTGATGGTCTGGACCTTGTGGTCGCTGCCATTTTCCGGGAAAAAGGAGATTCCTGCGCTGTCATAGCCCCGATATTCCAATGCCGTCAGTCCCTGGAGAAGTACCTCCTTTGCCTCGATATTACCGGTAAACCCAATGATTCCACACATAGCAATAACCCTGTCCTTTCTGTGATTACATTTTCCGTAATTATCCATTCTGCACGAAATACTAGCATGATTTCTGTTGATTTGTCAAATTATAAGCCTTCCACTTATTATATGAAAGCAGGAAAGAAGAAATGCAGCTGGCACTGTTGCATTTTGGCCTGATACCTCTTGCAGCGATCTTATATCAGATAAAACAGGCACTGCCGGAAAAGCAGTGCCTATGCAGTTTTCTTGTCTTTATGTCTGTTTATTTGTCCTTCAGCGGTTCAAAGGGGCCCTGTTTCATAGCCCGTACCTTAGAGGAGAGGCCGAAAAGATTGATGAACCCTTCAGCATCCTTATGGTTGTACAGCTCTCCGGTCGTAAAGGAGGCGATAGACTCGCTGTACAGAGAGTAAGGGGAGGTGGTGCCCATCTTTATAATATTGCCCTTATATAATTGGAACTTTACTTCACCAGTTACCTTTTCCTGCGTAGATTCAATAAATGCCTGGACTGCCTGGCGAAGAGGGGTAAACCATTTTCCTTCATAGACGATATCCGCAAATTTATTGCCCATATCCTTCTTGGCTGTATAAGTATCCCGGTCCAGGATCAGCTCCTCCAGCTGCTGGTGGGCTTCCATCAAGATCGTTCCCCCCGGTGTTTCATAAACTCCCCGGGACTTCATGCCAACAACCCGGTTCTCTACAATATCAATAATCCCGATACCGTGCTTCCCGCCCAGGGCATTCAGGGTACGTATGATATCGGATACCTTCATTTCCTTGCCATTGACTGACTTGGGGACACCTTTTTCAAAGGTCATGGTAACGATCTCCCCTTCTTCAGGAGCCTTTTGGGGCGTAGTGCCCAGGACCAGAAGATGGTCGTAATCAGGCGCATTGGCAGGATCCTCCAATTCCAGGCCTTCATGGCTGATATGCCACAGATTCCGGTCGCGGCTGTAGCTGTTGTCTGCTGAGAAGGGCAGGTCAATGCCGTGCTCACGGCAATAAGCAATCTCAGATTCCCGAGAATCCAGGGTCCACTTGTCATCTCTCCATGCAGCGATGATCTTCAGGTCCGGGGCCAGAGCCTTGATCCCCAGCTCGAAACGTACCTGGTCGTTCCCTTTGCCGGTAGCGCCGTGGCAGATCGCAGTAGCGCCTTCGATCCGGGCGATTTCCACCAGTCTTTTAGCGATCAGCGGACGCGCCATAGAGGTTCCCAGAAGATATTTATTCTCATAGATGGCGTTCGCCTGGACGCAGGGAACCACATAGTCATCGCAGAATTCATCTGTAACATCTTCAATATATAATTTGGCGGCGCCGCAGGAGATTGCCCGCTCTTCCAAGCCATCCAATTCACTTTCCTGTCCTACATCTATGCAGACGCAGATCACCTCGTAATCATAATTTTCCTTGAGCCAGGGTATAATAGCTGTTGTGTCAAGTCCGCCTGAATAGGCAAGAATAACTTTTTCTTTCATTTGATTTCCTCCTGTAATAATAGATTAAAAACACTATGTATAAGTATAATCAGAAATCATTTCCAATGCAATGGCATTTTTGGCTTTTTTGTGGATTTATGGTTTTATATAGAATAAATATTCAAAAAACATAAATAATTATTTAAAACAAATGTAAAACCAAGAATAAAAAAATTAAATTAAACAAAATTATAAAAACATTTTCTGGAAAAAAGTGATATTTTTTTCTCGAATAATATTGCATAATTATAAATATAGCAGTATAATGAATCCTGTTTTATAGAAATCAGAAGAGAGGTGTCCTTACATATGATCAAGGTTGGAATTATCGGATCCACAGGTTACGCAGGGCAGGAGCTGGTCAGGATCCTGCTGCGCCATCCCCAGGCTGAGATTGTCTGGTATGGTTCCCGTTCCTATGCGGATCAGAAGTATAGCCAGGCATTCGGCAACATGTTTCAGTTGACAGAGGAGAACTGCAGGGGGGAAGACCTTAAGGAGCTGGCAGGACAGGCAGACGTGATTTTTACGGCTACGCCGCAGGGGCTTTGCAGTTCTTTATTGAATGAACAGATTCTGTCCCAGACGAAGGTGGTCGACCTGAGCGCAGATTTCCGGATCCAGGATGTGGCCCGGTATGAGGAATGGTACGGAATCACCCACCAAAGCCCCCAACTGATTCCAGAGGCCGTATACGGTCTGTGTGAGATTAACCGGGAGAAGGTAAAGAAGGCCAGGCTGATCGCCAATCCAGGTTGTTTTCCTACTTGTTCCGTCCTGGCTGTCTATCCTCTGGCCAGAGAGGGAGTGATCGATATGGACAGTGTGATCATAGATGCTAAATCTGGCACTTCCGGTGCGGGAAGAGGGGCCAAGGCGGCAAATCTGTATTGTGAGGTAAACGAAAATATTAAGGCATATGGTGTGACCACCCACCGCCATACGCCGGAAATTGAGGATCAGCTGGGCTATGCCTGCGGGAAAGAGGTAAAGATTAATTTTACTCCCCATCTGGTGCCAATGAACAGGGGGATTCTGGTAACTGCCTACGCAACATTAAAGAAGTCCTGCAGTTATGAGGAATTGAAGGAGATCTATGACCAATATTATGGAAATGAATATTTTGTCCGTGTGCTTCCCAGGGATCTTCCTCCTGAAACACGCTGGGTGGAGGGAAGCAATTTTGCAGATGTGAATTTCCGGATCGATGCCCGCACAGGCCGGGTCATTATGATGGGCGCTATTGATAACCTGGTAAAGGGCGCAGCGGGACAGGCCGTGCAGAATATGAATCTGCTCTTTGGCCTGCCGGAGAATATGGGATTGGAAATGGTTCCCCTGTTCCCGTAAGGGATACCATGGGAATGTTAGAAGAAAGAGAGGCTGTTATGAGTGCAGAAGAAAAGCAGGAGTATATGGACCAGATCATGGTGAGGGCCCAGACATTGATCGAAGCCCTTCCGTATATCCGGGATTTTAATAACAAAAAGGTGCTGGTAAAATATGGCGGCAGCGCCATGCTGGACCGGAAGCTTGAGGAGAGTGTGATCAAAGATGTGGCCCTTCTGAAGCTGGTGGGGATGAAGCCCATCATTGTCCACGGCGGCGGGAAGGAAATCAACCGATGGATCGATAAGGTGGGGAAGAAGAGCGAGTTTGTCGAAGGCTTCCGCGTCACAGACCGGGATACGATGGAGATCGCAGAAATGGTACTGAACCGGGTAAATAAAAATCTGGTACAGATGGTGGAGAATTTGGGAGTAAAAGCAGTAGGAATCTCGGGCAAGGACGGAGGGATGTTGCACGTAGACAAAAAGATGCCAGACGGAAAGGATATTGGATTTGTAGGGGATATCCGTGAGGTGAACCCTCAGCTCCTGGACACCCTTCTGGAAAATGATTTTATTCCGATCATTGCCCCCATTGGCCTGGGAGACGATGGGGAGACTTACAATATCAATGCGGATGATGCGGCATGCGCCATTGCTGCCGCCATTTCTGCGGAGAAACTGGCTTTTCTTACAGATGTAGAGGGAGTCTACCGGGATCCTGATGATAAGAACAGCCTGATCTCCGTTCTTGACATGGACGAAGCAGAGGAACTGATTTCCCAGGGGACAGTACAGGGAGGGATGCTCCCCAAGGTCAACAATTGCATGGAAGCAGTCCGCGCCGGCGTAGGAAGGGTACATATCCTGGATGGAAGAAAAGAACACTGCCTGCTGCTGGAGTTCTTCACAAAGAAGGGAATTGGCACGGCTATCATCAGCAAAGAAAATGGCTGGTATGAAAATGAGCTGGAGGATTGACAGGAAAGGGAGGCATTATGAATATTGAACAGGCAGAAAAATATCTGATCCATACATATAACAGAAGCGTTACCTTTGATCATGGCGAGGGGATGTACCTGGTGGATGACGGAGGGAAAAAGTATCTGGACATGGGGGCGGGGATCGCTGTCTCTGCCCTGGGATACAGTAATGAGGAATATAAACAGGCATTGAAAGACCAGATTGACAAGCTGATCCATGTATCCAACCTGTACTTTACAGAACCTATGGCAAAGGCGGCAAAGTATATCTGCCAGGCCAGCGGCATGGACCGGGTCTTTTTCACCAACAGCGGGGCGGAGGCCATTGAGGGAGCTTTAAAGCTGGCAAGAAAATATGCCTATCAGAAAAATCAGGACAGCAAAGGAGAAATCATCGCCATGGAGCACTCCTTCCATGGAAGGACTATGGGCGCCCTGTCCGTAACCGGCACAAAACATTACAGAGAGCCTTTTGAGCCATTGATCGGAGGCGTCTCCTTTGCACAATATAATGACCTGGACAGTGTAAAGGAGCTTGTCACTCCGGATACCTGCGCGATCGTCCTGGAGGGGCTTCAGGGAGAAGGAGGGATCCACCCGGCAGAGCCGGAATTTATGAAGGGGCTGCGCCGTCTTTGTGATGAACAGGATATCCTGCTGATCCTGGACGAGATCCAATGCGGCATGGGCCGTACCGGCAAGATGTTTTCCTATCAGCATTATGGGATCCGGCCGGATATCGTTACTATGGCGAAAGCCCTGGGATGCGGCGTACCGGTAGGCGCTTTTGCTGCAGTCGATAAAGCGGCCCGGGCTATGCTGCCGGGAGACCATGGGACGACCTATGGCGGCAATCCTCTGGCCTGCGCCGCTGTATCAAAAGTATTTGAGATCTTTGAGGAGAAGCGTCTTTTAGATCATGTAGATCAGATCGCACCTTATCTGAAAGAGCAACTGGTGGAGCTTCAAAAACGCCATTCCTGTATTGCCGAAATCCGCGGGAAAGGCCTGATGCAGGGAATGGAGCTTACTGTGCCGGCTGCCCGGATCGTTGCCCGGGCTATGGAGAATGGACTGGTATTAATTTCGGCAGGGGAAAAGGTAATCCGTATCGTTCCCCCTTTGATCGTAGAGAAAGAACATATCGATGAAATGTGTCAGATTCTGGATAAGATTTTAGAATGAATAATTTGCAGAGAGATGGACATGATGATAAAGAGGACCTGGGCGAATACTGTCCGGGTCCTTTTTTGACCCGGTGTGGAATAGGGAAGGATGCCGCGCAGGACGGCAGAATGGAGGTATTATGTGGGGAATCATCATTTCACTGCTCTCAGGGATTCTGATGAGTGTACAGGGGGTATTCAATTCGGGAGCAACCCGGCAGACAAGCGTATGGGTGGCGGCATCTTTTGTTCAGGCAACGGCGCTTCTCGTCTGTATAGGAGCCTGGTTTTTTACCGGCAGGGAAGGGACCTTCGGCTCCCTGCTGCAGGTGCAGCCCAGGTATATCCTTTTGGGCGGGGCCATTGGCGCCTTTATCACTTATACGGTGATCGTAGCCATGAACCAGCTGGGGCCGGCCCGCTCTGTCATGCTGATTGTCTCTGCCCAGCTGGTCTCGGCCTGGATCGTTGAACTCTTTGGATGGTTTGGCGTAGAAAAAGTAGAATTTGCCTGGAGCAAGCTTTTTGGAATCTTGCTTTTACTGGCTGGAATCTTTGTATTTAAAAAAAATTAAGAAAAGGTTCATAAATTTTGTCAAATGTATCTCTTGTATTTGTCAACCTGATTCGTTAATATATAGGTATACTGAGTATTCTTCGCGACTGGCGCCGGCCTCCTGCCCATAGAAAATATAGTTCAGGAGGTTGCTATGAATGCTGGAAGGAAAGAACGATGGATCACATTTATACTTTGCGGACTGTTTATTTTGCTGGCGGGCGTCATGTATCTGCTGCGTGGCGCAGGCAATAAAGAGGGGGCGGAGCTCCTTTCTGCTGTCTCTGCACAGGGACAGCCAACGGCAGGACAGACAGGAGGAGCAGAAGGGGATGGCGAATCCCCGCTTCTGCCGGCTCCGGAGGAAAATGAAGCGGCGGCCGGCCAGATCCAGGAAAGAACAACAGAAGCTGCAGTCTATATCTGTGGCGCTGTAAAGAAGCCCGGTGTTTATCACTTTTCCGAAAAGGCCAGGGTCTGGGATGCGATCCAGTGGGCCGGCGGACTTACCGGAACCGCAGCAGGAGAGTCTGTAAATCAAGCCAGATATTTGACGGATGGGGAACAGATCCGGATCCCTACCCGGAAGGAACAGAAGGCATCCGGCGGCAAAAGGGAAAAGCCGGGCCAGGACAGGCCGGCGGGTTCCCATTCCGGCCAGACCGGAGACCTAGTCAATATTAATGAGGCAGATGGGAAAGAATTGACTGCCCTGCCCGGGATTGGGGAAGCGAGGGCGGAACAGATCATTACTTACCGCAAGAAAAACGGTTTCTTTCAACGTAAAGAAGATATCATGAAGATCTCAGGGATCAAGGAAGGAATATACGAAAAGATAAAGGATGCTATCACTGTGTAAAAGAATATCTGCAGGCCGCAGGGTAAGGGATCCGAAATAGATTTCAGCAAATTTGGAGGAATGGAAAAGATGGCAAAAAGGGTTTTGGTTGTGGATGATGAGAAATTGATCGTTAAGGGGATCCGCTTCAGCCTGGAACAGGATGGGATGGAGGTTGACTGCGCCTATGACGGGCAGGAGGCTTTGGACCAGGTGGCAAAGAATCATTACGATATTGTCCTTCTGGATGTGATGCTCCCCGTATTGACCGGTTTCGAGGTCTGCCAGCAGATACGGGAATTTTCGGACGTCCCTATTATCATGCTGACGGCAAAGGGAGACGATATGGATAAGATCCTGGGACTGGAATATGGCGCTGACGATTATATCACCAAACCCTTCAATATCCTTGAGGTGAAAGCGCGGATCAAAGCGATCATCCGCAGGAGCAGCTCTTCCCATGACAAGGAGGAGAAGAAGGTCCTTGTATTCGATGGATTAAAGGTAGACTGTGACAGCCGCCGGGGATATATTAACGATAAAGAGGTCAATCTGACGGCAAAAGAATTTGACCTGCTGGAGCTTTTAATGCTCCATCCCAATAAAGTATACAGCAGGGAGGAACTGCTGAATACGGTATGGGGCTATGATTACCCTGGCGATGTGCGCACAGTAGATGTACATATCCGGCGGCTTCGTGAAAAGATTGAGGGCAATCCCAGTGATCCGCAGTACATCCATACCAAGTGGGGTGTAGGCTATTATTTCCAGAAATAAGCACGATTTCTAATTTCTACGGAGGCCGGAATTGAAACATATTATTCATAACATATTTTATTTTCTGCGCAGCATGAAGGTACAGGTGCTGAGCATCCTGATCCTTGTAGGGCTTGTCCCATTGTTTTTGTTATTTTATATTATGACGGATACCTATGAGAACCGGCTGATCAGCCAGAAAATTGACGAGCTTCAATCCTATGGCACGGTAATCTCTAACCAGGTGCTTGCTTCCGGGTATTTTCTGAACCAGGATGTCCCCGAAGTGGACAAAGAGGCCGAGCAGGTGGCTGAAGTGTATCAGGGGAGGATCCTGCTGGTAGACCAGGATCTGAAGGTCCTGAAGGATACCTATGGACTGGAGGATGGGAAGACCATGATCTCCCAGGAGGTGATCCAGTGCATGCGGGGCACGAAGCTGCGGAATATCAATGAACTGGGAGATTATATACAGATCACACTGTCTATCAGGGAAACGATGGCTTTTCAGTCTGCCGGCGTTATCATTATGACTTTTTCCACTAAGGGTCTCAAACAGGTCGCTGCCGATGTGCGGCAGAGGGTATTCGTCATGATGGTAGTCATAACGATGACGATTTTACTGATTTCCGTTCTGTACGCCCAGTTCCTGACACGCCCGTTGAAGACGGTAACCGATTCCATACAGGATATCAGCCGTGGGGATATGGATGTTCAGCTGGATATGAAGGGCTTCTCTGAGATCCGGAGCATATCAGACTCCTTCAACCACATGATCGCCGTGATCCAGAATCAGGAAAATTCCCGCCAGGAATTTGTATCCAATGTGTCCCATGAGTTAAAGACACCTCTGGCCTCCATCAAAGTACTGTCAGATTCTCTGTTATCCCAGAGAGGGATGCCGGAGGATCTCTATCAGGAATTCCTGGTCGATATTACAGAAGAGATTGAACGGATGACGAAGATCATTAATGATCTGCTGTCTATGGTCAAAATGGACCGGAATACGGCCATTATGAATGTAGAGAATGTGAGCATTAACGACCTGCTGGAGCAGCTTCTGAAACGCCTCCGCCCGATTGCGGCGAGCCGGAATATTGAATTGATCTATGAGAGCTATCGTCCGGTCATGGCGGATGTGGATGAGGTAAAGCTGACCTCTGCCATAAATAATCTGGTGGAGAATGCGATCAAATATAACTATGATGAAGGCTGGGTGAGGATAACACTGAACGCGGATCATAAATTCTTCTATATCACGGTCCAGGATTCCGGCGTAGGCATTCCGGAGGATGTGCAGGACAATGTGTTTGAACGGTTTTACCGGGTGGACAAGGCCCGTTCCAGGGATACGGGGGGCACCGGCCTGGGGCTTGCCATCGCCAGAAGCGCAGTTCTGCTTCACCGGGGTTCCATCAAATTACACAGCAAAGAAAAAGAGGGGACTACTTTCACGGTCCGCATTCCTTTAAATTATATTCCATAACAGGGAGGCCAATATGGAAGAAAGAGAAAATAGAACCATTACCCTGCCTTTTGCAGTCCTGCTTCTGTCTTTAATGGGAATGTTCCTGCTGGCAGGCTGCGGGAGAAAAAAGCAGGCAGATTATAATGGGAAATATATCTATTATATTGATGCTAATGAGACAAAACTGGTCTATGAAGAATACACCCCAAAAAACGATCAGACAGAAAAACAGATCGAAGAATATATCCGGCAGCTGCAGAAGGATCCCTCTGACATTGCAAAGAAAAAAGTCCTTTTAGATGATGTAAAGGTAGAGGAATATAATCTGGACGATACCGGACATCTGACTTTATATATGAATGCGGCGTACGGCAATCTGACGGGGATTTCAGAAATCCTGCGGAGGGCGGCTATTGTGAAGACCCTGTGCCAGGTAGACGGTGTGTTCAGCATACAATTCTATGTAGCCGGACAGCCCCTGACAGATTCCAACATGACACCGGTGGGATATATGTCGGAAGAGAGCTTTGTGGACAATACCGGGGGAACCTCCGCATACCAGAAGACGGCAAGGATGAATATCTATTTTTCGGATACTACCGGCAACCATTTGGAAATGTTGACTGTCGATATTACTTACGATGCAACGATACCGCTGGAGCAGCTGGCCATGGAACAGCTGATCAAAGGACCCTACAGTATATTGGGGATTGATGAGAAACGGGCGCTTCCTACGATTCCGGAGGGTACCGAATTGAATAAGATTACGATCAAGGATAAGACATGTTATGTGGACCTTTCTTCGGAATTTCTGAAGAAACGGGCAGATGTTTCAGCAGAGGTCACGATCTACTCTGTGGTGAATACGCTGTCGGAGCTGTCCACGATTAATAAAGTCCAGTTCAGCATTGATGGGGAACAGGCGTTGACCTATAACGAGACATTAGATTTCAGCGGCGTCTTTGAGCGGAATCTGGATATTGTAAATGATAACGAGAAGATCAGTAATAACAAAAAGGAGAATGGAGAATGAGACGACCCTTATTATGGGTACTGGCAGTTCTGCTCCTGCTCTTTTCAGGATACCGGGCATTGTTTCAGGAAAAGGACAATGCCCGGTATTTTATCTTCCAGGGGATCTGGGAGGAAGAAACAGAGGCCAGGATACAGGGACAGATCGATCAGCTTCCTAATTGGGCTTCCCAACAGCTGGGAAAGGAAGGTACAGGAAAGAAAACAGCAGATACCCACAGGATGGCATTCCTGAAGAATGTAACGGTAACATTGCAAGTGAAAGGGAGGGAGGAGGAATACTCTCTTATCAGGCTTTTGGCCTATCTTCCCGTAGAAGAGGGCCATGCGCTGAAACCGGGAAATCAGATCCAGGCAGAGGGGACGCTGATGGAACTGGAACAGCCGGGGAATCCCGGACAGTTTAACCAGCAGGACTACTATCGGGAGAAAGACATCTATTACCAATTTCAGGGAAATGAGTACAGGGTGACGGATTCCGGAGAAGATAGGGCCGCCAGTATCCTATACTTGTTGCGGGATAGAATGGCGGCCGTATATGCCGCTTTCCTGCCGGAAAAGGAGGGAGGCATTGTCACGGCCATGATCCTGGGAGATAAATCTCTCTTGGATATGGATGTGAAAACCCTGTATCAGGAAAATGGGATCGGCCATCTTCTGGCGATCAGCGGATTGCATATTACCATCCTTTCCATGGGGCTTTTCCGCCTGCTGCGGGGCGCCGGGGTGGCAGAGAAACCGGCTGTCCTGCTTGCTGCCACTGTATTACTGGCCTATGGAAAAATGGTGGATTATGGGATATCCACCAGCCGCGCCGTAATCATGATGGTATTGTATCTTCTGGCAATCTGGGTGGGGAGGACTTATGATATGCGATCTGCGATTGCCGCCAGCGCCCTGCTTCTGTTACTGCAAAAGCCCTTTGCCCTTTATTCCTGCAGCTTTCTTTTGTCTTTTGGGGCCATGGCTGGGATCGCCTTTGTTCTTCCCGCATTGGAAGAGATCTTTTATGGGGACCGGGAAGAACGGAGAAGGAGAAAAAGGTACTGGCAGCGGTGGGAGAAGGAGAAAAGGGCCGATCATTGGTATGGGGGGATCCTTGCAGCCGGCAGGAGGGGCGTAAAAAAGACACTTTCCCTTCTTTTGGTAAGTATATCAGTACAATTGGCGATCCTTCCCATAATCTTATATTTCTATTATGAAACGCCAGTCTATGGCGTGTTCCTGAATCTTCTTCTAATCCCCCTGGCCTCCCTTTTGGTAGTCCTATCCTTTCTTGGTGGTATGGTGGGCATCTGCCTGCCCGCAGCAGGCTGCTTCCTACTGGGCGGCGCCTGTTACCTGCTGCGCTTCTATGAGTGGGTCTGCCGCCTGTTTGCCGGCCTTCCCCATCACTTGTGGCTGTCAGGGCGTCCTGCAGATGGGAAGCTGATATTCTATTATGGGGTACTGGCGTGTTTCCTTCTGGCGATCCACAGGAGGAAAAAGCAATGGGAGAAGGCAGCTCTGGACAACAGAGGGGATGGACGGTGCGGGAAAGGCTGCCGTTATCTCTCTGTGCTGCCATTGGTCGTGGCCGTTATGCTCTTGCTCCGTCCCTCTGTCCCTCCCGGATTCTCTGCCACCTTTTTAGATGTGGGACAGGGAGATTGCATATTCCTGCGGGAAGGGGGGATGTGCTGTTTGGTAGACGGGGGCAGCAGCAGTGAAGGGAAAGTGGGAAGATACCGTATCCTTCCATTTCTCAAATATTATGGAATCGGGAAGCTGGACTGCATGATCATGACCCATTCCGATGAAGACCATATTTCCGGCCTGCGGGAACTATTACAGGAAACAGAAAAGGGCAGGTTCCGGATTGGTTTCCTGGCCATGCCGGATCTTGCATCGCCAGACAAGGCATTCCTGGAATTGGAGGAATCAGCCCGGAGGGCAAAGGTGCCGGTGGTCCGGATCAGCAAAGGCGGCAGGATCCGTTCTGCATCAGGAAAGCTGGAGCTTTTATGTCTTCATCCGGTTAAGGGGACAGAGACAGGATCCGCCAATGCAGGTTCTCTTGTCTTCAGCCTCAGTTATCCGGGAGTATCTATGCTTTTGACGGGTGACCTGGAGGGAGACGGGGAAGAACAGGTGAAAAAAAGTATCAGCCACAGTTATATGGTCCTGAAAGTGGCGCACCATGGTTCCAGGAATTCCACAGGAGAGCAGTGGGCGGAGCAGATCCATCCCCGCCTGGCTGTCATATCCTGCGGCAAAAATAACCGATATGGCCATCCCCATAAGGAAACCTTGGAAATACTGAAAAGGCAGGGAAGCAGGATCCTTACTACGCCAGAGCGGGGAGCGATAACGATTGACGTAAAAAAGGGGAAAGCCTGGGTTTCCTGTTTTAAGAGTTGAGATTTTAAATGACAAATAGCAGTTTTTATGGTAAACTATGGGAGGTGTCGTGAGGCATATGTAAAATACAGCATTGTAGCAGTGCGAGCTATTTTCGCCTGCGGAATGGAGGAAAGAATGGACTATAAAAATGCGGGCGTAGATATTGAGGCTGGATACAAAGCGGTTGAACTGATGAAAAAGCATGTCGCCAGCACAATGCGCAGTGAGGTCCTGGGAGGGATCGGAGGCTTTTCGGGAGCATTTTCTTTAAAGGGATTCCAGAATATGGAAGAACCCACTCTGGTATCCGGAACAGATGGTGTGGGAACGAAACTGAAGATCGCCTTTGAAATGGAAAAACATGATTCCATCGGGATCGACTGTGTGGCAATGTGTGTCAACGATATTGCATGCGCCGGAGGGGAACCTTTATTCTTTCTGGATTATATTGCCTGTGGCAAGAATGAGCCGGAGAAGATCGCTGCGATCGTCAGCGGCGTGGCAGAAGGCTGCCGGCAGTCAAATGCCGCATTGATCGGCGGAGAGACGGCAGAGATGCCGGGCTTTTATCCGGCAGATGAATATGACCTGGCAGGCTTTGCAGTAGGGATTGTAGACCGGAAGGCTATGGTCACCGGGCAGGATATCGCTCCGTCCGATGTATTGGTGGGGATCGCATCCTCCGGGATCCACAGCAATGGATACTCCCTGGTCCGGAAAGTCTTTAACATTAAGAGAGAGGCTTTGGACCGCAGCTATGAGTGCCTGGGAGGGGCAAGCCTGGGGGAGACGCTGCTTACCCCGACGATCATTTATGTGAAGGCATTGGACAATGTACGGAAAGGCGGCGTGGCCATTAAGGGCTGCAGCCATATTACCGGAGGTGGTTTTTACGAAAATATTCCCCGGATGCTTCCGGAAGGGGTCCGGGCTGTGGTCAGGACAGACAGCTATCCGATCCCTCCGATCTTTGGCATGCTGGCCAAGGATGGGGAGGTAGCCCGGGAAATGATGTACAATACATATAATATGGGCATTGGCATGATACTGGCAGTGGATGCCGCAGATGCAGACAGGACAGTGGAATTGATCGGCCAGTCCGGGCAAAAAGGCTATATCATTGGCGAGATTGTCCAGGGTGAGAAAGGTGTGGAGCTGGTTTAGCCGGAACGGGGCAGATAGGAGGGAAGCCATGCAGAACATAGCAGTTTGTGTATCTGGTGGAGGTACAAACTTACAGGCCATTATTGATGGCGTGGCCCAGGGAACGATCCGGAATACCTGTATCCGTCTGGTAATCAGTAATAAGCCGGATGCTTATGCGCTGAAACGGGCGGAAAAGGCTGGCATTGAAGGAATCTGCCTGTCACCGGGAGAATTTGCAGATAAAGATTCCTTCGGGAATGCGATGGTACAGGTCTTGCAGGAACATGACATTGATCTTGTGGTGTTAGCCGGATATCTGGTCATCATTCCCCAGGTATTGGTGTCCGCTTATTCGGACCGCATCATTAATATCCATCCGTCTCTGATCCCGGCCCACTGTGGAATGGGATATTATGGGCTAAAGGTGCATAAGGCTGTATTGGCAGCCGGCAATAAGGTCACCGGCGCCACTGTACATTTTGTGGATGAAAAGGCAGATCATGGACCGATCCTGTTGCAAAAGGCGGTAGAGGTGCAGGAGGGAGATACCCCGGAACAGCTCCAGCGCCGGGTAATGGAGCAGGCAGAATGGAAGATCCTGCCGGAAGCCATCGACCTGATCGGAGCAGGGAAAGTATTTATCAAAGACAATATTGCGCATATCAGACAGTAGAACGCACCAGAGTGTGTTTGACTATGGAGGGAAGTAATCTATGAAGGTATTGATTGTAGGAAGTGGCGGCAGGGAACATGCCATTGCCTGGAGCGTGGCTAAAAGCAAACGGGTGGATAAGATCTATTGCGCGCCAGGCAATGGAGGGATCAGTGAATACGCAGAATGTGTAGATATCCCTGCTATGGAATTTGAGAAGCTGGCAGATTTTGCTGAAGAGAAGAAGGTGGATCTGACAATTATCGGGATGGACGATCCTCTGGTAGGTGGAATCGTGGATGTCTTTGAGGAGAGGGGGCTGAAGGTCTTTGGCCCCAGAAAGAATGCGGCGGTCATTGAAGGCTCCAAAAGCTTTTCTAAGGATCTGATGAAAAAGTATGGGATTCCCACCTGCCACTATGAGACGTTCCATTCTCCTGAGGAAGCATTGCTGTATCTGGGCAGCTGCCAGTTCCCGGTAGTGCTGAAGGCAGACGGGCTGGCCCTGGGAAAGGGAGTGCTGATCTGCCGTACATTGGAGGAGGCTGAGGCTGGCGTTGCCACCCTGATGCTGGATAAACAATTTGGAGATGCAGGCAATACCATTGTCATCGAAGATTTTATCACGGGCCGGGAAGTCTCGGTGCTGTGCTTCTGCGATGGCACCCACATTGCGCCTATGACCAGCGCCCAGGACCATAAGCGGGCCAAGGACGGAGATCAGGGCTTGAATACCGGAGGAATGGGAACCTTTTCTCCCAGTCCCTTTTATACCGATGAAATCCGGGAATTCTGTGAAAAGAATATCTATCAGCCCACAATGGATGCTATGAAAGCAGAGGGAAGAGATTTCACCGGTATCTTATTTGTAGGGCTGATGCTGACAGAGGACGGCCCCAGGGTCCTGGAATATAATGCACGTTTCGGGGATCCAGAGGCCCAGGTAGTTCTTCCACGGATGAAGAACGATATCATTGATGTGATCGAGGCCTGCCTGGAGGGAAGGCTGGACCGCCTGCAGCTGGAATTTGAAGACAATGCCGCTGTCTGTGTAGTGTTAGCTTCCGATGGCTATCCGGAGCATTATGAAAAGGGAAAGAAGATTACAGGGCTGGAACAGTTTCAGGATAAGGAAGGCTATTATGTATTTCATGCCGGCACTAAGCTGACTCCCGAGGGAGTGGTAACAAATGGCGGAAGAGTGCTGGGTGTGACAGCTAAGGGAAAGGATCTGAAAGAGGCCCGTGCCAACGCTTATCGGGCAACGGAGCTGATCCATTTTGAAAATAAATATATGCGCAGTGATATCGGCAAGGCAATTGATGAACTTTCATAAAGCAATATGCAAATCATATAAAAAGGAGGACATAAGATGTATTCATTTGCAGAAGTAGAAGGATTTGATCCGGAGGTTGCTAAGGCAATTGCGGACGAGACAGGAAGACAGAGAGAGAATATCGAGCTGATCGCATCAGAGAATCTGGTGAGCAAGGCCGTTATGGCTGCTATGGGCAGCACCCTGACGAATAAATACGCAGAGGGCTACCCGGGAAAAAGATATTATGGCGGATGCCAGTATGTGGATGTTGTAGAGGATCTGGCCAGGGACCGCGCCATGGAGCTTTTTGGGTGTACGTATGCCAATGTACAGCCTCATTCCGGCGCCCAGGCGAATATGACAGTATTTTTTGCCTTGATGAACCCAGGAGATACTTTCATGGGAATGAATCTGGACCACGGCGGACATCTGACGCACGGAAGCCCGGTAAATCTCTCCGGGAAATATTTTAAATGCGTACCTTACGGTGTGAATGACAATGGTGTGATCGATTACGACCATGTGGAGGCCATTGCAAAGGAATGCAGGCCGAAGGTGATCGTTGCCGGCGCCAGCGCCTATGCCAGAAAGATTGATTTCAAAAGATTCCGGGAGATTGCAGATTCTGTAGGCGCTTATTTGATGGTAGATATGGCTCATATTGCCGGACTGGTGGCTTCCGGATACCATGAAAGCCCCATCCCCTATGCCCATGTGACTACCACTACTACGCATAAAACCCTTCGGGGGCCCCGTGGGGGAATGATCCTCTCCAGCAAGGAGTTCGCAGAAGAAATGAAACTGAATAAAGCCTTATTCCCCGGGATCCAGGGCGGGCCGCTGATGCATGTGATCGCCGCCAAAGCAGTCTGCTTTAAGGAGGCGTTGGATCCCAGCTTTAAGGAATATGGCAAGAATATTATCGACAATGCCCAGGCGCTGTGTAAGGGCCTGCAGAACCGCGGCTTTAAGATTGTATCCGATGGCACGGACAACCATCTGATGCTGGTGGATCTGGCAGCAAAAGGGTTGACGGGGAAAGAGGTAGAGAAGTGGCTGGACGAGGCTCACATTACCTGCAATAAGAATACGATCCCCAATGATCCCCAGTCTCCTTTTGTGACAAGCGGCATCCGTCTGGGAACGGCGGCGGTCACTACCCGCGGTTTTAACACCCATGACCTGGACCAGGTGGCTGAAGCGATTGCATTGATGGTTCAGGATCCCGCTGGCAATAAAGGAAAGGCAATGGAAATTGTAAAGAGCCTGACAGACAGCTATCCGCTGTATCCGGCAGAATAACAGAAAGGAGCATCCTTATGGCGCCTAAAGATATTTATTATGAAAATCTGGCAGAAAGTATTATTGAAAAATTTAACCTTCGGGGCATTGAGGGATACTACTGTGGGGACAGGGAAGCCGCCAATGCCAAGGCAAAGCGTTTTCTTACCCCGGGCTGTTCGGTGGCGTGGGGAGGCTCTATGACACTGGAAGAGATCGGCCTTCTGGATGATCTAAAAGAATCGGACTATACTATTTATGACCGGTCTTTGGCCGCAACGCCGGAAGAGAAGAAGGAAATGTTTTCCCGTATCGTCACTTCAGATTATTATTTTATGAGCTCCAATGCCATTACGATCGATGGGGAGCTGATCAATATTGACGGAGCAGGCAACCGTGTGGCCTGTCTGTGCCACGGGCCGGAGCATATAGTCGTGATCGCAGGCATGAACAAGGTGGTGACGGATGTAAAGAGCGGTATTGACAGGGTTAGAAATATGGCGGCGCCCCCTAACGCCAACCGTCTGAAGTTGGATACCCCATGTTCTGAGTATGGCCGGTGTGTAGATTGCCTGTCCAAGGATTGTATCTGCGCCCATACGGTAGTAACCCGTTTTTCCAGGGTGCCGGGACGTTTAAAAGTGATTCTGGTAGGAGAAGAACTGGGATATTGACGGCAGGCAGGATTTATAAGGACAGGAAAATACTATGAGCAAAAGTGTATTTATAGCAGAGAAGCCTAGTGTGGCCCGGGAGTTTGCCCGGGTACTGGGCGTATCTGGGAATGCCGGCAAAGGATATCTGGAATCAGAGAAATATATTGTGACCTGGTGCGTAGGGCATTTGGTGACGATGAGTTATCCCGATGCCTACGATGGGGCAATGAAAAAATGGTCTTTGCAGACGCTGCCATTTCTGCCGGACCATTTTTTATATGAACTGATACCGGAGGTAGCGAAACAGTTTCAGACCGTATCCGGACTTCTCAACCGGGAGGACGTGGTACGGATCTATGTCTGCACCGATTCCGGGCGGGAAGGGGAATATATCTATCGTCTGGTGGACCGGATGGCGCAGGTGCCGGATACCAAGGAGAAACGCCGGGTATGGATTGATTCTCAGACGGAGGAGGAGATCACCCGGGGCATCCGGGAGGCAAAACCTTTATCGGAATATGACAATCTGTCTGCCTCAGCCTATCTCCGGGCAAAAGAGGACTACCTGATGGGAATTAATTTTTCCCGGGTACTTTCTTTGAAATATGGGCAGACGGTAATGAATTACCGGCAGAGCAAGAAATGGTCGGCTATTTCTGTAGGGCGGGTGATGACCTGCGTCCTGGGGATGGTGGTACGCCGCGAGCGGGAGATCCGTAACTTTGTGAAGACGCCCTTTTATCGCATACTGGCGCATTTTAACTATCAGGGCCAGGAATTTGAAGGCGAGTGGAGGGCCGCAGAGGGTTCCCGTTATTATCAGTCCCCCGGCCTGTATAAGGAAAATGGCTTTAAAGAGTGGGAAGGGGCGTTCCGCTTATGCCAGGAACTGGGCTATGGCAGAAAGGGAGAGGAACAGCGCTTCCTCCGGGAACCGGAGGGGGAGGAGCAAAAAGCGATAGTAGAAAAGGCAGAGCGGAAAAGGGAGAAGAAGAACGCTCCTCTTCTTTTTAATCTGGCAGAGCTGCAGAATGTCTGCTCCAAGCTGTTTAAGATCAGTCCGGACGCCACGCTGAAGATCGTGCAGGAGCTGTATGAGAAGAAATTGGTCACCTATCCGCGGACCGATGCCAGGGTACTCTCTACAGCCGTATGTAAAGAGATTGAGAAAAACATACGGGGACTGCAGAATTATCCCATGGCCCGGCAGTATGCCCGCCAGATCTTAGAAATGGGCAGCCATCAGGGAATTGCCGGGACCAGGTATTGTAATGACAAGCAGATCACGGATCATTATGCGATCATCCCTACGGGACAGGGGCTGGGGGCATTGGAGAGTACCAGCCTCACGGCCCGGCACGTCTATGAGGTGATCGTACGGCGGTTCCTGTGTATCTTCTATCCTCCGGCCCAATATTTAAAGATCAGTGTGGAAGTATCACGGGACAGGGAAGCTTTTTTCGCCAGCTTTAAAGTTCTGGAGAGCCCAGGGTATCTGGAGCTTGCTGCGCCCTCCTTTGCCGGCAAGGGGGAAGAAAAAAAGGAAGAGAAGCTGGATACCCGGCTATTGGACGGGTTAAAAAAGCTGAAAAGGGGAGAGGTGTTATCTCTGGAGGAACTGGAGATTAAGGAGGGCGAGACTTCCCCACCCAAACGCTATAATTCCGGAAGCATGATCCTGGCCATGGAGAATGCCGGGCAGCTGATCGAGGATGAAGAACTCCGTTCCCAGATCAAGGGAAGCGGCATAGGCACCAGCGCCACCCGGGCGGAGATCCTGAGCAAGCTGATTAAGATCAAATATTTAAAATTGAATAAGAAAACCCAGATCATCACACCGGAGTTGCTGGGAGAAATGGTTTATGATGTGGTGGATTCGTCGATCCGCTCTCTGTTAAACCCGGAACTGACTGCGAGCTGGGAAAAGGGACTGAATTATGTGGCAGAGGGGAGCATCACGGAAGAAGAGTATATGAAAAAACTGGAAGATTTTGTGGAACGAAGGGTAAATGGGGTAAAGCAGCTGAATAATCAGGGGATGCTTCGCAGCAAATTTGCCCAGGCCGCTGCCTTTTATAAAAAATCATAGCCGGAAAGGAAGGAAGCTTATATGTATAAGAAATTAAAGAATGCAAATTTATTTAATTATGATGAGACCATGGCCTCACAGCTATTTCAGGAGACGGAGTATCCCTGGGAAGTCCTGCCTTTGATCCGGGAATTTATCCGGAAGCTGGGGCCTTCCCTGGATCCGGAGATTTATGAGAAGCGGGGGGAGGAGATCTGGGTAGCCCGTTCCGCCAGTCTGGCTCCTACGGCCTCTTTGGCAGGCCCCTGTATCATCGGGCAGGGAAGCGAGATCCGTCAGTGTGCCTTTATCCGGGGGAGCGCTATTGTGGGGGAAAATTGCGTGGTAGGCAATTCCACAGAATTGAAAAACGTAATCCTTTTCAATAATGTACAGGTTCCTCATTACAATTATGTGGGAGATTCGATTCTCGGCTATAAATCGCATATGGGAGCCGGTTCCATTACCTCCAATGTCAAATCGGATAAGACCCTGGTAACGATCCGATACGAGGGGGATATCATTGAGACCGGGTTAAAGAAGATGGGAGCCATTCTGGGCAATTATGTAGAAGTGGGCTGCAATAGCGTTTTGAACCCGGGAACAGTCATCGGGAGCAATACCAATGTATATCCCCTGTCTATGGTGCGCGGTTATGTACCTAAGGGAAGTATATACAAAAGGCAGGGAGAAGTGGCAGAGAAGTATTAAGGCTGCTGCCAGCTAATTAAGGCCTGTTACAGTGGAAGCTGTAACAGGCCTTTGCTATAGGATCGTTTTCTGCCGGAATGTTGCTTTAGATCAGAACTTACCAGCCTTTGCTGCCTCTTCAATGGATACAGCCACGGCAACGGTCATACCCACCATCGGGTTGTTGCCTGCGCCGATCAGACCCATCATTTCTACATGGGCAGGCACGGAAGAGGAACCGGCGAACTGCGCATCGCTGTGCATACGTCCCA
>CANPZE010000019.1 GCA_947589315.1 uncultured Lachnospiraceae bacterium | reverse complement strand
CATCATTCATAAAGCCTTCGTTATATTCTGCCAGGGCATTCCCCTGATGGACTGCCCCGGACTGCTTCAACATGTCTTCATCCCAATAGCTGGTCAGCAGCTTGATGCCGCACAGTACCGGGTCGGCTACCAGAGCTTTCGCAGGCAGCACCTCCTGATTGACCCGGAACCCGTCTATATGGTACTCCATGACCCAATAGCGCAGGCATTCTGTCATCAGGCTCAAATTCGTCCCGGGCGAGAAATAAATGTCCATCAGCACTTCTATTCCGTTCTGGTGGAAGGTTCTGACCATCTCCTTCATTTCCCGAACAGGATTTTGGGCATCCCAGGCATAAGACGCCTTGGGGGCAAAATAGAATACCGGATCCCCTCCGTAACCCCAATAGTTAAGTTTTACCTGCTGTCTTCCTGCCGTCCCGGTCTTCTCTGCCTGTCCCTGCCCAACAGCTGTCTGCGCCACAGAGGCTTGTCCCATGCCGCTGCCGGAAGCTTTCTTCCCCCTGGCGCCATGAAATTCTTTGGGGCATCCCAGCACTTCCACTGACTGAATTTCATTAAATTCATAACAAGGCAGCAGAAGCACCCCGTTCACGCCCAGATCCTTCAAATAAGGAATCTTCTCCTGCAATCCCAAAAAAGTCCCTTTATGTTCCACACCGGAAGAGCTGTGACGGGTATACCCTCTCACATGAAGCTGGTAAAGAATTAAATCCGTATACGGCTGACGGAGCTGGCAGTCATCCTGCCAAGCAAAGTCTTCCAGAGAGATCCCGCTGCGCAGTCCGCCTGAGCGAGAAGGCTTCTTCCCCCAGGATTGCCGGCCATGCAGGACAGCCGTATAGGGATCCAGGACATCCTCCCCATCTGCTTCATACAGATATTCATAGTCCCGGGACAGGATCCGGGCGATCTGATCCCGTTCTTCCTCCCCGTCAATACTCGTAATCGTCACATGATATATACTGCCCCAACGAAATTCCTGGGACAGCTGAATACTATAGGCAGGCTTCCTGCTCCCAATACGATACAGCTTCAGCGCGCACTGCCTCCGATCTGGCAGGTATACGGCAAATTGTATCCCGTCCATGTTCTTGGACACCCCAAGGGGCAATGCATTTCCCGGTTTGTATGTGAAGCCCTCATTCAGGGAAGGATGCCTTTGCAATTGATGATTTTTTGCCTTGATGTTCTCCATATTTCCTCCAGTTTTCTGTCTGATGCTAAATAGTATTCTACTATATATTTCTCCTGTGGTCAAAGAGTTTAGGCAGAAGCTTATCTTTTTCTTGCAAAATCATGGTAAATCTGTAAAATAGTAAGCAGCGTAATTAATGATTTTAATTTCAGAAAGGATTTTTTGTTATGATTCAAGCATGTGATGTCACTCTTCGTCTGGGTAAGAAGGCTTTGTTCGAGGATGTGAATATTAAATTTACCGAAGGCAACTGCTATGGTCTGATCGGCGCCAACGGCGCAGGGAAATCTACCTTTTTGAAGATTCTGACCGGCGAGATCGAACCCAGCAAGGGCGAAGTGATCATCACACCTGGCCAGCGTCTTTCCTTCTTAAAGCAGGATCATTTCCAGTATGATGATTATTCTGTACAAGATACCGTTATCATGGGGAACGAACGCCTTTATCAGATCATGAAAGAAAAAGAGGTCATCTATGCCAAGGAAGACTTCACCGATGAGGATGGGATCAAGGCCAGCCAACTGGAGGAGGAATTTGCGAACCTGAACGGCTGGGAAGCGGAATCTGACGCCGCCACCCTTCTGAACGGCTTAGGAATCCCTACAGAATTGCATTTCAAGACGATGAAGGAACTGCCTGCCAGCGATAAGGTAAAAATCCTTCTGGCGCAGGCGTTGTTCGGCAACCCGGACATTCTTTTGCTGGATGAGCCTACCAACCATCTGGATCTGGATGCGATACGCTGGCTGGAGGAATTTCTGATTAATTTTGACAATACCGTGATCGTTGTATCCCACGACCGTTATTTCTTAAATAAAGTCTGCACCCACATAGCCGATATCGACTATGCCAAGATCCAGCTCTATGCCGGTAATTACGATTTCTGGTATGAGTCCAGCCAGCTGATGATCAAGCAGATGAAGGAAGCAAATAAGAAAAAGGAAGAGAAGATTAAGGAGCTGCAGGAATTTATCCAGCGTTTTAGCGCCAATGCCTCTAAATCAAAGCAGGCTACCTCCAGAAAACGCGCCCTGGAGAAGATTGAGCTGGACGATATCAAACCCTCCAGCCGGAAATATCCTTATATTGATTTTCGCCCCGAGAGGGAGATCGGCAATGAAGTATTGACGGTAGAACATTTATCCAAGACCATTGACGGCGTCAAGGTACTGGATGATATCTCCTTTATCCTTGGCAGGGAGGATAAGGTCGCCTTCGTAGGCAGCGATACTATCGCTACCACCACCCTGTTCCAGATCCTCGCCGGGGAAATGGAGCCAGACGAAGGTTCCTATAAATGGGGTGTTACCACGAGCTTATCGTATTTCCCGAAAGACAATACCAAGCTGTTCTCCGGTACGGAAACTATCGTAGACTTTCTCATGCCCTTCTCTCCGGAAAAGGATCCTACCTATGTGAGAGGCTTCCTGGGACGTATGCTCTTCCCCGGGGAAGATGGCGTCAAGAAGGTCAATGTCCTCTCCGGAGGGGAACGGGTCCGCGTCATGCTGTCTAAGATGATGATCCTGGGATCCAATATCCTGATCCTGGACGAACCTACGAACCATCTGGATATGGAATCGATTACCGCATTGAACAACGGGCTGATCAAATTCCCCGGGGTGGTCCTCTTCACTTCTCAGGACCATCAATTTATTCAGACTATCGCCAACCGCATTATGGAGATCACAGCAGGAGGATTGATCGACAAGATCACTACCTATGACGAATATCTGGACAGCGATGAAATGGCCAGGAAGCGTCAGATGCTTTCCGTACAAAAAGAAGAAGAGGATTAACCAAAAGAAGAAGAGGATTAACCTCTTCTTCTTTTTGTACTCAATTTCCCTTCCGGTATAGCACGCTCTCAATAATATAACGCGGCCGTTCCTTGACCTCCATGTAGATCTTACCTACATATTCTCCAATCGTGCCCAATGCCAGAAGCTGCAGGCCGCCGATCCCCCAAACAGATACTACAATCGTAGTCCATCCTGTCACGGTCCGCCCGAAGGACCAGACAATCAGGAAATAGACCAGCATCAGTACACTGACAGTAAATAGAAGCAGCCCTATCGTGGTGATCATTCTGATCGGCTTGACACTACAGGAGGTGATGCCGTCCACGGCAAAGGAAATCATCTTCTTCAGAGGATATTTTGATTCCCCGGCAAAGCGTTCATGACGCTCATAATATACTACATCTGTCTCATAACCGATCATTGGGATTAAACCGCGCAGAAACAGATTGACTTCCTTAAACTGGGCAAGGCCTTCCAGCGCACGTTTGCTCATCAGCCGGTAATCCGCATGGTCCTCCAGGGTATCTGCCCCCATGGCCTTCATCAGCTTATAAAACGCATGCGCCGTTCCCCGCTTAAACACAGTATCTGTAGCTCTTGTGGAACGCACGCCGTATACGATATCCTTTCCCTGGATAAATTTGTCGATAAATTGTTCAATAACGCCCACATCATCCTGTAAATCGGCATCCAGGGAGATCGCTGCATCGGCGTATTCCTTTGCCGTCATCAAGCCTGCCAGCAATGCGTTCTGGTGCCCTCGGTTGTGGGCCAGATTAATCCCCACGTAGATCTCATTTTCCTCATACAGCTGAGAGATTATGCTCCAGGTGCGGTCCCGGGATCCATCGTTGACAAAAGCGATCCTGCTTTTCCGGGATATTTTCTCCCGTTCCATCAGATCTTCCATGATCTGCCGGAGCTGGCGGGAGGTCTCCGGCAGTACTTCCTGCTCGTTATAGCAGGGAACTACCAACCAAATTGTTTTCATCCCGTCACACCTTCATCATACTTCCCAGAATCTGATTTACTAATTTGCCGTCTGCTTTTCCCTTTACCTGAGGCATCAGTTCCTTCATGATCTTTCCTTTATCCTTCTGGGTGGGTTCTGCCAATCCCAGCTTGTCCAATACAGAGCGTATCGCTGCCTGGATCTCCTCTTCTCCCATCATTTCCGGAGCATATTCCTCTAACACGTTGATGGCAAACTGGCATTCTTCTATAATATCCGTCCGGTCCGGCGGCGTCAGTTCCAACGTCTCTTTTGTCTGCTTAATCTGTTTGAGGATCACCTGATCCTCTTCTTCCTGTGTCAGATCCTCCCGTTTGTCAATCTGAGCGTTTTTTAAAGCGGACAGCAGGAGAGAGAGAACATCTTTCCTCTGTTTGTCATGGGCCTTCATTGCTTTAACCATCTCGCCCCTGATAAAGTCAATCTTTGTCATATCACAATAGCCTCCCTTTTCGTCTTATTTCTCAACAAAATTCCCGTCTGCTCCGGAATCCCTCCGGATCATCTGGTATAAAGCATGCCTGTACATGAGATATGTACAGGCATGGGAACCATACTATATTATTACCTTCAATATGTACTTTATTTCACATATTTGATGGCATAAGAGCCACTATATGCCGCATTTGTCTTGGAGATCTTGATATAATACTTCCCTTTACGGATCTTATTGGTACGGACTGCTCTCTCTCCCGCACTGAAGGAAGCCGTATTGTTGTATACCTTATAATTCTTGTTGGCCGGAATGATCTCAATATGCAGATAGTCGCCTGAATTGCACTCTGCCTTCAGATTCAGGGTGACCCTTCCTGCTTTCTTCAGAGTAAAGCTGATCCAGTCTACCTTGGAAGACTTATCCTGAAGGGTAACCAGGCCTTTCACCGTTTTCTTCTTGGCCAGCTTCTTTGCCTTCTTCTTAGAAGAACCTGACTGATCTTTCACCTTCTTAGCAGTATATTTGATCTGATAAGGGGAAGATTCCGATGCCTGGACATAATACGTACCCTTTTTCAGCGCATAAGAGACCATATATCCATTGTAGCTATACATATACTCATCTGCGATCACTACTTTATTAGAGTTGCAGAGATTGATCGTCATACTGCTGGCAGAGCCATCGTAAGAAGAAAATGCATTGGCATAGATCGTAACCATGCCATCGGCCGGAACTGTCATCTTATGATATTTGGCAGTGGTATTGCCAGAATAAATCCCCTGGTAATCACTGGTCAGAGTCCTCTCCTCTCCGGAATATGCGTAAGCATTGATCGTGATCGGAGTTGCCACACTAGATGCGGAATAACTATAATAAGCCTTCAGATAATATGTCTGCGGCGTATTGATCGTATAAACGCATCTGTCTGTCAGGCTATAGCTATTTAAGATCGCCTCACTCCCCACTGCAAGCGTGCAGGCAGGATCACTATAGAGGGAAAGCTTCACCGTTTCCTGAATACCTGCGACTGCACAATTCAAATACAGCATTCCGGTATAATCCATCTGTACCGGGGTGATCACTGACAAATCGTCTTTATTCTCACTTCCCGTCCCTGCCGGAAGAACCACTGTAGTCGTAAATCCCTGAGGGGCTACGGAAAAATCATTTACCTGCTCCGGAACGATCGTTGTGGTAGAAGTGGTTGCCGCTGCCGCTTCCCTTCCTGCTGTTGCGCCGGAAAGCAGCCCTGTGCATAGCGAAAATGCCATAACCGCTGTGATCAATCTTTTCTTTGTCTTCATTAATTTCCTCCTTCTGCACCCTATGGGGGCTTGTCACTTTTTGAGCTTCATTGTACATCAGTATAACACATTTTTCTTTAATAGAAAATACTATTTTTGTGTAGTTTTCTATTAATAAAATGAAACAAAAAAACCGCAGAACTTCTTCTGAAATCCTACGGCCTTTCACTGGGCTACAAGGATTCGAACCTTGAAATGCTGGAGTCAGAGTCCAGTGCCTTACCATTTGGCGATAGCCCAATATGCTTGCGTGTGCATTCCACACTCACAAGCTTAGCCTAGTATATAATACTTTTTATTGTTTTGCAAGTAATTTTTTTTTATTTTTTATGAATTTTTGCATTTTCACAATTTTCTGCAAGGCTTTTTGAGATTTTATAGACACTTTTCACAATCTCTTTTTCCGATGGGATTTTTCACAAAAAACAGCGGCCTAGCGGATCTCCCTGAGGATCCTTTCCATTAAGTGAATCCGCTGAAAAGGCGTGATCAGGTAGTATCCGTCTACATAATCTTCCATCTTGCGGGCAATCTCTTTTATTATCTTTACGGCCAGCTCCTCTCCCTCTTCCCGGGATTTGTCCCGGTACAGTTCAACGATCCTGTCATCAACGTGAATCCCGCTTATCTCATGTTCCATAAAGCATGCATTTCGGTAGCTGACTACAGGGATCATCCCACCCAGGAGCTTTACCGGAAGCTCTGTTCTGGTGCGTTTCAGGTTCTCCAATCCTTCCTGGGTCATTACCGGCTGGGTGAAAAGTACGCTTACTCCATTCTCGATCTTTTTTTCGGCATGGCGCAGCTGACTGTCAAAATTCACAGCATTGATATTCAGGGCGCCACATACCAGAAATGGATTGTCAGGAAAAGTAACCTGGTTCAGGGTATTGATATGACGGGCCAATATAGCTGAATTATAGCTGAATACCGTCTTGACTTCCTGCCTCTCTGCCGCCGGCACAGGATCTCCGGTCACCGTCAGCACGTTGTTCACGCCCTCCACATTCAAGCCTAAAAGCAGGGCTTTGGTGGCGTTAATGTTCCTGTCCCGGCATGTCATATGGGGAATGGTAGTCATTCCCAGCTCTCTGGTCACCTTACAGGCCAGGAGGCTGCTGTCGATCCTGGCGCGGGCGATGGGGCAGTCGGCGATGTCAATCCCATCGACCCCTGCCTTTTTGTAACGGGCAGCTCCTTCCATAAAGGTGTTAATCTCAGGAATGACAGGAGGATCCAGCTCTACCACGATGACCTTCTCTCCCTGCATCAGTTTTGCTGCAAAAGAATTCCTCGGGTTCTTCCTGGCATGTTCAATGGCCCCGCTCCATGCCTGCAGCTCATCTTCCTGCTCCCGCCCTTGTGTCTGGCAGGCTTCCAACGCCAATGGCGGCTGGATGGGCGCAGGGATAACCGGCTTTACCGGAGATTGCTCCAAATCTTCCCTGAGCTGCCGGATATAGGATGGGTCTGTCCCGCAGCAGCCGCCCAGAATCGCCGCCCCCTTTTCTGCGATCTCCCGCATTGCCTCTGCAAAATACCGATGATTGTTAGCGTATACAGTACGATTAGCTATTACCGTGGGATACCCGGCATTAGGCATAACACAGATATATTTCCCGCTGTCCTGCCAGTCCAGCTTCTCCAGCTGCGCCAGCAAATGTCTGGGACCAGATATGCAATTGAAACCAATCCCATCAATTTCCCGTACCTGCTTCAGCTGGGAGAACAGGCTTCTCCCGTAACATCCTCCCCGGGTAAAGCCTTCTGGCGATACTCCGAAGGATACCAGGATAAATGCCTGCGGACACTTTTTCTTAATATAGGAAGCAATCTGTTCCAGGCCATCTGCATTCTCTAAGGTCTCAAAAAGAAAGCAGTCCGCCCCACAGTCCAGAAACACATCTACAAGCTTCCGATAGGCAGTAAAGCTTTCCTCTCCCTCTCCCGGCCATACAGGCCCCAGATCGGCAAAAATATAATGGGGCTCCCGGGGATTCTCCTTTTCATGATCCGCTACCGCAGCTGCTGCCAATTCCCACCCGGCCCGGATGACCTTTTCTACAGACATTCCGTCCGCCCCATCCTGCCTGCTCCACATGGAAACGCCAAAGGTATTCGTTTTAATAGCAGCCGCGCCTGCCTCCAGGTATTGCCTGTGTATGTTTCCAACCCATTGAGGCCGGATTATATTGTAGCGTTCTATTTTTTCCTCTTCCCAGCCGGGATGCTGCTGCATCAGATAGGTTCCCATGGCTCCGTCAAACAAAAGCGCTTTTTCCCTTAAATAGTCCTGTATCTGCATCTATGCCCTCCTTTTCGCTACCTTCCCTTTAATAATCTGTATTCCAAAAAACAACAGAAAAGCCGCCAAATTTACCAGGACAATGCTGGCTCCTGCCGGGGTGGAAAGCTGATAGGAAACGATCATGCCAATGCAAAAACACGCCACGGCCAGCACACCGGACGAGATCACTACGGCCCGGAAGCTTTTGAACAGCCGCATGGAGGTAAGGGCGGGAAAGATCACCAGGCTGGAGATCAGCATAGCTCCCATCATCTGCATGCCCAATACAATGGTTACGGCAGTCAGAATGGCGATCAGGGTAGTAAAGGCGTTGACCTTTACGCCGGTCGCGCGGGCAAAATCTTCATCAAAGGTGACGGCAAAGATTTTATGGTAGCAGAATATAAAGAGAAGCAGGACTATGACGGAAAGGGCTACGCTTAGGACTACATCCTCCCGTGTCATAGCCAATATACTCCCAAACATATAGCTGCATACATCTGTTGTAATGCCAGTGGTCAAGGCAGTGACGGAGACGCCGATTGCCAGCGCGGAGGCTGACATCGCCGCTATGGCTGCATCACTTTTTACCGCCCCATTCTGCGTCATCCGTAACAGACAAAAGGCCGCCAGGATCACTACCGGGATCGACAGCTTCAGCGGCGCGATCCCGCAGGCCACGGCAATAGACAGTGCTCCATAGGATACGTGGGACAGCCCATCCCCGATCATGGAATACTGCTTGAGTACCAGGCTGACGCCCAGAAGCGCAGCGCAGAGGGACACCAGAATCCCCGCCACAAAAGCCCGTACCAGGAACGGATACGACAGCATTTCCATTATTATCTTCATAAATAGTCCTCCTGTCTGGTTGATTGGTCTGCTCCATTGCTGAGATATCCGGCATATTCCGACCGGAGATATTCTTCTGTGGCGCCAAAAAAATATCCTCCGTCACTCATATGGAGAATCTTCTGGGACTGCTCCAATGCCTTCTGTATATCATGAGTCACCATAACCACAGCCATTCCTTCCTGGTTCAATGTGCGAAGGCTGTCATACAGACTTTGGGAGGCCACAGGGTCCAGTCCTGTCATTGGTTCATCCAATACCAGGATCCGGTCTGCTGCGCACAGAGCCCTTGCCAGCAGCACCCTCTGCTGCTGCCCTCCCGATAGTTCTCCATAGCAGCTGCGGTGCAAATCCCAAATCCCCAATTTTTTGAGGTTTTGGGCCGCTTCTTTTCTCTGGCTCCCCATATAGAAGGGACGGAAGCGCATCTCATTGAGAAAACCGGATAGCACTACTTCCATTACACTGACTGGAAAATGGCGCTGAATCTGGGTCTGCTGGGGCAGATATCCAATAGCCCCCTGCTCCAGGGAGGCGCTGCGGCGGATGGTTCCGCTGACCGGCCTGATCAGTCCTAAAAGCGTCTTAATCAAGGTACTTTTACCGGAACCGTTTTCTCCCACGACACAGATATAGTCTCCCTCCTCCACCTGAAAGTCAAAATGCGCAATAATCGCCTTGTTATCATAGCCCAATCCTGCATCCTCACAGGAAATCAACACTTCTTTGCCCATTTTCTTCTCCGTCCTGCTTTTCCTTAAATTTGAAAACTTTTTTCATTTTACGTTGTTCCTGAAATTTTGTCAAGAAGCATAAAAGCCAAGGGGCCCCGGGCAACGAGAAATCCCCCGCAGATACTGTCTCCAGCATCCCGGGGGATTCTCTACGCCGTGCAGTCTGTCCTCATAAAACAGCCCTGCCTTCCATTTTTCCTTTTACATGGCGGCCGATGCGACAACCTGCATCTTCTGCTCAAACAGGAGCAGGATCGCATCCACTACAGTGTGGCATAAACTGACAATATACTCACAGTCACGTTTCACAGCACTCTCAGCTGACACATATATTTCATGCATTCTGCGGATAAATGCCAGTATCTCATCCGGTGTGTGAACCCTTTCTCCCAACCGCTTTCTTACTGCTTCCGGACTGTGTACATAGGAACGGATCTTTTTCTTCAATTCCTCCTCGTAGATACAATGATCTTTTAATTTTCCGGGGTAATGCGTATTGTGGGGAAAGGTGAAATAGTCGGAAATATAATGTGTGATCACTCCTAAATGCCTGCAAAAGTAGCAGTCCGTACCCTTATTCGGGTCAAAATGTGATACTAATTTCCCTATCTCTCTCTCCAAAATCGAAAAGGACTCCTCCATCGTATGCTTTCGTACCAGAAATGACGGTACACAGTCCGGCAATATACTGCCAATATAGAAGGATCCTTTATGATTCTTCAAAGTCCCCATCCCTGCACTGTTCATCAGATACCATGCCAAAGAAATATGGGATTTCTTGCGCATATCGACCTCCTTTTCAGACACCCTCCCTTTTCGATACAGTTCAGAGGCATGTCTTTTACATACTTTAATTGTATACGCAATTTCGATTTTTTGCAATAGTTTTCTGAAAATTTCTTTATTTTTTCTTAATTGTCATTTTTTTCACATTCCCTTGTTCCGGCTTGACAATCTGCCACCTTTTACTGTAGAATATTGGTTATTGTACATAAAACCTATTTGACAAAACACATTATTATGAAAGAAATGGAGTTGATTTATTTTGGATTCGAGTGACGCCTCGCAAATAGGACTTTTACTTATTCTTGTATTGCTCTCTGCTTTCTTTTCTTCTGCAGAGACCTGCCTGACAACGGTAAATAAAATGCGCATAAAGACCATGGCTGAAGAAAATGTGCAAAACGCTGCCACTGTTCTTAAGCTATTGGAAAATCCCACGCAATTGCTTAGCGCCATCCTGATCGGAAATAATATTGTAAATCTGACAGCCTCCTCTCTGGCTACCTCTTTTGCTATCCGGCTGGCAGAACGGAATGGATATTCTGATATGGTAAGCCTTTGGACGGGTGTCGGAACCGGCATCCTCACGATTATTGTTCTGATTTTCGGGGAAATTGTCCCCAAATCGCTGGCAACTTACTATGCACAGAATCTATCCCTCCTCTATGCCAAGCCGATCTATCTATTGAGCCAGGTTTTGCGCCCTGTCTCCTATGTTATGAATGGAATTTCCAACAATCTCCTACGTATTTTCCATATTGATACAACGCGCCAGCCAACGATCACAGAAAATGAGCTGCGGACAATTGTTGATGTGAGCCATGAGGAGGGCGTTATTGAAAGCGCAGAACGCCAGATGATCACTAATGTGGTAGATTTCGGCGATTCTATGGCAAAGGACATTATGGTTCCCAAAATGGATGTGGCATTTGCCAGCATCGACCTGTCTTACGATGAATTGATCGAATGCTATTCCCAGGAAAAATTCACTCGGATGCCTGTATTTAAGGAAAGCCGGGATAATATCGTTGGTATTATCAATCTAAAGGATCTCTTCTTTTACCAGGGACCGAAGGAAAATTTTCAGATCTCCCAGATCATGCGGGAAGCGTATTTTACTTATGAGTATAAGAAAATCTCTGAGCTGTTCTTTGAAATGAAGCAGGAGTCCATCCCGATGGCTATTGTACTGGATGAGTACGGCGCCACCTCGGGAATCCTGACGATCGAAGACCTGATCGAAGAGATCGTGGGTGAGATCCGCGATGAATACGATGCCAATGAAGAGGATGAGATCACAAAAATCGATGATGAAAATTTCATTCTGCTGGGAGTCGCCAAGCTGGATGACATCAATGAAAAATTGCATATTAAGATCGAATCAGAGGACTATGATTCGATAGCGGGGCACGTTATTAATCTTCTGGATCATTTCCCCGATGCCGGAGAATCCGTCTGCGATGAATATGCCAAATATATTGTCATGGAAGCGGCGAAGAACCGGATCGATAAGGTAAAAGTCCATCTTCTTCCCAAGCCGGAGAATGAAGATGCCGATACGGAAACAGCCGAAGGGAACGAAGAGGAGGCAATACCCTATCAATAATTATTGGGGCGGCAGCCTTTGAAATGGCACTGCTGGATCTGAATCCCCAGGCTGCTGTCAATGCCTCCGCCGTGATGGTCCGCGCTGCAGCGCACAAAGCTGCACTGTTCTATTCTTCCCATCTTTCCAAGCATTGTCACGCCTGCGCCATTTTTATCCCGGCAATTGACAAAAAGGCACTCTCTTACGATCCCTCCCTGACTTAGGATCCCTCCGCTCTGGCAATAGTTAAAGGTGCTTCCTTCAATTAATGGAGACAGGGCATTATAGATCGCCCTTCCTCCGTTTGTATTGCGGAACATGGTTCCCCTGACAGCAATTTTGGTCCCAGTAGCGAGGATCCCGGATGTCTTTCCTCTCCCATCAAATTCACAATCCGTGATCTGGCAGCCCTGGGCATGCTCCAGGACAATCATATCTCCCTTTTCCAACTGGTCGCTGATCAATCGCGTTCCCTGCATTGCCAGCCTTCCCTTACACTGTATCGGATAATTCAGATACAGCGTAATATTTTCTAACCGCAGGCTTCCCTGGAAAGATATCCGCATAGGACAATCTAATATGGTAGACTGATGCCAGACTTCCTCCTCATTGATATGGAGGCCGCCCCGCTGGCTCAAGTACTGGATCGCCTCTGCCCCCTTCGGGTAACACTGGGAAAACTGCAGCTGTGTCACATAATTTTCCATCTTTCCTTTATAAAATACAGCGGCGCCATATTCCGCCACATAACATTTTTCAAAGGTGCAGTTTTGGATATGTAGCTTCTCCATCCCATAGACAGCGCCTCCCCGGCGCGCTTCACAATTCCGAAAACGGCAACCAAAGACACCTCCAATGCCGCCCTGGAACATAATTCCTCCGCCGTCCTCTCCAGAGTAACAGTGATGGAAAAAGGTACCGGATACTTTTAATTCTTGTCCCCAGAAGCGAATGGCCGCTCCCCTCGTAGTATTGTAGATCTCGCATCGCTCCACTACTGCCCTTCCATCCTCTGCCCGCAGAAACATCCCCTGGTTCCTGCAGTCAATCTGGCTGTCTGCTACTCTCACATCCCCTTCCCGGTGAATATTGATACACGCCCGATGGCTGCCGCTTTTGCGGATCAGTTTACTGTTCTCAATGGTCAGTTCTCCACCCTGCAGCGCAATGTTCCCATAGATCCGGACAATCGCATGGTCTATGATCAGCCTCATTCCCGGTTTGATGACAAGATCCTGCGTGATCAGGCAGCGGTCTACCAGATGAAGCTCCTTCTTCTTCTCCAAAAGCTCCTGGGTACATTCAAAAATATCATATAAAGTCATCAGATAATACTTCAGATCCATCAGCGACAGGCCAAGTCCCCTCTCCTCCATCTGCTGATAGATCATCCGGCATTCCGCTTCCTCTTCCCGGTATGCCGCCTGGATAAATTGATATAACAGGCGATACAGGGATTCTGAAATATCAAACATCCGGGCAAACATCCGCAAAGATTCCCTCTCCCTGTCTGATACCCCTTCCTCTCCCATTCCTACATTGATACAGTCCATGAGCAAATAATAGCGGAAGGATTCCCTGCCCTGGTATTCCAGCAGATATTCTATCACGCCTGCCTGTTCCCGGGACAGGTTCATGGCCTGGGAAATCTCTCCCTGAGACAGGTTTAACCCCTTCTTCATCAGCCGTTCCAGTTCAAAGTTATGCAGGATCCCCAGATTTTCATTAAGCTGCGCCTGGATGATCACCGCTGCACTGTAATATAACTTAAATTCCTCCGGCTCAAAGCACAGTGGATGCTTGGGAGTAAGCCACAGCTTTTTTCGATAGTGTAACTTTGTCAGATTGCTAATGATCATAATCTGCCTCCTCATAATTGTTAAAGCACAGGCTGTCTGATGGGATACAGTCCTGAAAGCTGCATTCTGCCACCTGCTGCCCCAGCCTCTGATGCCGGAAATAGACTGCCGCCCCAAGATGCTTGGCCGTACAGCGCACAAAACGGCAGTTGCACACACTGACATCCTCCATCGACTGGGAGGTGATCCCGCCTCCATGTTCCCCAGCGTCATCCACGAAACTGCATTCCCTGATCTCTGCCAGGGCGGCTCCCCCTAACTGTATCCCGCCATTCCTGCACTCTAAGAACCGGCATTCTGAAATCTTAACGGAGAGCCCAAAAAAGGCTACGCCCCTCCCTCTGGCAGTATTCCTGATCACGCTATCCTGAAGAATGAGTCTGCCAGTATTCTGTAACAGTGCGCCGCAATGGCCGCCGCAATCCACTACAGAATCTTCAATCGTCACTACGGCTGTATTCTGCAGCTCCAGCCAATACTCCCTGTCACAGGCAAGGATCCGGACCTGGCTGTGGCGAAGCTGGATCCGCCCTCCCAAGACCTGTATCCCTCCCTCCATCTGCAGCGCGCCGCCATGGATCAACAGAGAGCCTCCCCGTTCTATCGTGATATTCCCATGAACGGCCACCGGCTTATCGAAGATCAGAGTCTGGCCAGAGACGATCCGGATATCGGAATAGACATCTTCCATATAGAAATCCGGATAAAAGTATGTCAGAAAGTCATACCGGATCACATACCCTTCCTGAGAAAAATACTGGCAGGCCTTCTTGGCGGCATCCCCGTTTTTCTCTCTCATCGCTTTATCAAATTCCTGGAAGAAAATGCGTTCTGCTGCTGAGAACTGAAATACCTGAAGATAATCCTCCAGGACCTGGCTGCAGTATTCCTGCGCCCAGATAGTCCTTCCAAGGATCTGATACAGGTCCAGCACAAAACAATATTGAAGTCCTTTGGCTTTGATCCGCTCAAAGACCTCCTGCAGCTTTTCGTCAAAGGCATTGTTAATGTCTAAAAATATCTGCTGGCCCATTTCCGGCGGCAGGCCGATCTTCTCCAACACGGAATCAAAATATTCCCTGGTCTCTGTAATGGCTTTCATATGCCCCAGCGCCATTACCCCCAGGCCAAAGCAGTAAATATACTTTACTGTCAGCTCTACCTGGCATAAAGGATGTTTCTTTGTCATTGCTATCAAGACGTTCCTCCATACTGCGGCTTAGGCTTCCTGCTTCTGCCGCTTTCCTTTTCTTATAGAGCATTATATACTAATTCCTGTCCTCAATGCAACTGGCATATGGGAAACTCCTGCGCTGTCTTTCCCTCCGCAGCATCATATAATGATTCCGAAACATTAAAAACGACTTCCGGACTTCCCGCAGAAAAAGGTCGTTTTCCCGAGTGGAGGCCCTGTGATAATTGCGATTGATAAACTGGAGCAGCCTTCCCTCCCCCAGATAAAGCTCCAGCTCCATATTATAAGGAATTACCCCGATATCTCCGGCAGGAATTGAGAACTCCCTGCGGATACGGGACAGATTCCACTTCCCTTCTGCCCGGTATCTTCCGATCAGAAATATGCACTTTTCTTTTAGCAGGGAATAGTTTTCCATAAATTCGGCCCAGGAATCAGGATTTTGATCCAAATTTACTACGATGAGATCCACATCCTCCAGAATAGCAACAGAACTTAGATTTTCATTTGCCTCTGTATCTACGAGTACAAGTTCGCAAAAACCTTCCAGGCATTCAAATAATTGTTTTCTCACCAGTTGAAATTCATAATTAAAAACCTCCCGGTTCACGATATAACTCTGAGGAACATAAAAGATACTGGAATACAGTAATGGAATAGCGGTCCTGCGCAGCAGGACTTCCCCCGGCTCTCCCGTATATAATCTCTTCAACAGATATTCGATCCCATATCGATTATAATATTGCCGTTCTCTTAGACATTCCAGACTTTCCTGAATCGTCAGGATACTTCCCAGATTATTTTTGTTATAATGATTTTCCAGCAAAACAGATCTCCCAGAACCAGAAACCGCAGACATAGCTGCCATAGATGCCAGATTGGTAGTAACCCCGCCGCTATGGCGCAGGTGACTCCAAAAAGCTATTTTCATCCTACCCTCATTTCTGTACGGCCTTTCTACAGTCAGAACTGCAGGCGCCGTACTGCCACAGATCTGCCAAAGGACTGCTCCTTTCTTTTTGTCTCCTATTTCCCGGGTATTGATAGCATACGGTAGTTTTCCCTGTCTGTAAAGAGTTTTTCTTGATTTTTTTTCTTTTCTCTCCATTAAACAATCAGCGTTTGTGATTTTTGGTAATTTCAACAAAATATTCCCGATATCATCTGGCGTTTTATCTCACGCACATGATTCCCCATCACGTTTTCTCAGCCCATCCCTCCACAGAAACGAGAATTTTCTGAAACATCTGGTTTACTTTTTGTGATAATCGGCTTCCATGAGCGCAAAACCGGTATACCCAGGCGAGTACCAGGGAGGCCTCTTTCCTGCTCCAGCCAGGATCGGAAGAATAGCAGCTAAAGCAGATCACGTCCATCAGGAGTATCTCTCCCTGTATCTGGCAGTAACGCTCCCACTCCGTTTCCTCTGGCTTCTCGAGATAACGGCTGAACAGGCGATAGCCACTGTAATTCTGCTGGAAGGCAAGCATCTGCGCCCCCAGCGCACGCTCATAGCTCCGGATATCTTCTGCCATCCTGCCCTCTGACAGTTCCTCTTGTTCAAAATAGTCAAAGCTCCCGGGGAAATACGGATGTTCCCGGAATTCCAGCAGAAGCTGTGCGCAGCCTTCCGCTAATTTCCAGGCAATTTCCTGCCAGGCTCTTCCTCTTTCCCATCCCACAGGCAGCCCTTCCTTTTCTCTGCCCAGCTGTCTCAATACAGAGGAACTGCCGGCATCCGGCCCATCCCCTCTCTCACCGGAAGTCCTCCATCCCACCTTCTGTTGCCATAGATACTCTGCCACTACGGGACAGGAAGCCGCCATGGATATCCAATGATCCCCTCTGATCCTTGCCGCCAGACGGGGATATTTGCGGCAGGTGGCACACAAAGAAGGCTCGTCCAGATTCCGTTGAATCCGGCACAAGCCATCTTCCTCCAGCATCCAGCATTTCCCGTCAGACTGGTGCATAAAATAATATTTTCCGTTTTTCTTTGTCAGATGGGACAGGATGTCCTCTCTCAGGCCTTCCTGCTCCAAGCCGGCAAACCGCCGGACGGATGCATCGTCCACCAGGATGTTCCACCCTGCGCAGCAGGTATAGGGACAATCCCCGGCAAGGCAGGAGAAGCCGGCGCACAGATCCAGATAATAATTCATTCCTAGAAGGTCAGGTCGGATTTGTCGCTTAAAAGCTTGGCCCCGTTAATGATAACGATCACGCCTGCCGCAATCCCGCCTATGATCAATAATATCCCTGTCACCAGATTTAATGCCCCTACTGATTTCATTGTTTTGTAAACCTTTTCTACCATGATCAATCTCTCCTTACTCCATATTCCTGATAATATGCGTCAATCCCTTGTTTAATCTTGTCGTCAATGACAATCCTGCCATGACATTCTTTATTATACAGACATTCCACTACCTCTTCCATCGTCACGATGGCATTGGCCTTAAAACCATATTTGTCCTGGATCTCCTCCAAAGCGCTGGTATTGGAGGATAACCCCTTTTCCATACGGTTCAGGGACACCATGAGCCCTAAGATCTCCGGGTTGCCCTGCGCCTGGATAATGGGAAATGTCTCCTGGATGGATTTGCCGGAGGTGGTCACATCTTCAATGATCACCACCCGGTCCCCATCCTGTATCTTACTTCCTAAAAGAATCCCGGTATCTCCATGATCCTTGATTTCCTTCCGGTTGGAGCAGTAACGGATCTCCTTGCCGTACAATTCGCTGAAAGCAATGGCTGTGGTCACGCTGAGAGGGATCCCTTTATAGGCCGGCCCAAACAGTACATCAAAATCCTCTCCATAATGTTCGTGGATTGCCCGGGCATAATACTCACCCAGCCTGCGCAGCTGCGAACCTGTCACATATGCGCCCGCATTCATGAAGAATGGGGATTTCCTTCCACTCTTTAAAGTAAATTCTCCGAATTTTAATACATTGCTTTCTACCATAAATTCGATAAATTCCTGTTTGTACTGTTCCATCTTATCCAAAACCTCCCGTTGCTAAGCTGACGCCCGCCAAAGCTTATCCAGAAATCTACATACCATTCCTGATATTTTCCAAGTTTACCACAAAAGCATAAATTTATCAATCGCTTTCCACTGCCTGCCCTCTGTCACACACATCCGATCAACTCATGAATATCTTGCACTCCCTGGGCATCCATAAATTCCTGTATTCCTTCCACTACCTTTCGGGTCGCAGCGGGATCGTGGAAATTGCCAGTTCCCACAGCTACCATTGTAGCCCCTGCCATAAGAAACTCTAAAGCATCTTCTGCCGTACAGATCCCTCCCATTCCCAGCACCGGAATATCCACTGCATGGGCGGCCTGATATACCATCCGCACAGCAACAGGCTTTATGGCAGGCCCGGACAAACCTCCCGTTTTATTGGCCAGGGCAAAGCCTCTTTTATAGATATCAATTTTCATTCCCGTCAGGGTATTGATCAGGGAAATCCCATCCGCCCCGCCGGCCTCTGCCGCCCTTGCCATTTCTTCAATGTTGGCGACATTGGGACTGAGTTTCATGATCACAGGCTGCTTTGCCTTTTTTTTGATCTGGGCCGTGATCTCTTCTACCAGCCGGGGATCCTGGCCGAAGGCAATCCCCCCTGCCTTCACATTGGGACAGGAGATATTAATCTCCAGGAGGTCTATGGGTTCTGAGGCCAGCCTTTCCACTACCTGACAGTATTCCTCCGGTGTTTTACCGCAGACATTGACAATGATCCTGGTATCGAACTTTTTCAGGTAAGGGATATCCCGTTCCACGAATACATCGATGCCCGGATTCTGAAGTCCGATCGCATTCAGCATCCCACCGTATGTCTCACAGATACGCGGCGTGGGATTGCCTTCCCACGGTGTGGCGGCTACCCCCTTCGTAGTCACCGCCCCCAGGCCGTTCAGATCTACATACTCTCCATATTCTGCTCCGGAGCCAAAGGTGCCGGAGGCTGTCGTCACCGGATTCTTCATAGGCACTCCGGCAAAATCTACTGATAAATTCATATTTTCCCTCTCATCCTGCCATTTTCACGGCTTTCTTTCTCTGAAACCTAGAGTTCAATATCCTGGGCAAAAAAGACCGGACCATCTTTACAGACTCTCTTATTCTTCACATGGCTGTGGCTGTCTTCCTCCCTGGAACGGCAGACGCAGGCCAGACAGGCGCCAATCCCACAAGCCATCCTTTCTTCCATTGAAATCTGCGCAGGAATCCCCTTCTCCTCTGCAAAGGCCTTTACTCCGCGGAGCATTGGGACCGGCCCACAGGCGTAGATCATATCTCCAGACACCTCATTTTCCCGGATAGCATCAATCACGTTCCCCTTGGTCCCCGCACTGCCATCCTCTGTAGAGATCCACACCGGTCCATATTGTTCAAATTCAGAAGCCAAAAAAAGATCGCTGTCCCGGTAGCCCAGTATTGTCTGGACTTTTGCGCCTTCACGATGCAGGGCTTTTGCCAGCTCCAACATAGGAGGGACGCCAATGCCTCCGCCGATCAGAATACCTGCTCCCGTTCCCCGGGCAAAGCCATTCCCCAAAGGTCCCAGGACTTCAACACTGTCTCCTGCCAGCAACCTGGAGAATTCCTGGGTTCCCTGCCCTGCGATCCGATAAACAATACGAATCAGCCGATCCTCCGGAGCAAGTTCACAAATACTGATAGGACGGGGGAGCAGACGGCTTCCTTCCCTGCAATACAAGGAAAGGAATTGTCCCGGAACTGCCTGGGCGGCAATATTACAATCCGAGGGGAATTTCAGCCACATGCTGTAGATCCCCGGACTGAGCATAATCTGGCTGGTAATGGCCGCCTTACATTTCTTCTTCTCTGCCATAATCGTCTCCCTTTCTGTTCATTCCTCTTTTATCGGCCCAACGCCCCGTTAATATCAGCGATCATATCTATCACTGCCTGCCGGGAAGCCTCTGCATAATGCTCCTCTCCAAATTGGGCATATTCTTCTTTCTGGTAAGCAGCAATAATGCCCCGGGAGGAATTTACAAGCGCCCCCAGGCCATCTGGATTAAAGTAATGTACTAAGTCTTCTGCCTTTCCCCCCTGGGCGCCGTATCCCGGTACCAGGATATAAGTCTTAGGCATTAACCTCCGGAGCACCTTCCCGATCTCCGGATAGGTAGCGCCTACAACACAGCCTACGTAGCTGTAGGAGTCCCCCATACAGCCAGCTCCCCACTGGGCCACTTTTTCCCCTACCAGCTCATACAGCGGGCGGCCATTGACCAGCTGGTCCTGCAATTCCCCGCTGGAAGGATTCGAGGTCTTTACCAATACAAAAATCCCCTTCTTCTCCTCCCGGCATACCTTAATGAAGGGATTGATTCCATCACTTCCCAGATAAGGATTGACCGTGGAAAAATCTTCATCGAAGCCGGCATAGGATCGGCTTCCCACTGTTACCTTCCCCAGATGTGCCGTTGCATAGGCGGCAGAGGTGGATCCGATATCCCCCCGTTTCACATCGCCGATCACGATCAGCCCTTTTCCCTTACAATAATCTACGGTTTTCTTAAAGGCATTCAGGCCGGGGATGCCGAATTGCTCGTACATGGCGATCTGAGGCTTTACTGCAGGAACCAGATCTGCCACGGCGTCCACAATTCCTTTATTGTACTGCCAGATAGCCTCTGCCGCCCCCTCCAGTGTCTCGCCGTATTCCTCAAAGGCCGCCTTTTGAATATGGGCGGGGACATAGCCGAGCATCGGATCAAGCCCTACCACCACCGGTGCGTTTTTCTTCTGGATCTCCTGTACCAATTTGTTGATCATGACTTATTTCCTCCTTCATTGCGATTCTTCTTCCTGTCTGTTATATACCATGACTCCGTCTACAAAAGTCATTTCCACTCTTCCCGTCACTTCCATGCCATGGAAAGGTGTATTCTTTCCTTTGGAGGCAAATTTTTCTTTATCGATCCGGTATGGGCGGCTGATATCAGCGACCACCAGATCTGCTGCCCGTCCCGCTGCCAGATTCCCTTTGGGGATCCCCAGTACCCGGGCGGGATTCACACTCATTTTCTCCACCAGCTGGTTCAGGGTCAGATATCCCTGCTGCACTAATATGGTATACCCCAGGGCAAAGGAGGTCTCCAGCCCCACAATCCCAAAGGGAGCCCTGGCCATACTCTGTGCCTTCTCCTCCCGGCCATGGGGCGCATGGTCCGTAGAGATAACTTCCATCGTCCCGTCCTGCAAAGCTTTCCGCAACGCCTGTACGTCCTGCGGGCTGCGGAGGGGCGGATTCATTTTAAAGCGCCCGTCATCTTCCGTGATCTCCTCCTCTGACAGGGTAAAGTGATGGGGGCATACCTCTGCTGTCACCGACAGTCCCTGTCTCTTTGCCATACGCATCAGCTCTGCACTGTCGGCTGTTGAGCAGTGACACAAATGAAGCTGGCATCCTGTCTCCTTCGCCAGCAGAATGTCCCTGGCCACGATCACATCCTCTACCGCATTAGTAATGCCGGGAAGTCCGAGCTGCCGGGCTTTTTCTCCCGCATTCATTACCCCTCCGCTGACCAGCGCCTTATCCTCGCAATGGGAAAACATAGGAATCCCCAGCGCTGCCGCTTCCTGGAGGGCGCGGCGGAAGAGAGCGGCATCCATCACGGATTTTCCATCTTCGCTAAAGGCAACAGCCCCTGCCTCTTTCATCCCTTTCAAGTCTGCCAGTTGTTTGCCTTCTTGCCCCACAGTGACTGCCCCTATCGGCAGCACATGGACCGGAGCCTTTTTCGCTCTGTCCAGCAGATCTTCTACCCGTTCCCGGCTGTCGATCACAGGCATCGTATTGGGCATGGGACAGATTGTAGTAACGCCGCCCCGGGCTGCTCCGCGGCTGCCACTCAGGATCGTCTCTTTATATTCATATCCCGGCTCCCGCAGATGGACGTGAAGATCAATAAAACCAGGAAGGATCACCTTCCCTGCGGCATTAATCTCCATAGAGCCTTCTGTCCCGCCTCCTGCCTGGGCTTTCTCTGCCCCCGCTCCCTTTTCTGCCACCTGGGCGATCCTTCCCTCTTCTATGACAAGATCATATTCTCCATCCAGTCCATTGGCCGGATCTATCAGCCTTCCTCCTCTGATTATTGTTTTCATTATTCTCTCCATTTCTGTCTGCAACGGGTCTTTCCACTGGAACGGATAATACAGGATAATGCACAGAATGCACCTGCCATCCAGGCAGATGCACTCTCTCTTACATCAGTTCTGCTTTTTCCAGATCCTGAAGCATTCTCTGATTGATAATGTAGTCGGAAAATTCTTCGGCAGAAATCCAACGGCTGTCGTGGAGATCTTCCGATAAAATAACATCCCCTTCTTCCATATCTGTCAGGCAAAGATAGGAAAGCCCCAGATTGCATACCGAGCCTACCATAAAGGTCCAGGTGTACAAAATCCTGTCCACCGTTGCGGTCAGGCCTGTCTGCTCCTGGATCAGGCGGATGACCGCCGAATCCGGAGATTCCCCAAACTCCGCTTCTCCATCCAAAAATTCCCACTGATAGGGATTCACGATATTGTCATCAATCCATTTTTCTACGATCAGGAATTTTCCTTCTCTCTGTACAATGCCTTTTACCAATATCCTATAACGATCCATACTTACCTCCCCCGCTATCTCTTATTTGGCAGTAATATATTTCTGCGCCGTCAGCAGCTCCGCAATCAGAACTGCTCCGCCGGCCGCCCCTCTGACCGTGTTATGGGACAATCCTACAAATTTATAGTCGAAGACGGTGTCTTCCCGGAGACGGCCCATAGATACACCAAAACCATTCTCATAATCTACGTCCAGCGCTACCTGGGGACGATCGTCCTCTTCCAGATACTGGATAAACTGCATGGGTGCGCTGGGAAGCTTCAATTCCTGAGGAAGCCCGGAAAATTCCTTCCATACCTTCAGAATCTGCTCCCTCGTAGGCTTCTTCCCCTCTTTGAATTTCACAAACACTGCCGCTGTATGCCCATCCTGTACCGGAACCCGTATACACTGTGTTGTGATGACCGGGCCATCTGCCTTTACAATCTGGCCGCCCTCTACCTTGCCCCAGATGCGCAAAGGCTCCTGTTCGCTTTTCTCTTCCTCTCCACCGATGAAGGGGATGATATTATGTTCCATTTCCGGCCAGTCCCGGAAGGTCTTGCCCGCTCCGGAGATTGCCTGATACGTAGTGGCAACCACGGTCTCCGGTTCAAATCCGGCCGCCCTCAGGGCATGAAGCGCCGGGGTATAACTCTGGATGGAGCAGTTGGGCTTCACCACAATAAAACCCCGGGTAGTTCCCAGACGTTTCTTCTGATCGGGAATGACTTCCAGATGTTGCGGATTCAGCTCCGGCACTACCATGGGAACATCCGGCGTCCACCTGTGGGCGCTGTTGTTGGATACCACCGGCGTCTCCGTCTTCGCATATTCTTCTTCAATCTTCCTGATCTCGTCCTTTGTCATGTCTACCGCACTAAATACAAAATCAACCTGGGATGCGACCTTCCCTACATTGCTCACATCTTCTACAATAATATCTTTCACTGCCTCCGGCATGGGGGATGTCATCTTCCAGCGACCGCCGATAGCTTCCTCATACCGTTTCCCGGCGCTGCGGGGACTGGCTGCGATAGCTGCCACCTCAAACCAGGGATGGTTTTCCAATAATGCAATAAATCTCTGTCCTACCATTCCGGTACCGCCAAGGATACCAACCTTTAACTTTTTGTCCATGTCTTCCTCCATGTTTATCCTGCCGGTCATCCGGCCTTATTTCCTCTGGTTTCCCCAGATAACAGCGTCTTAGACACATTAGTGAGATTTTACACTATTCTTCTTCATAAGTCAATTCTGCAAAAACTGCCGCAGGCATTTGCTTGTAGTTTTTGTAAAAATATGCTACATTGGTTTCTATAGTATTTATTATCAGAAGTAAGGTCCGGAACAAAATTTCACTGCCGGATCGGAAAGAAAGGCTTGGTGCAGATTATGAAATCAACCCCTGTGAAAGGAACCCGGGATTATCTTCCCAGCGAAGTGAGGATCCGGGACCATCTCCAGAGAATCATATTAGAAACTTATCAGGATGCAGGATTTGAACGGATCTCCACCCCAATCCTTGAAGACGGGATAAATCTGGATAAAAGCGATGGCGGGGAGAACCTGAATCTGATCTTTAAGATATTAAAACGTGGACAGAAACTCTCTGATGCGCTGGCGCAGAATACGCCTGAGGAAAAGGAGCTGTCCGACATGGGGCTTCGGTACGACCTGACGCTTCCCCTCTCCCGCTATTATGCCAATAACCGCAGCAATCTTATATCCCCCTTTAAGGTGATTCAGATTGACCGGGTATACCGGGCAGAACGCCCGCAAAAGGGACGCCTGCGGGAATTTATGCAGTGCGACATTGATATCATTGGAAATCCCTCCCGGGATGCAGAGGTGGAATTGATCCTCACCACTGCCACAGCTTTAAAGCGGGCAGGACTGAAGAATTTTACAGTGAAGATCAATGACCGCCGGATCTTAAAGGATATCTTCTCCTATGCCGGCTTTGATCCAAAGGATCATGAACGGCTGGCCATTATTTTTGATAAACTGGATAAGATTGGCATTGACGGCGTGGAACAGGAGCTGGAGGAAGAAGGCTTCGCTGCCCCGAACATCCGTCAATTTATCGGACTTTTCCAGGAAGGCTCCCTGACGTTAGATTCTGCAGCGCAGGTATGCGATGCTTCTTATATAACAGACCTCCGGGAGATCATCCACAATGTAAACCAGGTATCCGGAAAGGATTTTGCCGTAGAATTTGCCCCTTCCCTGGTGCGGGGGCAGGGCTATTACACCGGCACTGTCTTTGAGGTCACTGCGGAAGGCTACCGGGGCGCTGTCGCCGGAGGGGGCCGGTACGATAATCTGATCGGCAAATTTCTGGGCGAAAATATTCCTGCCGTAGGATTTTCTATTGGCTTTGAGCGCATTTTTGGAATTTTAATGGAACAGAACTACCAGATCCCGGATCAAAAGGAACGGATTGCTGTTTTTTATGACCCGGATACCTATGTTCCCGCCCTCTCCTATGCCCGGGAGCTGCGCAAGGACTATATGGTTTCTGTGATCGCCCGTCCAAAAAAGCTCGGGAAATTCTTAAACAAGCTGGAGCAGCAGGGCTTTGCAGGTTTTACAGTATATGGACAGAATGAAGACGTAAAATTATTTAAAGATAACATACAATAAGGGGGATTAAAGTGATAAAACGATATTATGTCAGGACCCGCGCCCTGCAGGTGGGGATGCGGATCGATCAGGCGATTGTAGACCGGCTTGACCGGACACTGATCGTCCGCGGCTCCCTGCTGGACAGTTATCAGATCGCCGCCCTGGAGAAGCTGGGAATCCCGGGAGTCTATGTCAGCGAGGGCGAGGAAGATCCCAAACCAGAAGAAGAAAAGGAAGAAAAGATCTCTCCCCTGGCCAGAAATAATATTGAAAAACTGAGGACGGCAGACCCCTCTAAAGTAAAACTAACCGAAAGCGTAAAGAAAAGAGTATCCGAGGGGATCCAATACCTATACAGCAACGCCGATTCAGAGGAGTTTGCCAATACCACTACCAGTATTACCAATTCCCTGATGAAGGCCATCAATGACAACCAGGCGATCGCAGTAGATATCACTGCCCTGAAGACCAGTGATGAATATACCTTCAAACACAGTGTAGATGTCGCCACCATGTCTATGATCATTGCCAAGAAGCAGGGAATGAAGCAAGATGATATCTATAATATCGGGATTGCCGGCCTGCTCCATGATATCGGAAAATCAAAGATTCCCCTGGAAATCCTGAACAAGCCGGCCCGGCTCAATGACGAGGAGTTCGCAGTCATGAAGCAGCATCCTCTTCTCGGCTATGAGATCCTGAAGAATAAAGAGGATTTCTCTAAAGCAATCTCCCTGGCTGTGTTGCAGCATCATGAGAAAATGAACGGCAAGGGCTATCCCATGGGAGTCCCCGCCGATAAAATCATCCCTTATGCCAAGATTCTGTCCGTAGCGGATATCTATGATGCGCTGGTAACGGAACGCCCTTATAAAAAAGGCTTCTCTCAGCGGACTGCCGTGGAAATGATCATGGCAATGACGGAAGAGCTGGATATCACTGCCATGAAAAGTTTCCTGGGAAGCGTGATCCTGTATCCGGTAGATTCCACTGTACAGCTAAGCAACGGAGAAGACGCCCGCGTAGTGAAAAACAATCCCCATTCCGTGCTGCGCCCTACCGTTGTGGGACTGACCAGCGGCCAGGTCTATGACCTGGCAGACGATCTGAGCTGCGCCAGCATCATTATCTTATGAGGCCAGAGAAAGAACGAGGCCCGTATTAGCGGGAAGTACCACCTTGATACTCCCATCTTCCAGTTCGGCCTTTGCCTCCGGAACAAGGTCCTCCAGAAGATTTTCCATGGACTGGGCTGCAAAGGGGAGCGGCACTGTAAATTCTGCCGGAGCATCGTCACAATTTAACGCAGTTATCACACCATTCCCATCCAGGATCCTTCCGAAAGCAAACTGCCGGTTTCTCAGATACAGTTCCCGGTATTCTCCCTCATTTAAGGCAGGGTACTCTTTTTTAAGAAGGGCAAGGCTGCGGCACAGGCCTGTGATCTCCGGCTCGTTCTTAAAGTCCTCCAGCTCCAGGCAGGGGCGCAGATTCCAATCCGATCCCTTTTCCTTCTTTCCCTCAATGCCAAATTCGGAACCGTAATACAGCGATGGTATCCCATAAAGAGTATATAATAAAATAGTGACCAGGGGCAGATGCTCCTTATTATTTAATTTGCTGTAAATCCGCTCTACATCATGATTGTCCAGGAAGGTGTACAGCTTTCTTCCCCTGCAGAGATCATTCAGACGTTTCACCGAATGGGCTATCTCAAAATAATTATGGTCATTGTGACCGGAATACAGTCCCTTGTGAAGCTCATAATTCGTCACGGAATGGAGCATCTCATCGTTCGCCCACCTGCTATAATCCCCATGGATCACCTCTCCCATCAGCCAGAAATCCGGCTTCAGGTCTCTTGTAACAGTCCGTAGCTGCTTCATAAATTCAAAATCCAGCACATCTGCAGCATCCAGGCGGATCCCATCAATATCAAATTCTTCCACCCAGAAGCGCACTACATCAAACAGATATTCCCGAACCTCCGGATTCTGCAGGTTCAGCTTTACCAGAAGATTATAGCCTCCCCAATTATCATAAGAAAATCCGTCATTGTATTCATTATTGCCGCCAAAATTCAGATTACGGAACCAGCCGCAATAGGGAGAATGCTCTCTCTTCTCCTTTACATCCCGGAAGGCAAAAAAGCCTCTTCCCACATGGTTGAACACACCGTCTACAATAACATGCATATCTGATTGATGGCATTTTTCTACCAATCTCTTAAAATCCTCATTGGTCCCCAGCCTGCGGTCCACCAGCCGGTAATCCCGTGTCTCATAGCCATGCCCCTCTGATTCAAATAAGGGGCCTATGTACAGCGCCGTACAGCCGATATCAGCCCCATGCTCCACCCATTGTTCCAGTTTATCAAAGTGCGATTCCGACACACCGGTATTCTCCTGGGCGCATCCACAGAGCCCCAGCGGATATATATGATAAAATACTGCACTGTCATACCAAGCCATTTGAATAATACCTCCTATCAGCCAAATACATCATGATCGTTCAAAAACTTCTGTTTAAATTGACCAGCCGGAACCGGCCTGGAGAAATAATATCCCTGGATGAAATCCGGTTTCAGTTCCAGAACACATTCCAGATCTTCTTTTGTCTCCACTCCCTCATAGCAAACCTTTAAATTAAGTGTATGGGCCAATTCCGTAAATTGCTTTACCACCAGGTAATCATACTGGCTATGACGGATATTGCGGATAAACGACTGGTCGATTTTTACCAGGTCGAAAGTCATATCCTTTACATAGCGCAGATTAGAGTAGCCTGTGCCAAAGTCATCGATTGCCAGGTCGATCAGCCTGCTTTTAAAAGAACGAAGTACCTGGACGGCATTTTCCTTCTCCAGCTCCCCGCTCTCGGTCACTTCAAACAGAACATCCCGGGCGCTGACATTCAACTCGTCCATCATATTTATAATATCCCGGACCGCATCGGATTTCTTTAGCTGCACAAAGGAAAGATTGATACTGATCCGGAAGTTCGGCACTACCTTCTGCCATTCCTTACATTGCTGTAATGCCGTCTTAATGATCCAGCGCCCCAATGGGATGATCAGCCCGCTCTCTTCCAGCAGGGGGATAAATTCTGCCGGTGACATAAATCCCAGCTGTTCACTATTCCAGCGCAGCAATGCCTCTGCCCCCAGCGCCCGTCTCTCTTCAATGTATACGATGGGCTGATAGTATAACTCAAATCCCCGGAACCCGTTTTTGATATCCCGGCGCAAATATTCCTGCACATCCATCCGATGCACATAGGTGTTATACGCCTCCTGGGTATAATGCACGCAGGTATTTTTGCCCCGCAGCTTGGCCTGGTGCAGGGCAAAGGCTGCTCTCTCCAATAGCAAAGTATCCTTCAGAACGTCCTTTTCATCAAAATATACGATCCCACCGGAAATCGTATGGAAAATCTGAAAGCCTCCCCGTTCAATGCTCTCATCCACCAGGGAACGAATCTTCTTATAGATTTCCTTAGCCGGATCCTTCTTTTCATCATCGTAACCGACACACAGAAGGACCATCTCATCCCCATGCATCCGATACACCTCAGCTACTCCCTTAGCCGCTTTCCTGACACATTCTGCCAGAGAGGCCAGCACCTCATTCCCCATAGAAAGCCCATACTTTTCGTTGATATCTTTAAAATTATCAATCCCTATCTGCAGGAGATATCCCTTCACCGGCTGCGCTGCATATCCTGCCAGTTTTTGTTTCAGGTTCATCTCGCGATACAGACCGGTTACATTGTCAATCTTTCCCCTTTTGTCAATTTCCGTAATACGGCCGATGAGAAAGCAGGGCTCGTCCTGTTCATTCAAAACCACCTGCCCCCTGCAATTGATCCATACCGGCTGCTTGTCTGCGCTCAGCCATCGGTATTCCATATCGTGTACCAGCTGCTTGCCCTCCCGGATCCGGGCAAGATCCTCTGCAAGCGCAGGATAATCTTCCGGGTGGATCACCTCTGCCAATGTATGGATTGCATCATCAAACTTGGCCCTGCTCAGGTTAAAACGCTGCGCCGCCGCCCCATTGATCTCATAATAATCCTTCTTTAAGTCATACATGTAAAGATAATCATCCATGCATTCATTGAGAAGGGAAAATATTTTATGGCAGTCTCCTTTTTTCAGATCAAGGTATCTATCTTCCATATCATCACCATTCTTTCCTTTGTATCAGCTTTTCTCCTAATTCCATAACAGATACTTTACATCTTAACATGTTTTCTCCTCTTTTTCCACTGTCTGCCTACGATATTCTTGCAGAAAATAGGATAACCCCAGCGTCAGGAAGATAAAACCGGCGGCTTCCACCAGCAGCTGTCCGTAGCCGCTCCCTCCCTCCTGGGAAAAAAGCATTGACAGACAGTAGGAGGTACTGTTGAATACTATATGAGCCAGTATAGAAGAGAAAATACTTCCTGTAACATTCAGGATCAGTCCCAGGATGGCTCCCAGGCACCAGGCATACAACCCCTGGATCAAATTCATATGATACAGCCCAAACAACGCTCCCTGAAGCAGATTAGCAACCCAAAAGGGAAAAGGGATACGGAGCCGGTCCAATATGGCTCCGCGAAAGATCAATTCTTCTGATATCGGCCCGATCGCAATTACATACACTACTGTAACCCAGGACGTCTCATAGCTGATCTGGGACATCAGCTGCTCATAGGCAGTAAATGCCTGCGGAAACGCCAGTTCCAGAACAGACACCACCATTGTCAGCACTACACAGGCCCCTGCGCCGCAGGACACGATCGCCGCTACCGTCCGCAGAGAAAAGGCCTGGCGGTATGGGAAGGGCCTGATCCTCCAACCGGAACGGTAATACAGGATTCCACACCAGATCAGGCAAAGCGTGGCAGATACCAGCGAAACCCAGATGAGGAACAGGTCATCTGAAAATTGTATCCCTGCCTGCAGCTTCTGTAAGACCTGCACAAAGGTGTCTCCCTGTCCGATCCAGCCGGCTACATAAGCAGCAACACACACAATGCTGGATAACATCTGCATGCCTATCAGTCCAAGAAAGATCAGCAGTACGCTGGCGCATTTACGAACCTGCACTTTCCGCCAAAGGATTTTGTCTTCCATAATGTTCCAGTCCTTTCCAGCGCTTTCCAGCGCCTTGCCCTCCTCCAATCTATCCTCAAAAAAAGGCCGCCACATATGTATGGCAGCCTTACCACTATCTATTTATTTTTTCTTTTGTAAGAAAATTGGGATCTTAATCTCCCCGCTATCCATTGCCTGCCTTCCAGCCCCCGCCTGCGCTGCTGCTGCGCTGCCTGAGGACGGTCTCTGTTTGGCCGATGCCATCTGTCCCTCCCGGGTGGCAAAATTCGTTTTTGCCTTATTCTGCATAAAAGAGGGTCTTACAGTCTCTTTATTCTCCTCATCCAGGCCGGTAGCGATCACAGTGATCTTCACCTGGTCTGTCATGTTTTCATCCATCATAGCGCCAAAGATAATATTACAATTCTCTCCGGTCAGATCCTCTATGTAAGAAACAGCCTCATGAGCCTCCATCAATGCCACATCGCCGGAAATATTTACGATCACATGGGATGCTCCTTCAATGGTAGTCTCCAGAAGCGGGCTGGAAATCGCCTGTTTCACTGCATCTACACACTTTTCATCGCCGCTGCCCATACCAATGCCAATATGCGCAACGCCCTTATCCTTCATTACTGTCTGTACGTCTGCAAAATCCAGATTGATCAGGCCGGGTACATTGATCAGGTCAGTAATGCCCTGTACGCCCTGCTGTAATACCTCATCCGCCTTCCGCAGCGCATCCGGCATAGAGGTCCTTCTATCCACGATCTGCAACAGTTTATCATTCGGGATCACGATCAGAGTATCCACATGCTCCTTAAGCTTTTCAATCCCGGCTATCGCATTGTTCATACGAGCCTTTGCCTCAAAGGTAAACGGCTTCGTCACAATACCTACCGTAAGGATCCCCATATCCTTGGCGATCTTAGCCACTACAGGAGCTGCGCCGGTACCGGTCCCGCCGCCCATGCCGCAGGTTACAAATACCATATCCGCCCCTTTGACCAACTCTGTAATCTCATCTTTATTTTCTTCTGCCGCAGCCTCCCCTACTTCCGGAGATGCTCCGGCTCCCAGCCCCTTAGTCAGCTTTTCACCAATCTGGAGGCACACAGGCGCTTTACAATTCAGAAGATGCTGTTTATCTGTATTAATACAAATAAACTCTACTCCCATGATTCCTTCTTCGATCATCCTGTTGACCGCATTGTTTCCACCGCCGCCTACGCCTATCACTAATATCTTTGCGGATGAATCTCCCTCATTTGTCTTAATCTCTAACACGGTTGGTCCTCCTTAATCTATACTTCTAACCGCAAGGGTGCCGTCATATATACCTGTCGGGCTTATTGCTCTCATGATGTACACTATATATAATACTCATTCCTTTTGCATTAATCAAGAGAACATTTGTTTTTTTTCATTTATTCCCCTTTTTTAATATAATCCGGTCTCCTGACTGCCAATGTTCCATATCAATGGTTCCTTCTAATTTTTTCTTCCTGGCCTTTTTCAACACGCTGGCAAGAACAGCCATATCATCGTCATAAAAGCTCTTCTTCCCCAGATGCACCTGAACCTTCCCGGAATACAGGCTTGGGGCGTCCCCATCAAAATGAAGCTCGTCCACCGGCACCTGATAGTGGCTGATCAACTGGGAAATATCCATGATCACATCAAACAGTTTGTCGTCCTCTACTTCAAAGGCCTCATTAAGGGTAAACTGGCCAAATTTGATCCCGGTGACCACAGGAATCCCCTCCAAGGGTTCGGGAAGGCTTTGGAGCACAACCCCGTCCTTGTCAAAAAACACATACTGCCCCATATATTTTACACTGCCACTAATGGTTTTGTCATAAACATGCAGAGTGACCGTGTCCGGCCCCTTCCACTCCACTTCGATTTCCTGGGTAAAAGGCAGGCAGGCCACTCCCTTGATCCGGGAGGCCGCCCAGAAATAAAGGGTGTGATAAGCATAGGGATCCGCCATGGCCTCCTGTATGATCTCTTCGTCAGAGTAATAATCACTCCCCTCCACATGAACTGTCTTTATGCGCAGGGCAAAGAATACGATCAAAAAGACTGCCAGAAGACCGATAGGGATGATGATCCAATTCCTTCTTCTCCCCAATGCCAGCACCTCCTTCTGTATCTCTTTACAAGACTGTTTCCTTTATCTTTTATTTTATTTTGACCTGCCTGGATACTCCCAGCACCAGCCCCATCTCAGCCATCATAATAGCAGAAGCCGTACCGCCGTAGCTGATAAAGGGCAGCGGCACGCCAGTGGAGGGAATGGTATTGGTCACAACGGCAATGTTGAGCACCACCTGTACGGCAATATGGATCATCACGCCAATGCAAAGCATACTTCCAAAGATATCTGGCGCATTACAGGCGATCAGTACAATCCTCCACAGAAGGAGCAAAAAGGCGATCATCACCATGGCCGCCCCTACTACGCCCAATTCTTCACAGATCACGGCAAAGATCATGTCGTTGTATGCCTCTGGAATATATCCCAGCTTCTGCATGCTCTGTCCCAGCCCGCTTCCAAAGATGCCTCCGGAAGCAATGGCATATAAGCCCTGCAGGATCTGCATCCCTGCATCCCCACTGTTCTCCAGATCTCTCCATGCTGTAATACGAGAGGCGCGGAAACCGGCCCCCAGAAAGATATAAGCAGCAGACAGGCCCCCCAGCGCCAGGCCGCACGCCAGGAAATACCCCTTTTTCTTGCTGGCAACAAAGCACATTCCAACTGTGATCCCGGCGATAATGATAGCGGTGCTCAGGTTCTGGGCTGCCACCAGGACGATCAACACGCCGGCATAGGCTGCCACCCGCAGAAACCCAAGAAAGCTGTCCAGCGATCTCCTGCTTTTATAGACAGCGTAGGCCAGGAACATTATAACTGCAATCTTGGAGATCTCAGAAGGCTGGAACTGCACGGGCCCCAGTTTCAGCCAGCGCCGGGCCCCGTTGGCTTCTATTCCTATGCCAGGTATCAATACGATAGTCTGCATGATCACTGCCGCCCAATATAAAATATGTATCAGATTAATTTTCAGTCTTCCCAGCCCCTGGATAAACACCTGATAATCGATCTTGGAGACCAGCAGCATTGCCGCCACGCCAATCACCAGCCCCAGCAGCTGCTGACGCACAAAACGGTAAGGATTGTCAAATTTGACATATGCCGTATAGGAGCTGGTACTGTAGATCATCAGCACGCCAAATAAGGCAATCGCTATTGTTATGAACAATAGCAGGAAGTCATACTGATAATAAAATTTCTCTCGCTTCGCCATAGGCTCTGACCACACCCTTCCAGTGTCACATTACAGTTTATTGACATATTCTTTGAACAGATCGCCCCGTTCTTCAAAGCTTTTAAACATATCCCAGCTGGCGCAGGCCGGCGACAGCAGCACCGCATCTCCCGGCGTTGCTCTGTTCCGGCTCTCTGTTACAGCCTCCTCTAATGTATTTACCCGGATGATTTCCTGAAAGCCTGCCTGCCGGGCTGCAGCTTCAATCTTATCTGCAGTCTCTCCCAGCAGGACCAGAGCCTTGACCTTCCCCTGAAAAGAAGCAATCCATTCTTCATAGGAGGATTGTTTATCATAACCCCCTCCGATCACAATCGTAGGAGCTGTCATTGCCTGGACTGCCTTGATCGCAGCATCCGGATTGGTGCCTTTGGAGTCGTTGTAATATTTAACGCCGTCCACTTCCCGTACATATTCGATCCGATGCTCTACCCCATCAAAATCAGCTACGGCTCTACGGATGCAATCCATAGGCACTCCCAGATGGGCGGCGATCCCTACGGCAGCCATGACATTCTCATAATTATGGACTCCTAAAAGCTTCATATCATGAATACTGCATACCCGTATTGTCTCCTGTCCCTTTTCCCGATAAAAAATCTCCTCTCCTTCCAGCCAAATCCCCCGTTCCAATCTGCTCTGGCTGCTGAACCAGAATACGTCTGCAGGCATTCTGTCTGCCAGTTCCCGAAGCCATGGATCCTCATAATTCATAACGCAGACCTGATCCCAGCCCTGATTCTGGGCAATGTGGGATTTGGCCTCCACATAGCGTTCCATGGTATGGTGGCGGTTCAGATGATCCGGTGTGATATTTAATATTGCGCTTACATCCGGCCGGAAGGAATAGACTGTCTCCAACTGAAAGCTGCTTACCTCTGCTACCGTCACCGACTCCTCTGTTGTCTCCAGAGCATATTCTGTATACGGAAGCCCAATATTGCCTACTACGAAAACCTCCTTATAAAACTCTTTCATAATCGCTCCGGTAAGGGCCGTTGTCGTTGTCTTTCCATTAGTCCCTGTGATCGCCGCCAGTCTGCCCTTGCTATAACGATAGGCCAGCTCAATCTCTCCCCAGACAGGTACGCCTCTCTCCTCCAGCTCTGCCACAAAGGGCTGTTCTACCGGTACGCCAGGGCTCAATACGGCCAATGCGATCCCATCCATCTTTTCTCCCGGAAGTTCCCCCAGGATCAGGTCATATTGTATATTCCGGGGCAGCCGGGCGGCTAATTCTTCCCGGTCAGCCTTTTCATTCCCTTCCAATACGAGGATCTGCGCCCCCTGGCAGTCCAGCAGCTTCATTGCTGCCGCTCCGCTGATACCGGTGCCTACCACCAGTACCTTTTTATTCCTTAGTTCCATCTTCCTCTCCTCCACCTTCTACAGACCAGTCAGCGCCACCAGGCAAAGCAGCGCTGTAGTAATAGAGAATACGGCTACCACTCTGGTCTCTGACCATCCGCACTGTTCAAAATGATGATGGATCGGCGCCATTTTAAAGAAACGCTTTCCATGGGTTATCTTGAAATATCCCACCTGGATGATAACGGATAATACCTCTATCAAATAAATCGCACCCACGATCACGATGAATAACGGCATTTTCATCATCAAAGCCGCCGATGACACAAAGCCTCCCAGCGCCAGCGAGCCGGTATCTCCCATAAATACCCTGGCGGGATATACATTAAACACCAAAAATCCCATTAATGCGCCGGCGACTGCTGCCGATACAGGAAAGGTGGTGCTTCCAGTCCCTACCGCTACTACTGTAAAAAATACTGCGACTAAAAGAGTGACGCTGGAGGCCAAACCATCCAGGCCATCTGTAAAGTTGGTGCCATTGACAGTTCCGATCATGACAAAGAATACAAAGATCACAAACAGCCATACAGGCATCTGGATATAGGTTCCCTCCGCCACGCCGCCGGTAAAGGGGATCAGGATCTCCGGCGTATAACAAAGCTGCTTCAGATAGTAATATACAAAAATGCCGGTCACCAGGATCTGAAGTATCATCTTCTGCCATACCCGCAATCCCAGAGAGCGTTTCATCACTACCTTAATATAATCATCCAGGAAACCGATAATGCCAAAGCCCACTGTGGCAAAAAGCACCGGAAGGGTTTCTTTATATTCACCAATATAGCGCATCGAAGTAATCACTATGGACAGCAATATGATCAGCCCGCCCATCGTTGGCGTCCCCGCCTTCTTCAGATGGGATTGGGGCCCATCGTCTCTCACATACTGGCCGAATTTGAGCTTCCGCAAAAAAGGAATCACAATAGGGCACAATATTACACTGATTCCAAAGGAAAGCAGTACCGGTATTATCGTTTCCATATAATTCATATTCCTGTCCTCCTGTATCACCCTTTAGTGATCTTTTGTTAAATCCGAACTCCCGCTATGGTATCACAGCCTTTTCATTGTAATGCAATCTGCTTTTTAATTCAAGTACGCCAGAAAAAGAATTTCATGATTACGGGGCCGGCGTGGGTGAAGCCGTCTCCCCTCTCTCTATGCCCAGATAGGGAAGGGCGTCATCTAACAGCTCAGATATCACAGGGGCGGCAATCGTACCTCCATAATAAATACCTTCCGGTTCATCGATCAGCACTGCCGCCAGTATGACAGGATCATCCGCAGGAGCGAAGCCAATACAGGAAGCAATATATTTATTACTGCTTCTGGGCAGCTTTTCTGAAGTCCCTGTCTTTGCCCCCACCTGATACCCCTCTACAAAGGCTTTCTTACCAGAACCCTCTGATACCACAGATTCCAGCAGGGTACGCATGGTCTCCGATGTCTGCTCAGAAATGACCCCACTTTTGGTGTCATAATCCAGCTTCTTCACTGCCGTCTTATCACTGCTCTCAATCTTTACTCCAAAATGGGGGACGATCTGCTTCCCTCCATTGATCACAGAGCTGACCGTAGCCAGCAGGCGCATTGGTGACAGCTGGAAAGATTGGCCAAAGGACATGGTCGCCAGTTCTACCGCCCCTACATTATCCTTCTGATGCATAATTGTGGAGGCCTCTCCCGGAACATCAATCCCTGTCTTTTCCATGATCCCTAATTGCTTCATATAATCGAACATCCCGTCCACGCCCAGCCGGGCTCCTACCTCCATAAATACCGGATTGCAGGAGTTCTGGATCCCCTGGACAAAGGTCTCTGCCCCATGCCCTGTTGTCTTATGGCAGCGAATCCTCCTATCCTCCACAATCTTGTATCCCGGGCAGGAAAATTGATCCTCCAGCCGGACTACCCCTGCCTCCAGAGCAGCTGTAGCCGTAACGATCTTGAAGGTAGATCCTGGTTCGTAAGTATCGCTGACACAGGAATTGCGCCACATCTGGTTCAACGCCTCATTGGCCTCTTTCTCGGACAGTTCCCCGGTTCCCTCTGGCAGCGTATACGGATCGTTCAGGTCAAATTCCGGTACATTGACCATGGCATAGATCTCCCCATTCTGGGGATTGATCAGGATCACCCGGACGCTCTTGGCATTTTTTGCTTCCATTACCTTCCAGGCCGCCTGCTGGGCAAAGGTCTGTATGTTTACATCCAGGCTGGTGTACAGGCTGTTCCCCTGTATCGGCTCCAACCGCTCCTCTGCTTTGCCGTCCAGCTCGGCTCCTGTTACGGTGGTCATCGTGAGGATCCTTCCATTCTGCCCCTGGAGATACTTATCATAAGCCACCTCCAATCCGATGATCCCCTGATTATCTGCTCCAGTAAAACCAATCACCTTAGAAGCCAGGCTTCCATAGGGATAATAGCGTTTGTAATCTTCGTCTACCATAACCCCATCCAGATTCAGATCCCGGATCTCATCAGACAGTTCCTTATCTACATTGGACTTGATCCGTTCAATAGAAGATACCTTCTCCACCCGTTCTCTTACCTTTTCCTCCGGAAGCCCCAGCTTCTGGGATAACTGGGCGATCACTTCTTCCGGATCAGTGATCTGGTTATGGATTACTGAAATCGTGGATACCGGCTTGTTGCCGGCAATCTCAACCCCATTTCTATCGTAAATGATCCCTCTTGCCGCTTTAATCGCCCGTTCCCTTTGATGAACATCCTTGGCCCGCTGTCCATAGTAATCCGCCCTGTACAACATTAGATATCCTAATCGTCCCATCAATCCTACGATCACCACGGCAACCATAAGAAATGCAATAAGCATACGCTGACGCTGGGATGTCCTGCACTGTTTTAAAAAAACGTCCATTTACCCCCCTGTTTTTCTTTACTGCATTCCTTTTATTTTATTATCCGTCTTGTCAGATTATTCTTCTCCCTGCGTCTCTTCTTCCCCCGAACCTTCTTCTTCCGGATTTTCTTCCGAACCTTCTTCCTCTGAACCTTCTTCCTCTGCCATCGGATACTCTCCGTCTACATAACCGTCTTTCGGGACTTCCAGATAATCATTGCCGTTCTGCGTAGAAGGAAGATGCAGTTTTTCATCACTTTCTCCCTCTTCATCACCCTCTGCCGTTTGGGAATCGCCAGAATCCCCCTTTCCCGCCTTGCCGGGATAGATTTCCAGCATCGGCAGGATATCCTCCATCAGGTCGCTGGCAAATTCCGTAGCAAAGGTACTATGAGCCTGGTCCTCCACATTAGGCTCGTCAATTACCACGTAGATCACCATCTGGGGATTGTCTGCCGGGACGCAGCCAATAAAGGATACCAGATAGTTCCCCCGCCCGGTAGGATGCTTCTCTGCAGTACCTGTCTTGCCGCCTACCTTATAACCCTTTACGCTGGCCGGATTGGCAGTCCCTGACTCAACAGTCTCCCGAAGATACGTCCGGATCAGGCGGCTGGTCTCTTCAGTGATGACCTTGCTCTCCAATGCATTTTCATCAGAATGGATCACGGCGCCAGACTCGCTGTCAATCTCTTTCACTACATGGGGCTGATAGTAATTACCGCCATTGACCACTGCCGAAAAGGCGGCAGCCATCTGGATCATAGTCACAGTCTGTCCCTGTCCAAAGCTCGATGTGGCAAGTTCCGTCTCATGCATGCTCTCTGAGGTAAATACACTGCCTGTAGCTTCTCCCGGAAGGTCAATCCCTGTTCTCTTGCCATAACCAAACAAATTAATATAATCCAAAAATTTATTTCTGGTAAGGTCCGCACTCATCTGCATCATAACATCATTGCAGGAATACATCAGCGCCTGGCGGGCAGTGAGCGTCCCATGGCCTCCCTGACTATGGGCAACGCATTTGATATAATAATCTGCTACCTCCTGGCCGCCATCGCAGACGTAAGTCCTGCTGTCGGATGTCGCTCCTTCATCCAAACAGGCGGCTACTGTAATAGGTTTGAAGGTAGAACCCGGCTCATAAGAATCGCTGATGCAATAATTCCTCCAAAGCTCGTTCATGGCATCCAGCTTATCCTCTTTTGACATTTCATCCAGCTCTTGCTTTGTATAATACTTGGTCAGATCTCTGGGGTTATTCAGATCATAGACGGGATCCGATCCCATGGCGTATATCTCGCCATTGTTGGGATTCATAATGATGCAGCCCATATTTTTAGCTCCTGTCTGATCCATAAACTTCTGGATATGCTGCTCCATGATCCCTTGTATATTTACATCCAGTGTGGAAACGATAGTATATCCATTGGACGCCGCTTTTACAGTCTGTACCAGATTCAGATCCGAATCAAAATAACCATAGCTTCGCCCATAAGTTCCGTTCAGCTCTGTGTTATACTGATTCTCAATACCCCAGGCTCCGGTATTAGTGTCTGAGCAAAAGCCGATCACATCGCTGGCTACAGTGGAATAGGGATATTCCCGCTTATACTCCTCTTCAAACCAGACTCCTTTGATATTCGTATCATCGTCCATCAGCTTCTCCATTTCTTCCACTGTATCCGATTCTAATTCTTTGTATTCCTTCATCTGATAATAACGGGAGGAGGTATTTTCTTCCAGGATCCTGTCAAATTCCTCCTTGGAAATGCCAAATACTTTATAGAGAGCCTGCTGGGTAGGTTCGTTGTATTTACTGTCCTCCAGGATCAGAAAAGGATCCAGGATCAGATTATAGACTTTCCTGCTGGTAGCCAGCTTATTCCCATTGCGGTCAACGATATCTCCTCTTCGATAAGGAATCACATTGCTGATATAGCTTTGCTGTGCTAATACCTTTTTCTGATAATCATCTTTTTTCTCATAATTCAGCTTTATAATCTTCCCTAATAAAATTCCGCATACAAGAAAGAGGACACCGAAGACGATCAGTGTCCTGACTCGTATATTTCTGGTAGTAGGCTTAACCCTGTGCCTGGTATCTACTGCTCTTCTGCTCATTCCATTTCCCCGCATTTCCTGTACTGCGAATTTATTTTGCCTCCGGAATATCAGCGTACTGCTTTACCCGGTCACTTTTCTTATTTTCGTAGGTAAATATCTGATTATTCATAGCCTGTACCATTCCCAGTTTCCCTGTAGCGATATCATATATCTGGGACAGGTCTACTGTTTTTTCAATCCTCTGGTACATTTCCTGATTATTCTCTTTCAGCTCTGCATTAGCGTTCTGAAGACTTACAATCTCCTGCTGCATCTGTGTAAGCCCTGACTGATTCTTTAGATAGGTGAAGGAGAAGGCCAAAATAATCCCTGCTGCCGCTAATAAAAAGAGAAACGAAGCTCCGCCAATAGAAGGCAGACGCACCGGCCTCTGCTGAGGCAGCGGCCTTACCTGACGGCGGGGACGGGGGTCCTGCCTTCTCTGGGGCTCCTGCCGCCTCTGGGGTTCCAGCTGCCTTGCGGCGCTGCCGCTTACATAGGGATTTCTTCCTCCACTATATCGGCTCTGCGCCGTGGGATAGCTCCTGTACTGTCCGCTCCTTTGATCGTATTGTCTTGTTGCCATAATGTCAGCCCCCTCTGTTCTATATAAATCCCTGTAGTTCTCTTTATGCCGGCCCGGATGCTTGTCCACCCAGGCCGGCCCTTATCCTATGGCAGCACCCTGTTGTGCTGCCTCTTCAGCAGATGGCGGATCCCCCAATCCGCCTTCTGCTGTGCCGGACCTCACCGGCTATATATGTTCAAATATCCGAAGTTTCGCACTTTTTGAACGAGGATTGTTTTCTTTTTCCTCGTCTGAAGGCAACATCGGTTTCCTTGTAAGCACTTTTCCTTTCGATTGTTTTCCGCATACGCACACCGGGAAATCCGGCGGACAGGTGCAGGGATTCTCTGCCGTACGGAATGCGTTCTTTACAATCCGGTCCTCCAGAGAATGAAAGGTGATGATACAAAATCTCCCTCCCGGCTTTAACAGATCGATCATATCGTTAATATTCTGTTCCAGCACATTCAGCTCCTGGTTCACCTCAATGCGTATCGCCTGAAATGTTCTCTTGGCAGGATGCCCCTGCCTTTTCATTTTCTGCGGGACAGACTGGTCTATGATCTCCGCCAGCCTTCCTGTAGTCAAAATCGGCTGCCTCTGCCTCTCTGCCACAATATGCTTGGCAATGTTTTTGGCAAAACGATCTTCTCCGTAACGGCGGATAACATGAAATAATTCCATTTCCGGATATTCGTTTACCACCCTGGCAGCCGTCAATTCCTGGCGGTCATCCATCCTCATGTCCAAGGGCGCATCCATCCGATAGGAAAATCCTCTCTCCCGGTTGTCCAGCTGAAAGGAGGATACCCCCAGATCCAATAAAATCCCATCCACCAGACCGATTCCCAGTTCTCTGAGAATATTTGCCATATCGGAATAATTACTTCGCCGGATAGTGACCCGGCTGCCAAATACCTCCAGGCGCTGGCTGGCGGTGGCAATGGCATCTGCATCCTGGTCAATCCCGATCAGACGTCCCTGTTCTCCTAATCTCCGGCATATCTGTCCGGCATGTCCGGCTCCCCCCAAGGTTCCGTCTACATAGATTCCTTCTGGCTTAATGGCCAGTCCCTGAATAACTTCCTCCAGCAAAACAGATGTGTGTTTGAATTCCATAACCTTCTCCTGTGAAGCCGGTTATAACGAGATACCCAGCTCATCCATAGCTTCTTCCAAGCCCTGGGCATCCTCCGCCATTTCCTGCTGTTCCAAAGTAGCCTTGTCCCAAATCTCCACCCGGTTCATCATGCCAATGAATACCAGGTCTTTTTCCAGACCGGCCCCAGTACGGAGTATCGCAGGAATCAAGATCCGCCCCTGCTTGTCCAGAGTGACCTCCATTGCCTTGGACAGAAACTGCCGTTGAATTTTTCTGGTGTTCTGATTGGAGGGCAGTTCCAACAGCTTTTCTGTAAATTTCTGCCACTCTCCTGCAGGATAGAGAAAGAGGCATCCATCCGGTCCCCAGGTGACTACAAAGGTCTCTCCCAGCTCTTCCCGGTATTTGACAGGTACGATTGTTCTGCCCTTGGCATCAATGGTATGTTCAAACTGACCCATGAACATTCCAATCACCTGCCTTCCTCTTAGATTTGGATAAAACCCCTGGAAAATGTTGCCGGCTTCTCCGGGCGCTTCTCCCACTTTTTAGGATTTTTCTACCACTCTCTCCCACTTTTCACCACTTTGCTAACTATTTTATCTCTTTTTTGGGAATTTAGCAAGACTTTTTTCTTTTTTTTATGATATTTAGGTATCTCTTTCGTAAAAAAGGCAAAAAAACGGCGGGGAATCAAAGGTATTCCTCTGATTCCCTGCCGTTTTTCAAGACTCGCTCGCAAGTCTTGGTACGAGATTCGGGTCTGCGTTAGCAGACATCTTCTTATCCGAATCTCTGCGCATCCTTGCGGAGCATATATCAGATGGGGGATTGAATCCCGCCACTGATGTAGATTTGTTGCTCACCGCCTATAGACTTCTGCCCAAGGCAAAAAACGTCCATATCATACCATGCAGAAACAATATGGTTTGCTTTCTGCTTTTCCTAAGTTTAATTTTCCCGTTTGCATCACCTGTTTCCTGCCTGAAATCCGCAATATACCCTCTTTCCACATAAAAATACAAGTATGCCTGCTATTATATATACTATTATACCAAACTGCCATGAGGTAAGCAAAAGTCCGAATATATCAAAAAGCCTTACGTCAAAAAATCCCTGATCTGCTTTCAATAAATTAAGAGGCAGCAGATTCCAAATCTGTCCAAGCAGTTTATAGTCGGACGGTATCATAACCAAACGCGCCAGAAAGAATAAAACGCCCATATCTATTGCCATAACGGCTACATTGCTGTGAAGCATCTCTGACAAAACCATCGTAATTATGCATATTAATATATCTGCCAAAAACAGAATCGCAACCAATATCAAAAATGTTTTGCCTATTGTAAGAGTTCCTGAATATTCGGGCATAAATGATGTCTGAACTGATGCGGAAAAGCCTTCGGAACCGTATATTGACATAAACCCGAGTATTGTTTCCAGCAGATAAAATGCGGTAACTGCGATTGAAATTACGGCTCCCGCAACTGTTTTGGCAATATATGTTTCCTTTCTTCCAAGTTTTGTACACAAAATAATCTGATCCGTCCTTCTTACATGCTCATCTGAAAATATTCCGGTCAGACATATTGCAATCAGAAAAATCATAAACATACAAACATAATAGCAGCCGGTCATACCCGTAAGTGCAGAATACATGCCCGAATATTTGTATGTAAAAGGTTTCTTAAGTTTATCCTCCTTTGACTGCCAATACTTCTTTTCGCTGTCAGTGAGCTTGTATTCATCCCACTTATCTTCTATCCGGCTCTTCCTTATTTCATACAGCATATCGGCGGTAATCTTATTTTCTGCGCCTTCGCCGTCCGACACGTTCTCGTCCGTCCTGTAATTCCCCGCCGTAATCATTTTTACCAGCTTTTCTATATCCTCATAAGGCCTTACTTTATTTTGGTAATCATCCGACGTAAGATATCCATACATGTCCGATGAAGCGCCGCTTTTATATTTGTCTGCTTCCGCCAGTTCTTTAATCAGTTTATCGTCAATCATTCTTCCCGATAAGTTTTTGCTGTTTTTTATGTCGGTTTTATACCAATCCATATGGGTTTCCAAAAATTTTCCGTCAACATATCTGTTGCCCAGATAATAACCGCCGCATACCAGAAAAATCTGCATTACTGAAAAAATTATAAAGGTAATCCAAAATAATTTCTTCTGCATGACTTTCTTTAATTCAAATCCTATTAATCTTTTATAATATTTCATAATCAGCCCCCAACTTTCATCTATATTTCTTCACCAAATTCACTCATATAAAACTCTTCAAGGCTTCCCGTGATCTCACTGCGCTTACCGTTATATATAAGCCTGCCAGCCTTCATCATTAAAACATAATCGGCAATATGTTCCACATCCGATACTATATGCGTAGATAAAATCACTATGCTTTTTTTGCCAAGCGATTCTATAAGCTTCCTGAAACGAACTCTCTCCTTCGGGTCAAGCCCCGCCGTAGGCTCATCTAATATAAGTATCTCCGGATCATTCAATATGGCCTGCGCTATACCGAGTCTTTGTTTCATGCCGCCCGAATATGTCTTTATTCTTTTGTCCGCCATATCGGACAGCGAAACAAACTTAAGAAGCTCGCCCGTCCTCTCTGAAGCGCTTTTTTTATCAAGCCCTTTCAGAGCTGCCATATACATTAAAAAATCCTTTCCGGTAAAGCCTGGATAATAACCGAAATCCTGCGGAAGATAACCCAGCTTTTCCCTGTATTTTTCTTCACTCACATCAATTCCGTTAAAATCCACTGAACCGCCCGTAGGCGTAAGTATACCGCAAAGCATTCGCATGAATGTAGTTTTTCCGGCGCCGTTTGCGCCCAAGAGTCCGTATATCCCATTGGTAAATTCTGCCGAAACCCTGTCCACGGCAATTTTATTTTTATATTGCTTAGAAAGCCTGTCTACCGTTAATTTCATAAAATCCCTCCGTTATTGTATGCTGTTTCTAATTACTGCCAAACATAAAATCTAAAGATAAAATTTAAACGTAAAAACCTAACGTAAAACTTTAACATAAAAATTTAACATGAAAATTTAGCAACCTGGATTACCGATTACGCCCAAGGAACCGTTAAGAAATAACTTTCAGATAGTACGCATTGTAAGGCGATATACAAAGTTATTTTTAAACAGCTCCTAAACGGGCTCACCTGCCATCTGAAACATTTTTGCGTATTCCCATACGGTAAGCGCCGCCAGAAGTACCGCCGCAATAACCCAACATTTGAAGTACCTCATACCATATATAAGACCAAATGACTGTACGCCTGTCAGGTTTATGCAGCATATAATGACTGAAAATGCTCCGCACGCATACATCCCGTCCCTGTTCGGAAATTTCCGCAATATCAAAAGTCCGCCCATCGCAGCCAAAAGATACGGAACAAGCATATATATCGAATTTCTCCACATTTGGCCCGTTGAAAAACTGACTAAAAATATCATTGCCATATTTACCGTTCCCAATATAATCATACGCAACATGAGCACGCTTTTTAAAGAAAACCGCGCAGCCATTTCCAACTCGCTCATACCGTACATAAATGACCTCATGCCCTCCGACAATGAAATCGTCACAATAAACGGCATAAGTGAAAATATCCCCCACAGTACACTTTCATGAAAAAACACTCCTGCTGCATACATAACTCCAAAGATTAACGCCGATGCAATCCAAACCCTCTTTGATATATATGACAGTTGGACAATAAGCATATATCCCTTGCCGGTTCCACCGCCCGGAGCTTTCATTACATCCGTATCATCAGGCGTTTCCCATACATTTATATCATCCTGCATCTCCTGAGCATTTGTGCCATATTTATATAGTGACGGCAGCATTTCCAAAAATCTCTGCTTATCCTGCGGAAGCGGAGCTTCAAAATATTTTTCCAGGTCCGCCTTTAAGCTTCCATTGATATTTTTACTCATATACCCGTCATATTTTTTATTAACTCTATTTTCAATAAACCCGTCAATAATATTTTTCAGCATGCTAAACATCAGATAACCTCCTCTCAAGCTTTTTTAAACTCTTTTTAATTCCACGATACACCGCAAACCTTGAAATTTTGCATATACTGCCTATATCGGAAACAGACAGTTCATCTGCGAACCGCAGTAAAAGTATTTCACGCTCATCAGGCGTAAGCTCATCCAGCGCCATCTCAATGTCTAATCTGTCAAGGATTTTTTCTTCATAAGAATCCGAATACAGATCATCCGGAAGCCGCTCATGCTTTTTCCTGCGAAACTCATCCATGCACAGGTTCCTTGCCACAGTATATAAATATGCCATCGGCTTTCCCATCTCCCTGTAGCCGGCGCTTTCAAAATACTTAAGGAACGCCTCCTGCGTTATGTCCTCAGCCAAATACACGTCTTTTACTTTAGAGTAACAATACCTGTACAGCTTATCATATTGCTCCTCAATTTTCCTCACGCCCGATACCTCCTTTCCGCCATATTATCAGTGCATCCTAATTGTATAACGTAACACGATACAAAAATGTGCGCCAATCATCAAAAAATATACCTGATAATTTAAAAAAGGCCTTCACTTCATCGTGAATACCTTCTTTAATATAAAATATATCTTAAATACTACACTCAAACCTGCTTCCGTTCTGAGGAAGCTCCTCGGATTTTACCTTGCTCCAGTCAACTTCATTTATCTTCTCAATCAGTTCCTCTATTGAGCCTGCCTGAACCTTTTTCTGCCGTATGCGCTCCCGGTAATCGTTATCGTCTTTTTTACCTTCTTTTTTCTCTTCCCTTGATTTTTCAAGCACGGATCTTTCTTGCAATTTGCTTTCTGCTATGATATATCTAATGGTCCTGGGATTGCCCTCTGCGGAATCTCTTCACCAGCATCAAGACCAGGATAACGGCGGCCAAGGCTGCCGACAGAACCTGTGATACGGGAAGGCCTGTACCAAATAAGATCAGCTGATCGGTGCGGAGGCCCTCGATCCAGAATCTTCCCAGCCCATAGCCCAACAGATAGATCTGGAATAATTGCCCGTCATATTTCCTATATCGGGTGAATAATAAAATAATCACCAGAAGGGCCAGATTCCATAAGGATTCATACAGAAACGTAGGATGCACCTGAATGTAATCCACCCCGTCCACCTGCACGATATGATCCATAAGCTGCTGGTTTAAATTTCCCGCCGATACATCCGATTCTTTAATCTGCATGGCGAAGAGGGTATCTGTGTATCCGCCAAAAGCCTCCCGATTGCAAAAATTCCCCCACCGCCCAATGATCTGTCCGGTAAGGAGCCCTGCGCAGGCTGTATCCGCCAATTGCCAGAAGGATAGCTTTCGCACTCTGGCAAAGACCCAGGTAGCGATAACGCCGCCTATGACGCCGCCATAGATCGCCAGCCCTCCTCCTCGGATATTCAAAATCTGCAGTGGATTTGCGCGATAATAATCCCAGCTGAAAACCACATAATAAATCCGGGCGCCGATCACAGCAAAAACGATATCCCACAAGGCCAGATCCAGATAGGTCTCTTTATCCTGCCCCATCCTTCCAGCCTGAAATGCCGCCACCAGATAGCCCATGATCATGCCAAATGCAATGATCATGCCATAAAAAGCGATCGTAAAACCGCCAATCGTGATCCCCTTTCCCAACTGTTCAATTTCTATGCCCAGATGTGGGAAACGGATATCTGCTCCATCCATAGGAACCTCCCTCTATCATTCCAAATGATGTTCGACCTTTAAGACCAACTTATCCCTGGATAGTTCATACATAGAATGTACTACATAAACATATTTTCCTTTTATATAGAATACATCTTTTGAGGTTACGTCTTGTTTAACCGCCATCCTGGCTTCAGGCCTTCCGCCATAAAAGCCACTCCATTTCCATGCGGCTTTCTTTTTCAGTTGATTCATCAGGGCGCGCCTCACCTGCTTTTTACTGCCCCCGATCACCTGCTGCAGGGAAAGCCGTTCCCCTGTCTCCGTATTAAATGTGGCCCCCCAATTCTCCATATAATATCTGGGCCCATTAGCAAAAATATAATGCTCTGCCAAAAAACTGACCCAGCCTTCTCCAGAGGCGCTATAGATGTAATTTACATACCAGGTACAGCAGGGTGCTTTTTTCCATTGGAACGGTTTATCCTTCCTGTACGCCGATACTTCCTTTTTCATCCTCTTCTTCCATTTGTTAAATTCCTTCTGGAAATATTGATTGATCTTCTGAACAGCCGGGGTATCTCCAGGAAGCTGAGGCATACATACGGAAAACGACATATATTCTTTGCCTTTGGGAGTCTTCAGAGATTCCTCTGCCTTCAAATAGGAAATAGTTTCCAGCGAGACAGCTTCGGCTTTTGCAGCGGCCGGTGATGCCAGCGAAAATACTGCCAAAAGTACTGCAAGCGCAAAAAACTTCTTTATCATAGGCCAATTTACCTCTCTTTCCTTACACATTAAACCGGAAGAGAACCACATCCCCATCCTGTACAACGTATTCCTTGCCCTCAGAGCGTACCAGCCCTTTGTCCCTGGCTGCATTATAGCTCCCCTGCTCTGTCAGGTTATCATAGCTGACTACCTCGGCGCGGATAAAGCCTCTTTCAAAATCGGAGTGGATCTTTCCTGCCGCCTGAGGCGCCTTGGTTCCTTTTGTAATGGTCCACGCCTTGGTCTCCATCTCTCCGGAGGTAATATAGCTGATCAGGCCCAATAATTTATAACTGGCAGCGATCATTTTCTCCAGGCCTGACTCTGATAGCCCTAAATCCTCCAAAAACATTTTCTTCTCTTCTTCCTCCAGTTCTGCGATCTCCTGCTCAATCTGGGCGCAGATCACAAATACTTCCGATCCCTCTGTCCGGGCATATTCCCTGACCTGGGCCACCTGTTCATTGGATGCTCCGTCATCGGCCAGATCTTTCTCTGCCACATTGGCGGCATAAATGGTGGGTTTGTATGTCAACAGGTTAAAGCTCCGGAGAAGGTCTTCCTCATCTTCATCCTCAGGCTCATAGCTCTTTGCCAACTTTCCCTCCTCCAAATGCTTTTTCAGTTTTTCTACCAGCTGAGTCTCTTTTACCAGAGTTTTATCATTTTTTACACTTTTCGCTAACTTGGCATACCGCCTTTCCAAAATTTCCAAATCGGAAAACAGCAGTTCCAAGTTGATTGTCTCAATGTCCCTAAGGGGATCAATGTTTCCATCCACATGGACAATATTGCTATCCTCAAAGCAGCGTACCACATGTACAATGGCGTCTACCTCCCGGATATTGGACAAAAACTGATTTCCCAGGCCTTCCCCTTTGGAGGCCCCTTTTACCAGCCCCGCAATATCTACAAATTCAATGGTAGCATGTACTACTTTTGCAGAATGATTCATTTCTGCCAGTACATCCAGCCGGGGATCCGGCACCGGAACAACGCCAATATTAGGGTCAATTGTACAAAAGGGATAATTGGCAGATTCTGCTCCCGCTTTTGTTAATGAATTGAATAATGTACTTTTTCCTACATTGGGTAACCCCACGATACCTAATTTCATAATATACTATACCTGTTCAGAAAGCCTTTATTTTCAAGGCTTTCCGCCTTTCTCCTATATTTCTGCTAGTGCATCAGCACGATGCCTGCAACACAGGCGGATTCCGGAACATAGTATATCATATTAGGGGTTAAAAGTAAATTTTTACTTATCTGTCATTTTCATCCAGAATTTTTAACATCTCCCGCGGAGTAACCACAAACGGCTCTTGTGGGAAATGTTTGATATTCCCTGTTACCAGATAGACAGAATCCCTTTTCCGTTTTTCCATGACTACTTCATAAAATACAACATCCTTTGCATCCGGCAACTCTATATCCAGTTTCTCTGATTCTACGGATATTCCCTGTTCTTGCAGACTTTCCAATACAATATAAATATCTTTCTTTGCAAAAGAAAACTTTTCTCTATGCAATACTTCCCAATATTCCTCCAAAATTTCATCATTAAACACAGGAACCAGATTTCCCCTAAATACATGCTTTAAAACAAGTCCCGGCACAGAATTCTCGTTTAGCATCGCCGATACAAGGACATTCGTATCCAGCACCCCATATCTTATCATAAATTCCCCGTTTCTATTTGCCCTGACGGGCAGCCTGTATCTCCTGGTTGATTTCCTCCAACGACATATCTGCAATTCCTTTTTCCTCTGCCGTCTGACTCATTCGCTTCATTGCAGAAATTTCCCTGCTGCCGCGCTGTATATCGGTAAGCTTCATACTAAAAGGGATACCTTTTTCCTGTATGGAACGTTTTAAAAAAATGCGGATTGCCGTGGGCAAATCCATTCCCAATTCTTCATATAATTTAGCCGCTTCTTCCTTTAACTGCTCATCCACCCTGACCTGCACCAAAGAATTTGCCATAACAAACACCTCCACTGAACGCATTTGAATGTTTTTGTAATCCTATTGTATTATAATAATGTTTATTTTTCAAGAGTTATATATCCTTCATGTTTGTGTCAAGCAAGATGAGAGAATCTGCCAACAGAAAAGGAAAGCGCCCACTCCAAAAGTGGACGCTCCCAGTTTGGCTAGATGTCCTTACGGACACCGCCCCTCTGTTGGCAGACAGAGGGGCTTATAACAAAGTTAATTGCCGATGAAAATCGAGCGGATTTCCTTTTTATTACTTCATCAATCCCTTTTTCTTAGCATAGTCACAAATAAAAGAAACAAATGCAAATATCAATAATATAAAGATAGACAGCATATCCCATATGTCAAAAATAGGCTCCGCTATCATTTTTGATAACATTACATTGACAATGATCACGAATGGGATCGTTAACAAAAAAGTTGTTCCTAAAGCAATTAACTTCCTTGTTTTGCCAATGTGGTTAAAAGTTGCAGCTATTATCCATAAAAAAACGATTGAAGTTACCGCCACTACTGCACCAACTGAGAATACTTCTTTCACTTTTATTAAATTGCCTAACAAAAACAAATAGGGAAGGATAAAAACGCTTAATGATATTAAACTTACAACACCCCCTCTTTTTCCCAATATAATACTTGGAAAAGATATAACCCATGCAAAAACAATGGAACTGACCGGGATTAGTGACCATGTTAAATTACCGGATATTGCAATATTGCAAATGA
>CANPZE010000018.1 GCA_947589315.1 uncultured Lachnospiraceae bacterium | reverse complement strand
ATTATGATTTTTCAGAAGAGAAGAAATTCTCTTATAAAAATCTTTCGATGGACGATATTATTCATCACCTTGCAGTGTTCATATCCAGACTGTGGCAAATTCACGTTTTTGGTGAAGGCAACACCAGAACAACGGCAGTGTTCTTCATCAAGTACCTGTACACTCTCGGCTTTGATGTAACAAACGACATCTTCGCTGAGAATGCATGGTATTTTCGTAATTCTCTTGTCCGGGCAAACTATAATGACTTAAAAAACGGTATCCATGAGACTACGGAGTTTCTGGAGCTGTTTTTAAGAAACCTTTTGCTGAATGAGAACCATCCGCTTCATAACCGAACATTGCATATCAGCGGTACCTTTAAAGCACCAGAAAAAGTGAACATTGAAGGAGAAAAAGCGAACATTGAAAATTCAAAAGTGAACATTGAAGGAGAAAAAGCGAACATTGAAAATTCAAAAGTGAACATTGAAAGAGAAAAAGCGAACATTGAAAATTTATTTACAGATAAGACGGCTTCTCATGTTTGCAAATTGCTGGAGGAATGCGGCTTTCAGACAGTCTTTGGAAGATCGGATGTTCAGGAAATTCTCGGACTGAAACCGACCAGAAGTACTGCGTTGTTAAAAGAGATGGCGGAGAAAGGATTTGTCGAACCAGTAACTGGACTTGGAAAAGGAAAGTACAGATTCGTATCACACAAGGGTTGAGGTGAACGAAGCAAAAAAACGATATGTTCTGATGGATTCAGCTGGATTTGTTTCCGCGAACATCGGGAGGCTCTGACATTAAAATGGACGTTATTACAAGATATAGAAAATGATTGAAGAAAAAGATTATAAATATATATTGCCGGGAGAAAATAATAATCCAAAGGCTACACATAGAATAGGTGTCCAGAGAGCATTGACGTTTGGTAATTATATACAGCAGAAAAGTTATGAACAGGCAACAAATTTAATTATTTATGGGCAAGAAAATCCGACTAGAAAACACAATCAGCATTGGGAATGGGATGGTGAAAAATATAATTATACATCATCTTTGCTTAATGATTACGAAAATCTACTTTCGGCATTAGTAGCTCTGCAAATTAATCAACAGGAACAGTTTAATAAAAATGGAACAGATGACGAAGTTTGAACGTGTTCTTGAAACCCAAACTAATAAAAACGTAGTAGAGCCAAGGCTTCCGATTGTATGCTCGGAAGCCTTTTTGCGTGGCAGAAAGCTTTATTTGAATTCCTTCACCTCGGTTTACAGGGCGTGTTTAGATTTTCGTAAACGGTGCGTTCGCAAAGGAATATAGAGAAATCTGCCCTTTCTGTGATATGTGATAAAATCATATGTAGGTCCTAGAATGACAATTGAAAATTGTATTTCATAGATGTATAATGTACAAGGAGTAAAAATACTATCCATCAGAAAGGAGTTTTATGTTTACAGAGAAAGATCATACCTTTGTGGTTTGTGCATATAAGGAGAATCCGCATATTGAAGAAACGATACGATCATTAAAAAACCAGACTGTGGCAAGCAATATTATTTTGTCAACATCTACACCCAATGATTTTTTAAAAGAAATATGCAAAAAGTATAGCATTCCCATGATTGTCAATCCTAACGGAAAAGGAGCAGGCTCTGATTGGAATTATGGATATGACCATGCTGAGACCCAGTTGGTGACAGTGGCACATCAGGATGATTATTATGAATGTGATTTTCTGGAGAAAACATTACAATATGCGAATCGCTGTGATAATATTATTTTATTGTATACGGACTACTACGAATTGCGTATAACAGAAAAAGTCACAAAAAATTCGATCTTGCGTATTAAACGTATAATGAATGCACCTCTTGGCTGGAAGATTTTTTATCACAGTAAATTTGTGCGCAGGCGTAATCTATCCTTGGGAGATGCGATCTGTTGTCCGTCTGTCACATATAACAAAGCGCTTGTTGGGGACGCCCCTTTTGATACTAAGTATATTAATAGCTGTGATTACAAGACATTTGCGGATCTGTCCAAATTGAAGGGAGCATTTGTGTACATTCCAAAACAATTAGTGGCTCATCGGATTTATCCCGATTCTGCCACAACAAAGAATTTAAGTGAAAATATCAGGCAGAAGGAAGATTTTGAGATTTTATGTGATTTTTGGCCAAAAGGGATTGCCAAGCTTGTTAATAAAATATATGCAACCAGTGAAAAGAGCAATGAGATTTGAAAGATCATTTATATTGTATCGTGGCAGGTGTTTCGGTTAAAATAAGTAATAAAATATGACCTTGCAAAAAGAATGGGCGGCGGTCAGATAGGAGAGTTATATAATGAAAATTTTAGTGACAGGTGCAAATGGTTATATTGGACAAGGTGTAGTGAGAGCTTTGTTGGACAGAGGACAGAAGGTGATCGCTGTTGACTTCGGCATTGATCGGATCGATGAAAGGGCAGACCGGAGAAAATGTAACCTTTTTGAGATAGAAAATCCTTATGATGAATTTGAAAAACCGGATATAGTATTACATTTAGCATGGCGGGATGGCTTTCAGCATAATTCCCTCAACCATATCAATGATTTGGCAGATCATTATAATTTCCTGAGCAAAATGATACAGGCAGGGATCTCTCAAGTGACAGCCCTTGGAAGTATGCATGAAGTGGGTTTTTACGAGGGAAGCATTAACGAAAATACGCCAACGAATCCCCAGACTTTATATGGGATTGCTAAAAATGCCCTCCGTCAGAGCATAGAGCTATTGCAAAAGGATTATGATTTTGTGAATCAATGGATTCGGGGGTTTTATATCGTTGGCAATGCAAAATACGGTTGCTCTATTTTTTCAAAAATTGCGGAGAGTGTGGAAAAGGGTAAAAAGACATTTCCATTTACGACAGGGGAAAATCAGTATGATTTTATCGATTATGATGATTTCTGTCAGCAGGTAGCGGCAGTTACGCTGCAAAGGGAAGTGAATGGGATTATTAATTGTTGTTCCGGCAGACCGTTAAAACTGGCAGAGAGAGTGGAACGATTTATAAAAGAGAATAACTACGATATACAGTTAGAGTATGGAGCATTTCCAGATCGTCCCTATGACTCTAAGGCAATATGGGGGGATGATGAGAAGATAAGAAGGATTATGGATCAGTCATAGGAATGTACAGTGCAGTTGACCGGGAAGGAGATAATTTCTATGGAAGCCAACGGAGATAGAAAAGTATCTGTGATCACGATTTGTTTTAATGCAGAGAAGGTCATTGAAAAGACAATGAAGTCAGTGCTGGCACAGACTTATACAGATTTTGAATATATTATAAAGGATGGGGGCTCCACCGATGGCACCAATCAGATCATACAGGGATACGAAGAGAAATTCCGGAAAAGAGGGATTCCCTTTCGCCATATCGTGGAGAAAGACCGAGGTATTTATGATGCCATGAATCAGGCAACGGACGCTGCCGCAGGAAGATGGCTGAATTACATGAATGCAGATGATATATTCTGGGATGACACGGTATTGGAGCAGATTTTTGATAACAGAGAGTATTCCGGGGATATTCTGTATGGGCATTCCGTCTGTGAATATGAATTTGTAAAAGGAAAGAAGGAGTATACTCTGTGGAAGGGACAGCATCAGGATTTTTCTATGATGCCCTTTTGCCATCAAGCTTGTTTCTTTCGTGACGATCTGATAAAAGAATATCATTATGACCTGTCTTACCGCAGTGCGGCAGACTTTCATGTTTTACTGCGAGCAAAGGTGGAAGGAAAACGGTTGGAGCCGGTGGGACAGATCGTCTCCCTATGTACGATGGATGGCGTATCTAATGTGGAGATTAAAACATCCTTTTTGGAAACAGTGAAGATTAAGGAGAGGCTGATGCAGGAGGAATTTCTGCCCGGCAACCTTCGTTTCTCTCTGTTTGCCATGGGGGTGAAGCAGTGGATATTGAAACATCTGCCCTATGCTTTTGTGGGCAGGCTCCTCCGGTTTCAAGTGCGAAGAAAGGGGCAGAAAATTTATCAGAGCATTTCGGAGATCAAAGAGGCAGAGAATATCTCTTGTAAACCGTAGTCTTTTATGATATAACAAAAAATATGTGTGTTAGTTGTGATTTCAAGCTTGTAATATAAATTTATGTCCTTTGAAAAAGGGAAGAGTGAGAGGAGCGGAACGTCAATGAAAAACATATTGTTTGAAGCCATTGGTGGAGATCATTGGATTGGTGGTCTGTACCACAGTGCAAATATCATCTTCTCTATTTTACAAAATAAAAAGATTACAAGCAATTACAGATTGATATTGGTCACGGAGGAAAGCAATGTTTCTCTTTTCAGTGAATTCCAAAAGGATGTTCTGATCATACCGATCCAATATAAAAATAATCTGGTGCGTAGAGTGAAGCTGCTGTCACTCTGTCTGAAATATCACTGCGATTATGTTTTCAGCGGCTTTGGAAACTATTACAGACCCTTTGGGATCACCATGATCCGCTGGATACCGGATTTCCAACACAATCGTCTGCCAGAGTATTTTACAGGCAAAGAGATTGCTCTGAGAAATAAAATATATGAAAAGACAGTGAAAGCAAAGGAACCATTGGTTTTGAGCAGCAGGGATAGTTTCAATGACCTTCAGACCTTTTATCCCAATGAGAAAGAAAATATATTTATTGTGCCGTTTGTATCCTATATTGAACCGGTCATTTCCAAAATCACCAGGGAGAATGAAGCTGCTATTTTGAACAAATATCATCTGACAAATAGAAAATATGCCTGTGTAATGAATCAGTTCTGGCAGCACAAGAACCATATTGCCGTTCTGGAGGCAATGAAGATTTATTTTTCTCAAAATCCCGACAGTGATTTTCTTTTTGTATTTACCGGGAAAATGTCAGATTACCGTCATCCGGATTATATTGAAAAATTAAAGGGGATTTTAGAAATGCCGGAGATTGCTTCCCATATCCGGATGCTGGGTTTTATCCAGCGGGAAGAACAGATTGCGATCATGAAAAATGCAGAATATGTTGTCCAGCCGTCCCTTTTTGAAGGCTGGGGTACTGTAGTGGAGGATGCCAAGGTGCTGGACAAGACCGTTCTCCTCTCTGATATCCCGGTTCACAGGGAGCAGAAAAACGAAAAGTGTATTTTATTTGATCCCCATGACGCAAAGCAGCTGGCAGAACTGATCCGGCAGGAAAATCAGCGGGATCACAAAGACTCTGTCGAAAAAGGAATTGCAAATATGTATGCAGAGGCCGCGGAATATTCCAAAGACTTTGCCAGGATGCTGGGCTGCTAAATGGTAAATGAAAAAGAGGTAATATATGAAAAAAGTACTCATAACAGGAGCAATGGGCTTTATCGGGTCCAAACTGACAGAAATCTTCTGTAACAATGGAGATATGGTGGAGGGGTGGGATCTGACATCCGGCGATAATGGCAGCGTGGCTGTCAAAAAGGTAGATATGGGCAAGGAAGAGGAATTGATCTCCCGGTTGAAGGCTTTTCAGCCGGAAATTGTGCTTCATTGCGCCGGCAGTGCAGACGTGGGCAGATCCGTACAGTATCCGGAGATGGATTATCAAGGGAATGTTACATTGACCCATCATCTTCTCTTCGGGCTTCACAAGCTGGAGTTAGAGGATACCCGGTTTGTATTTTTATCCAGCGCCGGAGTGTATGGCAATCCAAAGACCCTGCCGATCACAGAGGATATGGAATGCAATCCACTTTCGCCCTATGCTCTCCACAAGGTGATGTGTGAGGATATATGCAGATATTTTTCAAAGAATTATAATATGGATGTCAAAGTTGCCCGGATCTTTTCTGCTTATGGAAAAGGATTAAAAAAACAGATTTTCTGGGATATGTTTCATAAGTCCAGAGAGACAGGAAGATTGGATATGTTTGGAACAGGAGAGGAAAGCAGGGATTATATCCATGTAGATGATGTGGTACAGGCCTTGTATCTGCTGGCAACGACCCAATCAGGTCATATGATATTTAATGTGGCAAACGGGGAGGAAGTAACGATTCGTAAGGCAACGGAGTATTTTGCGGAGTGCGCCGGCATCAGCGGAGAGAACATAGCCTTCAATGGTATCGTGCGGGAGGGAGATCCTTTGAACTGGAGGGCAGATATTTCCCGGATCCGGGAATTGGGATATAAAAAAAGCATGGAAATGAAGGATGGTCTCAGAGATTATTATGAATGGGTTAAGAAGCAGTGACAGGTTCTTTGCAGAAGAAATGAGGTTACAGCTGCAACGGAAGTACACAGTCGGAGGCAGATATGGATATTATCAGTTTTATTTTAAATTGGCGGCATAAAAATATGATGAAGCGGATCGCGCCCTATGTTGATTTGTGTCCGGAAACAATATATGACAAAGGATTTACGGTAGATCTGCGGAGTCCGGAGGCATCGAAAATATATCTTTCCACAGGAAAGCATTGTGTATTAGCGGGAACCTATATCTTTGAGACAGGGTTAGGCCATATTCGGATTGGTGACAGGGTGCATATCGGGGGAAGCACGTTTATTTCCATTAATAGCATTGAGATTGGAAATGACGTGACCATTGCCTGGGATTGTCTCTTTTATGACCATAATTCCCATTCTACAGACTGGGAGGAGAGAAAGAGGGACACGGAGCAGGAATATCAGGATCTAATGTCTGGAACCGATCCTATTAAAAATAAAGACTGGTCTGTTGTAAAGTCGGCTCCCATTAAGATTTGTGATAAAGCGTGGATCGGTACGGGCTGTAAGATATTAAAGGGAGTTACCATTGGCGAGGGCGCCGTTGTAGGCGCGGGGAGCGTGGTGACAAAAGATGTTCCGCCCTGGACCGTAGTAGGTGGAAATCCGGCAGATGTATTGAAAGTATTACAGGAGAAAACAGAAAATGGATGATAAAGGTATCGTGAAAAACATCGGGATATCCATGTTCATGAAACCCATTAGCCTGGTTTTTTCATTGGTATATACCACGATGGCACTTTCTTTTTTGGGACAGGAAAAATATGGGATATGGGTGATCATATTAAACATTGTTTCCTGGATCAACTATTTTGATATTGGGATTGGAAACGGTCTTAGGAATAAATTAGCAGAGGCTTATGCCAAGGAAGATTATAAAAGCGCTCAAACTTATGTTTCCACCGCTTGCCTGGGAACCTCCATTATATCCGTTTGTTTTTGCGTCATCATTACCTTGGTTTGGAATCTCTTGGATTTAAGCGGCTTTTTTAAGCTGAATACGCGGGGTGAGGATACCAATGTTGTTATTTTTATCAGTGTTTTCTTTGTCTGTGTTAATTTTGTTCTTGCCTTGAGCAGAACCTCTGCCTATGCGATACAGCAGCCGGGCCTGACAAGTGTTACAGGTGTTATTGGACAGGCATTGCAGATTGGTATATTATTTATTCTATCCCGGTTTCTTCATGAAAATCTTATGGCAGTTGCTGTCATGTATGGGGTGGCAAGCTTGTTTGATAATGTGATCCTGTATTTTTTGATCACGCGCAAACGTGAGTATCTGCGGCCTAAAATAAGCTTTATTAACCTGAAGTACATGAAGCCGTTGCTGGCAATGGGGATTGGATTCTTTATTATGCAGATCTGTTCCCTGGTGTTAAACACAACGGATAACCTTCTGATTTCAAGCCTGTATGGCAGCAGCGAGGTTACTCCCTATGATATGGCGTATAAATGCTTTTACATGTTTGTCCAGGTACATGCGATCATCATCATGCCTATGTGGTCTGCCTACACTGTTGCCAATGCCAATAATGACTTGAATTGGATGAAAAATACCATGAGAAAGATCAACCGGATCACGCTCCTGTTATCGGCAGGAGTTGTTGCAGGCATCTTTCTGTTTGAACCCTTTGCGGCAATCTGGCTGGGACGGAGACTGGAATATGGCAAAGGACTGATCTTTATTGTGGCAATTTATATGATAGCCCAAATGTTTGCAAATAATTATTCCTCTTTCCTGTGTGGCGTGGGGCATATTAAGATTCCAACGGCCATTGCTATGGCAGGGGCTGTAATGAATATTCCCCTGTCTGTCTTTTTTGCCAAATATATGCATATGCGGCTGGCAGGGATCATATTAGGGAGTTTTTGCGTGATGATCATGAGTTTTATCGTTCTGCCGATCGTATCATATCAATGGCTGCGCATGAGGGAGAAAGATGGTGAGGTGTAAAGATGGAAACAGAAACGGTTGATCTATATGAACAGATAGATCATTTTCCGGTATATGCCCATGTGGCATCTAAGGAAATTATCTCAAATAAAGTGGAGCGTCCATATTTTACTATTATGATACCAACTTACAAAAGAGCCTCCACCTTGGAAGTGTCCGTTCAAAGCGCTTTAGGACAGATTGATGAGGATAATTATGAAATTCTGGTGGTCAATAATGATCCGGATGGGGTGACCGGAGAGACTAGAGATCTGCTGGAAAAATTGCAGGATGATAGAATATCCTATTTTGTCAATGAACAGAATATAGGACTGTGCGGGAATTGGAACCGCTGTGTAGATCTGGCAAGAGGGGAATACATTGTCATGCTGCATGATGATGATCTGCTCAGCCCCTATTGCTTAAGATCGCTGCGGGAAGCCATACAGGCGAATCATAACCCAGGCATTATTGGTGTAGGGTTTCACAATTTTGATTCAGATTCACTTCCTGAATTTGCAGAGCCAGGCAGCCTGTCTTACCAGAATGTAACCAAAAGAAGTTTCTTTTTTGGCAGATATATTAATATTGCAGGAATGACCTTTCGAAGAGACATCGCATTACAGATCGGAGGCTTTGCAGATAAATATTATCCAAATGAGGATACTATTTTTATATATCAGGGGATTCTCTGTTCCTCCGTTATTCAGGTTGAGAATATTCTTGCCGGTTACCGCATTGAAATGAATGCTACTTTATCAGGAGATACCCTGCAAGATATTATTCTTCTGACGGAGAAGACAAGAAGGTGTATCGCAGAGCACGAGCCTTTTGCCAGACGATGGTTGAAACTCTTTGATCTGGAATATTTTTATCAGTACATTGATGGTGCCAACCGTCACTGGTCCGCAGAGTTGGATCATAAGAAGCTGTGCGATCTGGCTTCCGTGAAATATAAAAAAATAAATAAATTGAAATACATGCTGATGCGTATTTTAGAACAGATAGAACGCAGACTCGGCTAATATGAAATCCAGGAGGTGCAGAATGAAGGTTGTTATTCTTGCGGGTGGATTTGGAACCCGCATATCAGAGGAATCCCAGTTTAAACCAAAACCCATGGTAGAGATTGGTGGAAAACCGATCCTATGGCATATCATGAAGCTGTATTCATCCTATGGCTTTCATGAATTTGTGATCTGTGCAGGATATAAACAGCAGGTCATAAAGGAATATTTTGCAAATTATTTTTTACATGCCAGTGATATCACTTTTGATTTCAGTAAGGGGAATGACATGGTGGTTCACCATCATTCTGCGGAGCCTTGGAAGGTTACTGTGGTGGATACAGGTCTAAATACTATGACAGGGGGACGTATTAAGCGCATCCGTCCATACATTGATAATGAGCCTTTCTTTCTTACCTATGGTGATGGGGTATCCAATGTAGATATTGCCAGAGAACTGGAGTTTCATCGGAAGCATGGAAGATTAGTTACCATGTCCGCATATAATGCAGGACAGCGTTTCGGCGTCCTGGATATTGCAGCAGACGGTGAGATAACAGATTTTCGTGAAAAGACCCAGGGTGACGGCAATATGGTCAATATTGGATTTATGATCTGCCAGCCGGAGTTCATTGATCTGATCCGGGACGATACTGTAGTGCTGGAGAAAGAGCCAATGGAACAGGCCGCTGCACAAAAGCAGTTGATGGCGTTTAAACATAGTGGCTTCTGGCAATGTATGGACACGGTGAGAGAAAAAGAACAGCTTGAAAAGATGTGGGAATCAGGAAAAGCGCCTTGGAAGGTCTGGGAAGATTAAGATGTTGGAGGAAGACAGATGTTAGATTTAACCTTTTATAAAAACAAGAATGTTCTGATAACCGGTCATACCGGTTTCAAGGGTACGTGGCTTTGCCGGATGCTTGTCAATGCAGGAGCGATCGTCACGGGCTATAGCTTAGAGCCGCCCACAGACCCCAATCTTTTTCAATTAGCCGGGTTGGAAGATAAGATGACCAGTGTCATTGGAGATATCCGTGATCTGGAGCATTTGGACAAAGTGTTTGCCGAGGCGCAGCCGGAGATTGTTCTTCATCTTGCGGCGCAGCCCATTGTGCGGGACAGCTATAAAGAACCAAGATATACGTATGAAACAAATGTGATGGGAACAGTAAATATAATGGAATGCGTTCGACAGCATTTATGTGTGAAAAGCATGCTGAATGTAACCACAGATAAGGTGTACTATAATAATGAGTGGTGTTGGGGATATCGGGAGGAGGATCCGCTGGATGGATTTGACCCATACTCAAATAGTAAGAGTTGTTCCGAACTGGTCACGCACAGTTACAAAAATAGCTTTTTTACAGATGGAAGAGTGGCTGTTTCCACGGCAAGAGCAGGAAATGTGATCGGCGGCGGTGATTTTGCCAATGACCGTATTATTCCTGACTGTGTCAGGGCGGTATCAGCTGGGAAAACCATTGGGGTGAGAAATCCATATTCTACCCGACCCTATCAGCATGTGTTGGAGCCGCTGGCAATGTATCTGACCATTGCCGAAAAGCAATATGAAGATGAAAAGTATTCTGGTTACTATAATGTAGGACCGGATGACTGTGACTGTGTGACTACAGGTGATCTGGTGGACTTATTCTGCAGATACTGGGGCGAAGGAGCGGCTTGGGAGGATCAGGCAGAGGAGGGGGCAGTTCATGAAGCGGATTTTCTGAAGCTTGATTGCAGTAAAATTAAGACTGTGTTTGGCTGGACACCTCGATGGCATATTGATGAGTGTATGAAAATGACTTGTCAGTTTAGTAAAGTGTGGCTGGCTGGCGGAGATATTCCGGCAGAAATGGATAAAGAAATCAAGGAATTTATGGAGGGTTGATATGGCTGATTGGAAAAATGAAGCAGAGGCACGTGACCAGATTAAGGCGCTGGTGAAAGAGTTTTATCATGACTTTAAGGAAAACAAGGAGGAGTTTAAGCCGGGAGACCGCATTAACTATGCATCCCGTGTATTTGACGAGAAGGAAATGTGCAGTCTGACGGATGCCACATTGGATTTCTGGCTGACCACAGGACGGTTCTCGGATCGATTTGAGAAAGAGTTTGCAGAGTGGATTGGTGTAAAATATGCACATTTGGTCAATAGTGGATCTTCTGCCAACTTGATCGCATTTACTGTCTTGACGGCGCCAGAGCTTGGGGAACGCCAGATCAAACGGGGCGATGAGGTTATTACTGTTGCCTGCGGCTTTCCAACCACGGTCACTCCGATCCTGCAGTATGGTGCGGTTCCTGTTTTTGTTGACGTTACGATCCCACAGTACAATATCGATGTATCGAAACTAGAGGAGGCCTTGTCAGAAAAGACAAAGGCCGTGATGATTGCCCATACCCTGGGGAACCCTTTTGATCTTTCTGCTGTTAAGGCCTTCTGTGATAAAAATAATTTGTGGCTGGTGGAGGATAACTGTGATGCCCTGGGAACGAAGTATACGATAGACGGTGTGACAAAATACACTGGCACATGGGGAGATATCGGTACAAGCAGCTTCTATCCGCCGCATCATATGACGATGGGAGAGGGAGGCTGCGTATATACAGATGATCCCCTGCTTCATCGCTTGATCCTTTCCTATCGTGACTGGGGAAGAGACTGCATTTGCCCATCCGGTCACGACAATTTCTGCGGTCATCGCTTTGACGGGCAGTATGGGGAGCTTCCATCAGGATACGATCATAAGTATGTGTACAGTCATTTTGGTTATAACCTGAAAGTCACTGATCTGCAAGCAGCAGTAGGTGTGGAACAGTTGAAGAAATTTCCATCCTTTATTAAGCAGCGCTGTCATAACTGGGATCGCCTCCATCAGGCGTTGGAGATCGTGCAGGATAAGCTGATCCTTCCGGAGCCGGCGGAGAACAGTATACCTTCCTGGTTTGGATTTTTGGTCTCTGTGCGTTCAGAAGCTGGCTTGGATCGCAATCGGGTAACCCGTTATATAGAGGAGCATAATATTCAGACACGTCTGCTCTTTAGTGGCAATTTGATTAAGCACCCATGCTTTGACCAAATTCGCGGCACCGATGCATATCGTGTAGTTGGTACGCTGGATCATACAGAGTTTATTATGAATCATACTTTTTGGGTTGGAGTATATCCGGGAATGACAAATGAAATGATTGACTATATGGCAAAAATTATGATAGAGGCGGTACAGGGATGAAAAAGGTAATTGTGACGGGAGCGAATGGATTTATTGGGACAGCCTTATGCAGGGAATTGGCGTCTCAGAATATAGAAGTTCTTGCCGTAGTCCGAGATAGAAAAGAAAATATAGAGAATATAAAGGACTTGCCTGGTTTACGCATTGTATATTGTGATTTGGCAGAATTTAAGAAACTGGGACAGATTATTCCAGACCGGGATGTGGATGTATTGTATCATCTTGCATGGGTGGGTACTGCAGGTCCACTCCGGGGAGATTATGAGGTTCAGATGAATAACCTTCGATACACCTGTGATACAGTGTTGGCCTGTCGGGAATTGCAATGTAGAAAATTTGTATTTGCCTCCAGTATCATGGAATATGAGATTGATGCACTGATGAAAACGGATGCAACACCAGGTATCAACACACTCTATTCCAGTGGGAAGGTGGCAGCAGATTATTTTGCCCGTACCATTGCCGGCAGTTTGGGGATTTCTTATATCCGTACCGTCATTTCCAATATTTATGGACCGGGAGAGACCAGTCCCAGATTGATTAATACAAGCCTGCGCAAATTACTGAGCGGTGAGCGCTGTGCATTTTCTGAAGGAAATCAAATGTATGATTTTATATACGTTGCCGATGCGGCAAAAGCCTTTTGTGCAGTGGGAGAAAAGGGGAGGGAGAATAAAACATATTATATTGGAAGTCTATCCCCCCGTCCTTTGAAGGAATTTCTATGTGAAATGAGGGATCAGGTGGATGCATCCATTGAGATTGGTCTGGGAGAGATACCCTTTGAAGGCATCTCCCTCACATATCAGGAGTTTGACATTGAGGCGGTAAAAAAGGATACAGGCTTTGTACCCACAATAGATTTTGCAGAAGGGATCCAAAATACGATCAAATGGCTGAAGGAGGAATCTGAGTGAGTAATTTTTCTTTTGAGGCACTGCCATTAGCAGGAGCATATCTTATTCATAATTTTTTTGCAGGGGATGACAGGGGAGGTTTTACGAAAACCTTTGAAAAACAAATTTATGCACAAAATGGAATTCCGTTCACTCTAAATGAGTCTTTTGTATCTGTGTCTGCAAAAAATGTGATCCGGGGACTTCATTTTCAGATCCATCAGCCCCAGGCCAAGCTGGTCAGCGTTCCCTGTGGACAGGTCTTTGATGTTCTGGTGGATCTGCGTCCAGGAAGCTCTACATTCCAACAATGGCAGGGTTTTGAACTTAGTGCCGGGAATCATCTTGCACTGTATATCCCCAGAGGCTTTGCCCATGGTTTTGCCTCTCTGCAGGATGGAACGGTAATGCTGTATCAGTGTGATGGAGCATATGATAAAGAAACGGATACTGGGATCCGGTTCGATGATCCGGATATTGGAATAACATGGCCGGTGGAGGAAGAAAAGATGATCCATTCGGCAAGAGATCTTCAGCTGATGAGTTTGCAGGAATATCTGAAAAATCCGATGAGGGTATAACAATTATCAGCGGGCCGGACATGATCTGCTATCACCACTGCTTCCGAAAATCGCCCGGACTCGTCCCCTCAATTTTGCGGAACATACGGGAAAAATAATTGGCATCATTCATACCGCATTCCTGTGCGATCTCTGAGATAGACATGTCAGAGAAGCGGAGAAGCTGTTTGGCATGCGTAATGCGCACCTGTAAAAGATAACTGGTAGCAGAAATACCAAACTGTTCTTTAAAAATGCGGGTCAGATAAAATTTATTAATATAGAATTTTTTGGACAGATGCTCCAGTGTGATCTTTTCCTGGTAATGCAGGTCAAGATAATCCTTAACATTCTGGAGATTTCGTTTGTGTGAAGAATTGTGTCTGGAGATTCCAGGATTCCAGCTTTCTTCCATGAGCAATGTCAATAGAGAAGTGATCTTCTCATATATTTTCATATCCCGGATAAAGATAGGGGAATCGGATATTTCATAAAGCTCATTTAGAAGCTGAAAATAGGCATCCTGATTTTTGCTGTGAAAACAGGGACGTCCCCCTCGTTCTACGTATTTTTCATAAATTCCCTTCATATTAGAGCCATAAAAATGAACCCATTTTAACGTCCATAAATCCTCGGATGTATATTGTGCATAGGGTTTTTGGCAGTCAATAAAAACACAGTCGCCAGCCCCCAGATCGTGAGTCTGTCCATCGTATTCCAAAAAACCGGAGCCATTCACCACCAGAAAGAACAGGTAGGAGGAAAGATTTTCCCGTTGGCTGGTATGGAGCTGTTTGGCTGTTACCTCTCCCGTTTCCTGAAGATAAATCAGATTATTCTTGGCAAAGAGAGAGGGGGTATAGATAATGCGGTTGGATGGGACATTCTGCCCGGCAAATAAGGATGTACTCATAATTTACTCCGTTCTCATCATGCATAATTACTACAGAAATGTGGTATAAAAAGAGAAAGCATATCTGTTTGTCTGTATCAGCTCCAGTATAACATAAAAGTCAATATAATGCTATCTTTATGCAAGATATACCCTTATTTTCAGATATAAAATTATATATAATGGATATCATTGTAAAAAATAGCAGAGAAAGGAAATGGTGAGCATATTGAAAAAAGCATTGATTACAGGAATTACAGGACAGGATGGATCTTATCTGGCGGAATTTTTATTGGAAAAGGGATATGAGGTTCACGGAATTGTCAGAAGAGCTTCCATTTCTAATACAGCCAGGATCGATCATCTGCTGGCGGAGAATGCGATTACGCTTCATGACGGCGATCTATCGGACTCGTCTTCTCTGATCCGGATCATTCATTTGGTAGAGCCGGATGAAATATATAATTTAGCGGCCCAGTCCCATGTACAGGTATCCTTTGATGTGCCGGAATATTCCGGCGATGTGGATGCCATAGGAGTTCTTCGTATTTTGGAAGCGGTACGTATATTGGGACTGACCCAAAAGACAAGGATTTATCAGGCATCGACGTCAGAACTTTATGGAAAGGTGGAGGAGATACCTCAGAAAGAGACAACACCGTTCCACCCATACAGTCCTTATGCGGTGGCAAAGCAGTACGGCTTCTGGATCACCAAAGAGTACCGGGAGGCATATGGAATGTTTGCGGCAAACGGAATTTTATTTAATCATGAATCGGAGCGCCGGGGAGAGAACTTTGTCACCCGTAAGATCACTTTGGCAGCAGGAAGGATTGCAGAGGGCCTCCAGGATCATTTAGAGCTGGGAAATATGGATTCTCTCCGCGATTGGGGCTATGCCAGGGATTATGTAGAATGTATGTGGCTGATCTTGCAGCAGGATGAGCCGGAGGATTTTGTAATTGCTACGGGGGAGCAGCATTCGGTGCGTGATTTTACGGAAAAAGCATTCCGCGCAAATGGCATAGAACTCCGTTTTGAGGGAACCGGACTGGAAGAGAAGGGATATGACAAGAATACAGGAAAGATGTTGGTTTGTGTCAATCCGGAGTGGTTCCGTCCCACGGATGTGGACAACCTGTGGGGAGATCCGACTAAGGCAAAAACCAAGCTGGGCTGGAATCCGCAGAAGACCAGTTATGAAGAGCTGGTGCGTATCATGGCAGCACATGACAGGGAACTGGCAAAGCGGGAAAAAAGGCAGAACCAACCTGAAGTGTGATGGAACAACAACAGTATAGTTACATGGAAATGAGGAAACAAAGATGATGGAGAAAAATGCAAAAATATATGTGGCAGGACACCGGGGAATGGTTGGATCAGCAATTGTCAGGGAACTGGAACGGCAGGGATACACTAATTTACTTACCCGAACCCATGCAGAATTGGATCTGTGCCGGCAGGATCAGGTCGAGCAGTTTTTTGCAGAGGAAAAGCCGGAGTATGTATTTCTGGCGGCTGCCAAGGTAGGCGGCATTGAGGCCAATAGCAGTGCTTTGGCAGATTTTATGTATGAAAATATGATATTGGAAATGAATGTGATTCATTCTGCGTGGCAAAATGATTGTAAGAAATTGGAATTTTTAGGCTCCTCCTGTATCTACCCCCGTATGGCGCCGCAACCCATGAAGGAGGACTGTCTGTTGACTTCATCTCTTGAAAAAACCAATGAGGCGTATGCACTGGCTAAGATTTCCGGGCTGAAATATTGTGAATTTTTGAACCGTCAGTATGGGACGGATTATATCAGTGTCATGCCCACGAACTTATATGGTCCCAACGACAATTATCATCCTACCCACAGTCATGTTCTTCCGGCGCTGATCCGCCGGTTTCATGAGGCAAAGGAGGACGGTTTGGAATATGTGACCTGCTGGGGTGACGGAAGCCCCTTGCGGGAGTTTTTGTATGTAGACGACCTGGCCGATCTTTGTGTCTTTCTGATGAACCATTATAGTGGAAATGAGACAGTCAACGCAGGGACAGGGAAGGAACTGTCCATTAAGGAACTGGCCGAGCTGGTCGCAAAAATAGTTGGTTATGAAGGCGAGATCCGATGGGATACTTCTAAGCCAAATGGCACTCCGAGAAAATTACTGGATGTATCCAAAAGCGCAGCGTTAGGATGGACCTATAAGACAGAGCTTGCAGAGGGAATCCGTCTGGCATATGATGACTTTTTAAACAATGCAGTTCGGGCAGAGAGATAAGTAAAAGAGATGCGTGCTGGTTGCTGCCAGTATGATGGAAAGCGTGAAAGAGAGGTATTATGAACTTAATATTATTATCTGGTGGATCCGGAAAACGACTGTGGCCTTTGTCAAATGATATCCGTTCCAAACAGTTTATCAAAATATTCCCTACAAAAAATGGCGGTTATGAATCTATGGTGCAGAGAGTATGCCGGCAGATTTATTCTATAGATAAAGATGCTACGGTGACAATCGCAACCTCTAAAACTCAAGTATCGGCAATTCACAATCAGTTGGGAACAGATGTGGGAATTTCCGTGGAGCCATGCCGGAGGGATACGTTTCCGGCGATCGCCCTTGCTACCGCTTACCTGCATGATGTAAAGGGGGTATCGGAGGAAGAGTCTGTTGTGGTCTGTCCTGTAGATCCCTATGTAGAAGAGGATTATTTTGCCGCTGTGAAGGAACTGGGTATTCTGGCAGACCAGGGGAAAGCCAATTTAACATTGATGGGAATTGAACCCACTTATCCCAGTGAAAAATATGGATATATCATACCCTGCGGCAAGGAGCATGTCAGCCCGGTAGAGACCTTTAAGGAGAAGCCGGATGAGGCTGCGGCCAGAGAGTATATTGCCAGAGGGGCGCTGTGGAATGGCGGGATATTTGCATATAAACTGAAATATGTTTTGGAAAAGGCACATGAGTTAATTGATTTTGTAGATTATCAGGATCTGTTTGATAAATATGCATCCTTAGAAAAAATAAGCTTTGATTATGCTGTCGTGGAAAAGGAATCTAGCATTCAAGTGATGCGGTACGCTGGTGAGTGGAAGGATCTGGGCACCTGGAATACTTTGACAGAAGCAATGGGCAGCCATATAGTAGGGGATGCGCAGATGAATGAAAAGTGCAAAAATGTCCATATCATTAATGAATTGGATGTACCCGTACTCTGTATGGGACTAGAGGATGTAGTGGTATCTGCCAGTCCGGAGGGGATTTTGGTTTCTGACAAAGAGCAGTCTGCCTATATTAAACCCTATGTGGATAGGATTCATCAGCAGATCATGTTTGCAGAGAAGTCCTGGGGAAGTTTTCAGGTTCTGGATGTGGAGGAATCCAGTTTGACTATTAAGGTGACCCTCAATCCGGGACATTCCATGAATTATCACAGCCATGAACACCGGGATGAGGTCTGGACCATTTTGTCCGGGAAGGGGAGAACCATTGTAGATGGCATGGAGCAGCCCGTGCAGCCGGGAGACGTGATAACCATGCAGGCCGGCTGCCGCCATACGATCATTGCGGAAACGGAATTGAAGGTGATGGAGGTGCAGCTGGGTAAGGAGATTAGTGTGGATGACAAACAAAAATTTGAATTGGAAGAATAGTGGCCACAAACCTTTTTTGCTGAAGCCGGAAGGGAAGGATTATCTCTGGGGAGGGACAAGACTTCGGGATGATTTTTCAAAAGACATCGATAAAACACCATTAGCAGAGACTTGGGAATGTTCCACTCATCCAGACGGACCAAGTGTTGTGGCCAGCGGAGAACACAGGGGGAAGCATTTGTCCCAGGTGCTGAAAGAACATCCAGAGTATCTGGGGAGCCACCCGCTCATGACGGAGGCCGCCAGGCAGGGGGAATTACCCATCCTGATCAAGTTTATTGATGCCAAACAGAATCTTTCCGTGCAGGTGCATCCGGATGATGCCTATGCCATGAAACATGAAAACGGTTCCCTGGGAAAAACAGAAATGTGGTATGTAATGGATGCAGCAAAGGACTCTGAGCTGGTCTATGGCTTTTACTGGGATATGGATAAAGATACATTACGGGAAAGCCTGGAGGAAGGGACGGTAGAAAGATTTCTGCAGAAGATAAAAATACAAAAGGATGATGTTTTTTTTATTGAGGCTGGAACGGTTCATGCTATTGGCGCCGGTGCGCTGATCGCAGAGATTCAGGAAAACTCTAATCTTACGTACCGTATGTATGATTATGGCCGGACCGATAAGAATGGACAAAAAAGGGAACTCCATATCGACAAAGCTCTGGAGGTAGTGAATCTAAAGGGAGCAGCAGAACCCAGACAGCCTATGCGGGTACTGCACTACCAGAGAGGCTGCGCCTCCGAATTTCTATACCGGTGCAAGTATTTTCAAGTGGAACGTCAGCTGATCAACACAGAAAGATGCCGTGCTATGGCAGATTTCCAGACGGACAGCAATTCCTTCCAGGTGCTTTTATGCTTGAAGGGATGTGGAGTTTTGTTGGAGGAAAATGGGGAGATGCTGAATTTTTTTAAGGGAGATTGTATTTTTGTCCCGGCGGGGTCTGTACCACTGAAGATCCATGGAAAGGCGCAATTTCTCCGAGTTAGCTGCTAAATATTTGTTTTTTGGACTGCGCCAAGTATTGTTTGGCGGCGGTCAGCGAAACAGAAACTAATATAATATAAAAGAAAGGAAATAGCTTCATGTTCTATGAAGATAGTACATGAAAATATGGCTGAAAATGGAACATAGTATGAAAGAAATGATTGAGAAGGAATATAGCCGCTGGTGTCAGTATGCCACTGCAGATCAGGACGTTGTGAAAGAGTTAAAAGAGATGGCAGGAAAGGAAGAGGCGGCAGAGGATGCCTTTTACCGTAATCTGGCATTTGGAACAGGCGGTCTGCGGGGAGTGATCGGAGCAGGAACCAACCGCATGAATATTTATACCGTGGCAAAGGCAAGCCAGGGATTGGCAAATTATGTAAATAAAAATTTTAAAGAAGATGAAAGAAACATTGCCATCAGTTTTGATTCCAGGATCAAGTCGGATCGCTTTGCCGAGATTGCGGCCAATGTGTTTTCAGCCAATGGGATCCATGTATTTATTTATTCTGAACTGATGCCCACCCCATGTTTGTCATTTGCCGTCAGGAGGCTGCACTGTGCTGCCGGCGTCATGGTCACTGCCTCCCACAACCCGGCAAAATATAATGGATACAAGGTATATGGAATGGATGGATGCCAGATTACCACCAAAGCGGCAGAACAAATCCTGGCAGAGATCGAAAAGGTAGATATTTTTGCTGATGTAAAAGGTTTGGACGCCAATGCATCCGGAGAGGATAATACTGTCCTTGAAAAGGGACAGATAGAAAAGATCTCACAGGATGTTATTACGGACTTTGTAGAGTGTGTGAAGGGAGAATCATTGCTGTCCGGGGATAACGCAGGAGCAGAGGAAGAGAGATCCATTGACAAGAACGTATCTATTGTATATTCCCCTCTGAATGGTACCGGATTAAAAATGGTGCTGCGCACTTTGCAGGAAAGTGGCTATACAAATATTACAGTAGTGAAAGAGCAGGAATTACCCGATGGTAATTTCCCTACCTGCCCCTATCCCAATCCCGAGATCCGTGAGGCAATGGAACTGGGGATTTCCTATGCCAGAAAATATAATGCGGACTTACTTCTTGCCACGGATCCGGATTGTGACAGAGTAGGAATTGCTGTGAAAAATACGGAAAAAGACGCCTCTGGCCAGGACTCGGAGGACTATGTGTTATTGTCAGGAAATGAGACAGGCATCCTTCTGTTAGATTATATCTGCAGCCGCCGTCAGAAAATGGGCGCTATGCCGGAACATCCTGTTATGATAAAGACGATTGTGACCATGGATCTGGCGGAGCAGATCGCTGCACATTATGGAGTGGACACGATCAATGTCCTGACCGGCTTTAAATTTATTGGAGAACAGATTGGGCTGCTGGAGGAAAATAACAGAGAGAAAGATTACATTTTTGGTTTTGAGGAAAGCTATGGATACCTCAGCGGTTCGTATGTGAGAGACAAGGATGCGGTAAATGGGGCTTTTCTTATCTGTGAGATGTTTGCATATTATAGATCACAGGGGATCAGCCTGCTGGAAAAACTTCAGGAGCTTTACGAGACCTATGGATATTGCCTGAATACGCTGCATTCCTATGAGTTTGAGGGGGCGGCCGGGTTTGAAAAGATGCAGCAGATCATGGAGCAATTCCGGGGAACGGTTGATTCCTTTGCAGGCAAAAAGGTATTGCAATGCCTGGATTATGGAAAGGGACTGGATGGATTGCCAAAATCAGATGTTCTGAAATTTCTCCTGGAGGGAGGCTGCTCTGTGGTGGTGAGGCCTTCCGGAACAGAGCCCAAATTGAAAACATATCTCTCCGTCAATGCGGATACCCGGGAGGAAGCGGAGAAGCTGGAGAGAAAACTGACACAGGCAGTGGAGGCAGTTATTCTTGCGAAGGCAAAGTGAGAATGTTGCTTGCCATGTATTTGGCTTTATATCACCTTCTGCCTTTGTACGGGAACACGGCCACATTCATTTTTATGGAAAGGAAGGTATATAATTCGTTTGAATTATAATCACAATATGAAATACAACTCTTATTCCAGTTATAGTACAAATGTTAATTTTATCAAATTTATTGCTGCAGTCATGGTCATTCTATCTCACTCATTTCCTTTGGCCTCTGGCACTATGGATAACGAATGGTTTAATATTATCACCAATGGTCAATACACTATGGGTGGCGTTGCTGTATGCGTTTTCTTTTTTTACAGTGGCCTGCTTGTTTCCAAAAGTCTTGAAAAAAGTACCAGCGCAAAACAATATTTTATGAAGAGGGTCATCCGGATCATTCCTCCCTTAGCAGCAGTCGTAATATTATCCACCTTCATAATGGGGCCGATCGTTACAACTCTTCCCATTTATAGATATTTTGTAGATCCAAGAACCTATCTATACCTGCTGAACAGCATTTTGATCTTAGTCCATGATCTGCCGGGTGTATTTGAAAATAATAGTTATCTTTCTACAGTGAATGGCTCCCTTTGGACATTACCCGTAGAAGCAGTCTGTTATGTTGCCTGCTTTCTTTTATTCAAACTCAAATTGCACAAAAAGCTTCCTATGAAGATTTTATTGGTTCTGTCTATCCTGTTTGATATTTTATTCTTAATTTTATCAAAACAAATGAGCTTAGGCATGATCTACTCCATGGTCTTACCTGTCCTTATGTTTTTTGCCGGAATTTTTTATTATATCTTTCGCGACAGCATTAAAATGGATTACCGATTTCTTATCATTGCCATTCTCGTAATTATAATATCAAACTTCAGTGGTACTTTACTGCTAGGATTATATCTGGGCTTTCCATATATTCTTGCATACACAGGTTTCTGTTGCAAACGTATCCCTGAGCTGCTGGGCAATCTGGGTAAAATCTCCTACGGTATCTACCTTTGTGCTTTCCCGATCCAGCAATGTCTGGTATGGTCCTTCGGCGGCACAATGAATATATATGGAAACATGCTGATGACTCTCCCTCTTTCTATGATTGTGGGTTGGTTTCTCTATGAGTTTATGGAAAAACGGCTTCTTACCCACAAACAGAAATGACAGATCACACCCACGATATAACCCAAAACAGAAAGGCATCCAGATGAACCCGATGCAATAACATTGTCGTTCCCACCCCGGCATGGATCTTACTGCTCTGCCCCTTTGGTTTCCTCACCGTGAAATAGGGATTCCTTTTATAATCGGGAAATTTCTTTTTCAGGTCTCTGATAAAAAATTGATGCTTTTCTCTCATCCTATGCGGTCTGCATCCATGTCCATAGGTTACTAGCGCATTTACCATATTGGTTACATATGTGTATTCTATCATACGCCTTTTTTCTTCTGATATCTTTTCCAGCGGAAATTTCTTCATAAAATTAGTAAACATCTGAGAGACCGTTACCTCAAGTTTTTTATCATAGGTAAGCGTACCTGTCGTGGACGTTCTGTTTAAATAATAATAATAACCATAATAGTGGATGATCTTATACTTTACATCTTGGTAGAAAATCGCCATACTGAAATAGATATCCTCCCCAGCCCGGGCATCCGAAAAATCGATCCCATGCTCCAATATGAAATTTTTCCGAAACATCTTGGCGCAGGCAAGGGGATAACATAGCAGTGTCCAGGGACTATCCTGAATATCATGTTCCTTATAGTTCCCATCAATATCTCTGGTATACCCGGCGATCACAACATCATACGAGGCTTCCTCCACCTCAGATATAAACCGCTCTATATAATCCTTCGCAACATAATCATCACTGTCAACAAACATGATGTAGTCACCGGCAGCCTGATCTACTGCGCGCATCCTGCTCCTGCCCTGTCCCATATTTTCTTCATTCTGTATCACGCGAAATAGCTGTGGATATTTCTTTTCATAATCCTCCAAAATCCTCTGACTGCCATCCGGACTGCAGTCATTCACACAAATGATCTCATAATTTTCATACGTCTGACCGATCAGACTATCCAGACATCTGGCAAGATATTTCTCTACATTGTAAACCGGAATGATCATTGTCACTTTATGCATTACAAGACTCCTATTCTTTTAAAATTTTCTGATAATTATCATACCTATCAGATATACAGGCACAATACATTAATACAATGCCAGGCAGCCGGTCCATAGTCCCCACAGAGAAGCAAATACCATGATGCCGATCAGGGCGATATGGATATTCGCCTCCCTCAAAACATTTTTGACCCTGGTTTTAAACGGAAACCGGGTACATACATAGAGCAGAGGAAATAATGCCGGTATCAGATATCTTCCCTGGCAGCCGGCTACCGATTCCGCTCCAATCCCGGTAAATGCTACATACATGGAGAACGCAACAATAAAACCGATCCCACAATATACTACAAGAACCCCTAACTTTGTCCACCATGGGAATCTTGTCTCACCTTCTTCCCGGCTCACAAGGGCTCCTGCTACCATGGTTCCCAAGAGAATCCTCGCATTGATCGGAGAATAACCCCAGTAACCCATTTTGGTGATATATTCCGGTCCTTGGGACAACGGATTCAGATAGTGTTTTAAGAACAGTAAAAGTATCTTGCCTGCCCGCATCGGGTTGTTACGGATAAAATCCATCTGAGAGCTGGCATCTACCGCCTCTCCCCCTCTCACGTCTCCCTTTCCCATTCCGTTTCCTGCTATATTCTGCAGATAGACGGCAATAAATGGTAAAAATGCGGCCGCCAGCAAAATGCAACGGTATTTCCAACACTCTTTTTTGTTCTGAAATTTGGACATTGGTAAAAAAAGTGCGATGAAAGTCAACGGAAAATATACCTGCTTAGGAAGTACCGCCAAGTACATGGAAACACCGATCAGCCACGGCGTCAGCTTGTCTATTTTCTTCTCCGGCCTCTGCCATTCCCCAAAGAAGGCAGAGAGCCCCAGGATGGACCAGCCTGTCAGCCAGGTGTCATAGCTATAGCTGCCTGATATAAATATATTGGTGGGAAGTAAGGCGATCAAAAGAACCACAATTTTGCCTGTTTTTAGTTTTTTCATTGCCCAATAACACAGCGCCGCCAACAAAAGGGTGTTCATCCATCTTCCCAGTGCAAGCGTGGCGTAAAAGGATAGTCCCAATCCTCTCCCCGCTAACAGTCCAATAGCAGAAGGTACATATGCGATCCATGTATTTTTAGTAGAGAAATCTCCTATTTCTGAATAATACCGGGCCTCCTGCAGGTCATCCAGAATTTCTGTATACCGTTCCTGATCCTCTCTGGCATAATATCTCTTTTCCAAAGCGACATCTGTGTAGTCGTGGATGATGGCGAGATCTGCCGCAGAAATTTTATTGTCCAGTATATGGGATATTTGAACCGCATTACGAAAATGAATCTCATCATCCCATCCCACACCCACATTGGCTGGTGATAAAAAGGCAAACATAGCGCCGGTTAAAAGGATCACAAAGAATCCGATCCATTCTATTCTCTCGGACATCTGCCTGTAATTCACCACAAACATACCGAGGATGCCCCCTAAGAAAACAGCCAGCCAAAATACTTTCGCAGAAAATACATATTTACCGCTGAGCGTTCCAAGATACGCCGCAAGGACGGTCAGCAGAAGAATCCCAACATAGAAAACGGCTTTTTTCCTGATCTCTTTTTTATTCTTCCACAAATTTATCAGCCATCCTGTCACTGTCTGATCCATCTTTCCTACAAGAGCGCTGGTTTTATCAATGCGCATGATAATAACGGTCAGGATCATCACCATTACAAAGGCGGCAAACATCCATTTAATCTTGGAATGGCTCCCATATCCATGCTCTGTGGCATAGTATGCTTTATTCAGGGTAAAATCACTGGGGATCATGAGATAATAGAAATTATATTGTCCGGCCTCCATATCTATTTTCGCCGTATATTTACCTTTCTTCCAAGTACCCTCTGAGATCATGTCTGATATATTTCCTGCCGGATCCATATATTTGACCACGATGTGGATATCTTCCGCTGCCGGTTCCCCAAATGCCAGCATGAGCTGATCTATCCCCTCCATAGAGTAGATCTGTACATAACTCTGCTCATTTCCGGTATAATGAAAGGTGTTATTTTCTGCCGTATAGCCATTACTGCCGGCGATCAGAGTCTCCCATTCATAAGCCTTCTCATAACACAAATATCCATCCAGATACAGACTATTGACAAGGATCACACTGAGAAGTCCCAATATGACAAATACCTCTGCCCAGCATCTGGTCCGTTTGGTTTCCCTCTTTTTCTTTTTCATGTTCCCTCCTTGTCCACTGGCAAATAAAAGGTGCTGTCCCTTTGCTTTTATCTTAGCGGAAAGGCGATGTTTTATCAAGTGTGATTTTTAGCTATCCCATAGAAGCCCAGTTGAGCAGCGCATTTTGCACGGTGGCATAGTAAGTTTTGCTGAGGGGAATGCTTTCGTGATTTTTCAGCTCAATGCCGTACCGCCAAATGGAAATGATCGCAGGCAGGGAGACGACATAGCTCCTGTGGCATTGGACGAATTGCTGCTGCGGCAGTTTGGATATAGCGGAATGCAAAGATATGGAGAGCCGGAGCGACTCGCCGTCTTTGAGATGGACGGAAAGCTCTTTATCATAGATATCCAGGTATAAGACATCGTTTTGGTGGAAGCTGACAGAATGAGAGGGCGAGTTAAGCACAATGAGTTTATTCGGCTGGCGGCGCCATGTGCGTTCGATCGCTTCCTGAAGCTCTGTATATTCCACCGGTTTCCGGATGTAGCCGGTCGCTTCCACTTTGTATCCATCCAGGGCAAAGTCCATCGTGGATGTGATAAAAATAATCGGAAGGGAATTGTTTTGGCAACGGAGTTCCCGGGCAAGCTCGATCCCCGTCTGTCCATCCATCAGGATATCCAGAAGCAGAAGATCCATGGAGGTATCCGGCAGGCTGAGATATTCCGTCAGTTCTTCAGCGCTATTAAAAACAGAAATATGAAAGTCTATGGATAAGTCTGTTAAGATCATTCTAGCCATTTCGGCGATCGTATCCAGAAAAACCGGCTCGTCATCACAAATTCCAATATAATACATGATGTATCCTCTCCTTCTTTTTTCTGTTATTCATTCATTGCATTTGTTGGATTCTGTCCACATTCCGTCCGTGTTCCGGCGGAGTGCATAAGTTGGCGGTTGCCGTAAATGTCGAGTTGCTGATATCTGTCTGAAACACGCCGTTATACTTTTCGGCGATCCGTTTCATGATGGTGATGCCGTAGCCATGTGTCCGTGCGTTTTCCTTGGTAGTGCTGAATCCGTTCCTCGTAGCGTGCAGCAGCGAAAGGTCGCAGGGGTTTTTGCACAGGAAATATAAGAAATTGCCGTTTTGCCGGATGACCAGCGTAAGCCGCCGGTTTTTCGGGGGCAGATGCCCGTTGGCTTCCAATGCATTGTCCAGAAGATTGGACAAGAAGTGGCACAGATCCAAATCGTCCATGGAGAAAGGATTGGGGACGGAGATAGTATATTGGACATGAATATTCATGTCCAAAGCGTGTTTTTCATATTCGCACAGCATGGAATTCAGAAGCAGGTGGTGCGTATAAAAATGGACCGGATTCTGGACGATATTCTGGGAAATCTTGTCCAGATAAGCTTTCGCCCGGGCATAATCCTGATTTTGCAGTAAGATGGATAATGCGGCGATATGGTGATGGAATTCATGGCGGGCTTCCCGGTCCTGCTCCGCTGCTGAGGCGGCGGCTTTATAGTTTTCAACGGTTTTTTCTAAAGAAATCCGTTCTATTGTCAGATGCTGGACAGTATTTATAATACGAAGGATCACATAGCAGACGAAAAACATAAGGATTTCCATTGCCCTGCCGAAGAGTACCAGCACATGATGATAAGAGACATTGGCGGTCAGCGGGATCTCATAAAAGAGAAGCAGCCCCAGGAAAAAAATAAACGGAACCATTGTAGCGCTCCACCAGACTTCTGTGGATATCTTGCTTTTGAACGCATTGCGCGCATTGCGCAGGATCGTCAGCATAGGGTGGAACAGGATAGCGTTGAACACCAGATGCAAGATCAGCACAGGCGTATTGTACATATAATCCTCTGAGAGGAAAGAAGACACAGAGGAAATGATCTCCGTCATGAGGAAGCCGTAATTGAGTATCAAGGTTAAGATAAAAAATTTATGCGCAGCCTCCGCCCGGATCATGGTCAGGTATAAGATCAGCAACAGGATCACCGACAATAGAAAGATCAGGGTAAGTTCCAGGTTATAATAGCTGCCTGTGTCAGAAGTGATATATAGCACATAACATCTGGTAAAGAAGAAAGCCATCACGGAAAATGTGACGCCTATGGCTGTAAATAGTTTATTCTTATGTTCGCGGAAATCATCATAAAAGGGATACAGACAGAAAAAAGCACAGGGCAGAAGCTGAAAAAGATAGCCGGTCAGTCCGCGTACAGCTAATGCAATCATACAATCCCTCATTTCATCAAAGTCTACTGTTTATGATACTACTAAGATTGTAAAATATCAATATAGAAAAAGTTTTTCTGCGCCATTAGAAATCATTTCGCGCAATTTTATTGAAATGCGTTTTCCCATTAATTACAATCATATATAATGTAGAAGAGTTTACCTTGCCTGCAAAAAGTTTAATCAGAAAAATGCTCAGAAGGAAAAGAGGGTACATATAATGAAGATGAAATTGCGGTTGGGAATCATCCTTTTTTTATTTTTGTCCTTATGCGGATGCGAAAAACAGAAGGGCGGGGAAGAAAAAATGTCCTATGAGATCGCCCTGCTTGGCAAAGAGGATTATGTCAATCTGGATGAAAATTTTGTCCGCGGCCTAAAGCTGGCGTTCAAAGACGAGGCAGAAGGGATTGACGTCTCCTGGAAACATTATGACGACAAAGGCGATTATGAGACAGGGCTTGCAATGGCAAAGCGCCTGGCAAAGGATCCCAAAGTGGTAGCTGTCTTGAGTTTTCAGGATTACGAAGTAATCGATGCGGAGATTCCTTTTTTTAAAAGCGCGAAAAAACCGGTGTTTGCCACCCAGGGCTGTTATGAAGAGACATTGGAAAAGAAATCGGGTTATCTGTTTGACGGTTATCTGAGTTCCAAGGATATGGGCGTGGCGATGGCGAAATATTGTAAAAAGACCGGACATAAGCGGATCGTGTGCAGCCATACAAACACGACTTTTGAGACAGAAGAGATCGTGGGGTTTTGCAAACAGGCGGAGGAAGAGGATCTGGCGATCGTTGACATTATGAACGGACCGGAAATGATGGGCGACTTGCAGACCACGTATGAAAAGTGGAAAACGCTGGGAGTGGATACGCTTTTTATCTGCCGGTATATCGAGACGCTGGAGCAGAAGGAGTGGATCTTCCAGCTGATCCAATATATTAAGCAGAGGGATAAAGACTTTCTGGTGATTGGCGATTACTCGCTGGATTCCAGTTCGTACCTTGAAAGGTATGGGCAGTGGATGGACGGGATGGCATATCCGGAACCGTATCCGATCAAACCGACAGACATCCAAAAAGACTTTATCGACCGGTTCTGCCAGGAGTATCAGATGGGAGAAGACGAAATGACTGCTGCGGCGTATCAGGGATACGATATGACGGCTGTGCTGATCGCTGCATTGAAGGATGGGGCAAAGACCGGGGAGCAGATCCGGGATCGGCTTATCGATAAAAATAAATACCAATGGGTCAGTGGCGAGGACGCCGGCTATTCAAAAGAATACAAATTACAGTCAGAGATTCAATATAAAGTATTTTCCGGCACAAGTTTTGCGCTTGAGGAGGTGGATGGAAATGAGTAAGCTATTTCAGGAGTCGGCGTTAAACAGCATGGCAACCCCGGAACAGCTTGACCAGCAGGTAAAAGTCGTGAAGCCGCACGTCTGGCTGGGGCTATTGGCGTTTATCCTTCTGTTCGGCTCCCTGCTGGCGTGGGGGATCAATGGAAATATCAGCAGCGCTGTCTCCCTGGAAGGGATCGTATTTCCAAAATCAGGCATTTCTTCTATGACTGCGGCGCGGCAAGGCATCGTGCAGGACGTCCTCTATCAGATCGGAGATAACGTGCAAAAAGGCGATATCATTGCAACGGTACCCGATGATGCTACGCTGGAGCAGATCGAGACATTAAAAAAAGAACTCAAGACGGCATCGGAAGATGAGAAAAAAGAATATCAAAAAACATTGAGCAATCTTTTGGAGCAATATAATGAAAATTCTGTCATCCGCGCTTCCAGCGATGGCATGATCCAGAGCATGGCATCCGTTGGCCAGATCGTGTCATCGGGAGATGAGATCGCAACGATCGTGATCAATAACCAATATATGAATAACCGGCAGATCGTCACCTATGTCCCTTTAAAGACGGCGAAACGTCTGGAAGCGGGGATGGAGGCGCAGATATCGCCTACCTATGCCTCCCGCGAGGAGTATGGGTATATGGAGGGATACATCACTTCTATCGGATCGATTCCGGTGACAGAGGACAGCCTGCTGAAATATTATGGCAACCTGGAATATATCAAAGACGTGCTTCCGGAGGAAAGCGCCGTAGAAGTATGCATCAGCGTCCAGGTAGATGAAAATTCAGACAACCTTTTCCAATGGTCAAACGTCAAGGGGAATTCCCTTGCTGTTGATGTTGGAACAGTCTGCGACATAAGAGTGATTGTAGAAAACGACAGCCCGATCAGTCTGCTCTTTTAGGGAAAAGAGCCGGGGCGGCTGGGATGAAAAAGGAGATATAGAGAATGGGCAAACGGTTACAGGTTCCCGTCATCCTGCAGATGGAAGCTTTGGAATGCGGCGCAGCTTCCCTTGCAATGGTTTTGGCATATTATAAGCGCTATATTCCTTTGGAAGAATTGCGTAACGATTGCGGCGTTTCGCGCGATGGGAGCAAAGCGGGCAATATCTTAAAGGCGGCAAGATTCCATGGAATGGAAGCGGCCGGCTATAAATATACAACAGAACGGTTGAAGCGTTTAGAGCAATTTCCGGTGATCATCCATTGGAATTTTAACCACTTCGTTGTGTTAGACGGGTTCACGAAGGACAAAGCTATCATCAACGATCCCGCCAGCGGCGTGATCGAAGTATCTATGGAGGAGTTTGACAAATCATATACCGGCATTACGCTGGTGATGAAGCCGGGAAAAGACTTTCAGCCCCAGGGCAAGCCGAAGAGCTTTACGCACTTCCTGGGACGTTACATAGGAAACTATAAGGCGGCAATGGCGGCCGTATGTCTCAGCGGCCTGCTGATCGCCATAGCGGGACTGTTTGCTCCGGCGATGGAACGGATCTTTATGGATTATGTTGTTCTTTCCTATGCAAAAGAATGGATGCAGAATTTGTTCTTTGCCATGCTTTTGCTTCTTGCAGTGACATTTCTGCTCCGCATCTTTTTTTCTGCACTATTGTTCCGCTCGAAGCGTATGATGGGATTGGAAATGAATATGAATTATATGTGGCATGCGCTGCGTCTGCCGGTGGATTTTTTTCAGCAGAGGGCTCCGGGCGATATCAGCGGAAGGCAGATGGATAATGACACGGTTACGAACACCTTGTTTGACGACCTGATTCCTACCCTGATCAATATCATCATGGCGGCGCTGTATTTTCTGGTGCTGCTGTCCTTAAATCCATGGATGGCGCTGATCGCTTTTGTGTCTTTGGCAGTCGAAACAGTGACCTGGCGTATCTTATCTGTGAAAAACAGGAATGCGAGCAGAAATATATCGCGCGATGAAGGAAAGTATACGGGTTCCGCTATGGCGGGCGTCTCCATGATCGAGACGATCAAGGCAAGCGGTGCAGAGAAAGGATACTTTGAGAAGATCACGGGGTATCTTACGAAATATCAAAATTCCAAGATCCAGCTTCAAAGCAGCATGATGATCACCCGGTTCTTGCCGGAATTGATGATGGATCTTTGTAATGCCGCCGTTCTTTTAGTGGGTGTGATTCAGATTTTGAACGGCGACTTGACGATCGGTTTCCTGCTGGCGTTCCAGGGGTTTTTGACGCAGTTTCTCTCGCCGGTCAATACCGCCTTGGAAGCGGTCGGCGATATGGAAACTGTTTTTGCACAGATGGAGCGTCTGGACGATGTATTGAATTATCCAACGGATGTGCCGGGAACAGTCGGTGCAAAGGAAGAGATCGAGGATCCGGAAAGCCGGCTGAGCGGACAGCTGATTTTTGAAAATGTCAATTTTGCATATGGAAAGTTTGACCCGGCGTTCATTGAAGATTTTTCGCTTGTGGTCGAACCGGGGCAGATGGTCGCCTTTGTCGGTGGCAGCGGCAGCGGGAAATCAACGCTTGCTAATCTGATCACAGGAATCTACCCGATCCGTTCCGGAAAGATCCTTTTCGATGGCAAAGAGCGTCTGGACATTGAACGGTATCTGTTTACGCAAAGCGTCAGTATCGTCAATCAAAATATCGCTTTGTTCCGGGGGACGATACGGGATAATCTCACCCTTTGGGACGACAGCGTTGACGAGCAGACGATTATCGAAGCATGTAAGGATGCGGGCATATATAACGATATCATGCAGCGGGCCAACGGCTTGGATTATATGATGACAGAAGGCGGGAAAAACTTTTCCGGAGGACAGAGGCAGAGGATGGAGATCGCAAGGGCTTTTATCAAAAAGCCAACGCTCCTGATCCTGGATGAGGCAACGAGCGCGCTGGATCCGCCAACGGAAAAAAGAGTTATGGACGCAGTCAAAAGGCGGAAAATGACCTGCGTGGTTATCGCCCACCGGTTGTCAACGATACGTAACGCCGACCGGATCATCGTGCTGGAGCGGGGAAAGGTGATAGAAGAAGGGACGCACCAGAGCCTGATCAAAGCCAACGGCGCATACGCAAGGCTGGCGGGAAGCGAAGAAATGTAGGCTGACATATCGGCCAAAGACGTCATGGCAACCCGCATAAAGGTTTCAGAAGGGAGAGAAAGATGGGCGGAGAAAAAGAGGAATTTAAAAAATTTCTCGGCGAGAAACGCAAAAGAGACGAAAAGCTATACAAGCATTCTGTCCGGGAATTGTACGATACCCTGGAGGGGAAAGACCGGCAATTGTTTTCCGGTTACGCCGGACAGGGGATCCTGTCAGAGATAGAGATCATTTTTAAATATTACAAGATCGCTATGCCTGCCGTTTCTCCAAATACACCGGACGGCCAGCAGCTGCAGAGCGTTTTAGATAAAACAGGCGTTATGAGCCGGCACATTACCCTGACCGGGGAATGGTGGAAAAACGATTCCATGCCGCTCTTTTGTACAGACCAGGACGGCGGATACCACGCTGTTGTGCCGGGAATGTTTGGAGGCATGTATTATTACGATGCGAAAGCCGGCAAAAAGCAAAAGATCAAAAAGGGGAATGAAAAGAACTTCCGGAGGGAAGCGATCTGCTTTTACCGGCCGTTCCCCAAAGAACCTATGTCAGTTCCGGGACTGCTTAAATATATGTTCGGGATGCTGGGAATACAGGACTATGCGTATCTGACAGCCGTCTCTCTGATCATGATGCTTTTAGGGCTGATCCTTCCGGAAGTCAACGGATATATCTTTAATTATGTGATTCCTTCCGGACGGTTGCAGGATGTTCCGTATGTGATCCTGCTCTTGCTGGGAGTCGTTATTTCTTCCGCATTGTTCCGGCTGTTCCGGACGTTTTGGATATCCCGCATGGGCAACAAGGTGCAAAACGGCTTACAGGCGGGTCTGTGGGAACGCATCCTCTCGCTTCCCTCGCCCTTTTTTAAGGAATATGATTCCGGCGAATTGATCAGCCAGGTGATGATGATGGAGGAGGTCAGCAATGTCCTTACCGATTCCGTGCTGCCCATCGCAATGACCACATTTTTCTCGCTGGGTTATCTGATCCAGGTAGGTTCTATGGATGCGGGGCTTGTCCTGCCAACGATATTGATCCTGCTGGTTATGTTTGGTTTTTCGATATTCAGCAGCTGGTGTATGGTGCGGTTAAATAAGAAACAAAACGCCGTTTCGGCTGCCTTGTCCGGGATGGTATACCAGCTTTTCCTGGCAGTCGGAACGATAAAAGTCCACGGCGCCGAGATACGGGCGTTCTCCCGGTGGGCAAAGCTGTACCAGGAAAAGATGAAGCTTGTCCCTGCGTTTATTGTCAAATATGCAGATGCGATCAATTCCGCTATTTCTATTGCGGGCACCCTGCTGATCTATCAGGTGATCTTTAGCAATGAATTGAGCGCTTCGACATATATTGCCTTCCAAGTCGCTTTCGGATTCCTGGCGAATACGATGGGCGAATTATCCGGGATCATCACGCAGCTGGCGTTCGTCAGTCCGATCCTGAAGATGATGGAGCCGATCCTGAAGCAAAGACCGGAAACATCGGAAGGGACCGAGCAGATCGAACAGCTGGAAGGACGGATAGACCTGGAGCACATCTGTTTCCGCTATCAGCCGGATATGGAAGACGTACTCCACGACCTGACGATGTCTATTGAACCCGGGGAATATGTTGCGCTGACGGGGACATCCGGCTGCGGAAAATCCACCCTGTTCCGTCTGCTCCTCGGATTTGAAAAGCCGAATAAAGGAGCCGTTTATTTTGACGGAAAAGACATGGCGGATCTGGATAAAAGAAGCCTGCGCAAGAGGATCGGAACGGTATTGCAGGACGGGATGCTTTTCGCGGGAGATATTTTTACTAATATTGCCCTGTGCGCGCCAGAGATCACGATGGATGAAGCGTGGGAGGCCGCCAGGCTGGCGGGGTGCGCAGAAGATATTGAGAATATGCCCATGGGAATGTTTACAATGGTAGGAGACGGAAATGGAGGCATTTCCGGCGGGCAGAAGCAGCGTATCCTGATCGCCCGCGCGTTGGCGATGCAGCCGGACGTCTTTCTGTTTGACGAGGCGACCAGCGCCCTGGATAATATTACGCAAAAGAGAGTGGTAGAGACACTGGCGCAGCGGAAAGCGACCAGGATCGTCATCGCGCACCGCCTGTCCACAATAGTGGACTGCGACCGGATCATTTATATGGATAAGGGAAGCGTGGCAGAGCAGGGAACATATGAAGAGCTTATGGCAAAAAAAGGAAAATTTTATGAGCTCGCCAAATGGCAGCTGGTAGAAGATGAAGAATAGGGCTGGAAGCAAGTTCAGAGAGAAGTTTGCAGCCGCCCGGATGAATAAAAGGAGAAAAGGAGTTAGCCTATGAAAGTGTCGCGATTAAAAGGATGTATCATTATTTTATTGATCGGAATACCGATGCTTATATTTTCTTCGGCATTAAATATCATGTCGTATCGGCAGATGATGACGAGAACATATGTGCATTTGAATAATCTTGAAATGACAGGAGTGGTCAGCAAGATTAATTATGCCCTGGAATTTGGCAAGCCGCTGGAGAAGTTTTATGGGCTGGACGATATCTTAGAGTCCGCCAGCAAGCAATCTTCCGCTATAGAAAGCCTTATCGTGTCAGACACGGATGGGAAGATGATCGAGACGGTGGGAAAGCCGCTTAGCGAATTGCCGGAAGAGCAGGTCGATGAGGAATACACAGAGACAGACGCCGGGATCTATTCTTATATCCCGCTGGAAACCGGCCAGCTGGTGCTTTGCCTGGATAAATCACAGATGGACGATCAGACGTCCCAATACATTTACCGCATCGCCAGACTGGACGTCTTTATCCTGATCGTGATGCTTGGCGTGATTATCATTTGCATGATGTTTGCCAATAAAGACGGCATCACCGTAAAACGGCTGAAGCTGATCGGGCCGATCGTCATTTTTGCCGCTCTGGTAGCGCAGGGAACGTATTCAACGATGCACTCCGTCAACGATTATCAATCATCGGTCGTTGGTTTGGGCGAAAGCCTGGCGGGCATCGTACAGAACGATATGAATGAAGTGATAGACAAGGGCGTGTCCTATCAGGAGCTGACAGGCGTGGACACTTACCTTTCCGACTTGATCGAGGACGTGACGGAAATGTCCGGCCTGACTATTGCGGACAGCGGGGAGCATCTTGGCGCATCGCAGTGGGTACACAGGATCCAGCTGGATGATAAAGCCGGCACGACTTTTCAGCTGGTGTGCCAGATCAATCAGAAAGAGGTACGCCAGAAGATCATTAATAACAGTATAGATATTATTATCCTTTTGCTGATCACCTTCTTTATCAGCCTGGAGATCATTAACTGCGTCACAGGGCATTACGCCCAGAGAGAGGGCAGGGAGAAAGGGCAGATCTATATGCCGGGATTCCGTCTCTTTGTCTTCGTGTCAGGCGTGGCATTTTCTCTGGACAGTGGATTTATCTCTATTTTGAGCAGCCGCCTGTATGAGAGGATGGATCTCACCGGGAACCACTCCTTCCTCAGCGGCCTTCCAAACACAATGTATTCCTTGGCGATCGTGCTTGGGCTTTTCCTGTGCAGCCTTCTGATCTCTAAGCTGGGAATGAAAAGGACGGTCAGCTTGGGCCTGTTCATGGGGACGCTGGGATATCTTTTGTGTGCTGTAGCGAATGTGCTTCCGATGCTCATCGTGGCGCGCTTTATCTTTGGCTTCTGTGATGGTCTTGTGATCAATGCGATCCGGATGCTTGCCTCTACCCAGGAGAGCCAGGAGATGCACAATAAGATCCTTGTCACTTATCTGGCGACGATCAATCTGGGCGTCTGCTGCGGCGTTGTGATTGGCGGTCTGGTAGCGGATGCATCATCGTATAGCATTGTATTTCTGATCGGCGCGCTGCTTGGCATTTTGTGCCTGATCCTGGTTCCCTTCGCCGGATTTTCCGATGACAGGAAAGCGGAGAAGACGTCTTTTGCCGATGCCGTGAAGCAGCTGAGGATACCTAGAGTCCTGTTTTATATGGTATTTTTGATCGTTCCGATCTATATTGCAACTCTTTTTGTAGGTTATACGTTCCCCTTGTATGGCGATGAGATCGGGCTGTCCAATTCTGTGATATCCGCATGCCTGATGATCAATTATATGGTGATCGCTTATCTGACTGACCCGATATCCGCATGGATCTCAAAACGCTTGCATCCGAAGAGGGCAACGATCATCTATGTGATCCTGCAAGCGATCAGTATCGGAATCTTTGTTGCTGTTCCAAATCTCTGGACAGCGGTTCTTGCCCTGGTACTGACCAGTATTTGGGATAGCTTTGGGATGGTGGTGCTGGATTCCGCTTTGGATGGCATTGAGGGCGCTGTGACAGAGAGAAGCACGCAGCTGCAGCTGCTCTTTGGTAAGGTGGCGATGGTCATCGGACCTCTGGTAGTTACGATGAGGCTCTCTTCCGGAGCCGCTGCTGCGACATTAAGCATCGTTGTTGCTCTGTTTGCAGGACTTGTCATATATGGTGCAGCAGAGATAATTTTGAATCGAAAGGAGAAGAAGTGCGCATGAAAATAAAAAGAATAATCAGATCTGTGATTTTATTTTGTGTGGCGGCAGCAGTAGTCGGCCTGGGCAAAAGCCCGGACAGCACAACGAAAGCCGCCGACCAGAAACAGCCGCTGCGGATTGGGTATGTACAGATGAAGGAATACTCTTCTTTCGCACAACAGCTGCTGATCCTTGCAGAGGAATTTGAAAAAGAGGGAAGCATCCGGGAAGGCTTTATGGAAACGAATTATCCGGATACCAATTTTGACATGTCATTCCGGAGCGGGGATGCCAAAAAACTCTGGGATGCTATCTGCGCCAACCAGACTGGCGCCGGAAATTATGAATTTGTGCAAGACGCCTATTTTGATATGGGGCTAATGAAAGAAAAAGATTATGAGACGATGGTCAACCGGGAGGACGTTGACTTGACGATCGTGATGGGAACAACGGCGGGAGTTTATTTCAAAGAACACGAGAAGCAGAACCCATACATGGTATTGCTGGCGGCGGATCCGATTGCGTCTGAGATCGTAAAAAGCGAGACGGATCCGGGGGACGACCTGACGTATGCGCTGATCGACAGCACCAGTTACAGGCGGCAGATCGAGGCGGGATATAAGTTCCTGCATTTTAAGAAGCTCGGCGTGGTATATGAGGATTCTGAGGACGCTTATGTCTATTCTGCGATCGATTCCGTGAAAGAAGCGGCGGAAAAGCTGGGATTTGAGATATTGACGCGCCATGTCGATGAACCGAAATCCAGCAAAGACAACGCCCGGTATTACCGCGAATTAAAAGCGGCTTACCGCGAACTGGCGGAGGAAGGGATGGATACCTTGTATATCACCGTGTCCGTTATTGATTATGAAAATCAGCTGGAAGACCTTTTGGCGGATTCTATCGTCCCCAATAAGATACCGACGCTTGCGCAGGATGATGTGGCTCCGGTACAGTATGGAGCGCTGTTTGGCGTGTCCCTGGTAGATTATTCCGAGCAGGCGCAGCATGTGATCCGGCAGATACGCGCCTACCATGAAGAGGGAACGGCGTTTCGCGATCTGGATCAGGTCTGCGAGTGTACGCCAAAGATCTTTTTGAACTATGATATGGCGTTAAAGATTGGATTTGATGTTTCGTTTGAGGATTTACAGATTATTGATTCCATTTACCGTTAAAAACATAGAATATTTTGCAATCATCAAAGGGGACAGGAGCAGGTGGAAGGGAGAACAAACATGAATATGGTAAGAGAAGGATTGCTGGTGGAGCGGATTTATCAACAGGTACAGCGCGTACCGGAGAAGGAGGCTCTGGTTTTTGGGCAGAAGCGTTTCTCTTACAGGGAGCTTTGGGATCAGACGGACCGGCTGGCGGCAGCTTTGATGCGCAAAGGGATCGGCGGCGGAAAGGTCGTGTCGGTTCTGGTCCCCAGGAGCGAGTATATGCTGATCTGCGCCCTGGGCGTCCTGAAGACAGGTGCGGCTTATCAGCCCCTGGACGCTACGCATCCGGTCAGCCGGATCGGCTATATGATCGAAGACGCCGGCAGCGCGCTGGTCATTGCATCGAAAGAGTATCAGGAACTCTTGCCGGCAAAGACCAGGGATATTTTGTGGATGGAAGAAATCCCTTCCCTTGCCCGGCCAGAGGCAGAAGAGGTAAAAAGCTTGCTACAGGCGCAAAAAGCGATTGCGCCGGAAGATCTTTTTGTCCTTTTGTATACTTCCGGTTCTACAGGGAAACCAAAAGGCTGTATGCTGGAACACGGCAACATTCTTTCTTTTTGCAAGTGGTATAAACATTATTATGAAGCAGACGAGACTTGCCGCATGGCGGAACACGCCAGCTTCGTCTTTGACGTGTCCATGATGGAATTGTTTATGCCGCTGGCAGCGGGCGCAGCGGTATATATTATACCGGAAGAGATCCGGACGGATCTGGATGCGCTGAACCGGTTTTTTGAGGAAAACGGCATAACGCATTGTTCTATGACAACGCAGCTTGGACGGCAGTTTGTCTTGCATACCAAGAATCATTCCCTGCGCCATCTGACAGTTGCGGGCGAGGCGCTCGCCCCGATCGAACCGCCGGAAGGGTATCAGCTGCATAATGGGTACGGTCCGACAGAGGGGACGATTCTTCTGACGATCCATCGCGTGACTAAGGACGATACCCAGACAGTGCCGATCGGCAAGCCGCTGGACGAGGTGAAGATCTATATTCTTGACCAGGAAGGCAACGCTGTGGCGCCCGGAGAGATCGGCGAACTCTGCGCTGCGGGTCCGCATATCACCCGCGGATACCTGAATCAGCCGGAACAGACAGAAAAGGCATATACGCCGAATCCGTTTGACCATAGAAAAGGATATGAAAGAATCTATCATACAGGCGATCTTGTCCGCAGCAGCGAAGGGCGTCTGGAATATCTGGGGAGAGCGGATGAGCAGGTGAAGATCCGAGGCTTCCGTATTGAACTGGCGGAGGTGGAGAGCGTGTTGCGCCAGTGCGAAGGCATTTTTGATGCAACCGTTTCCGCCGTAGTGCGCAATGAGGAAAAATATCTGGCGGCATATTATGTCTCAGAGACAGAGCTGGACGAGGCGAAGATGCGCCAGAGGATGTCTGAGATCTGTCCGTATTATATGATTCCTTCTTTCTTTATCCATTTGGATCAGATTCCCTTGAATGTCAATGGAAAAGTTGATAAAAAAAGGCTGCCGGAGCCGGAGTGGAGCCAGGGAGGCGATGCGTTCCAGGCTCTGGAGAGCGACATGGAGCGCATGGTTGCGGCCGCCTATGAGGAGCTTTTTGACCTGGACAGCGTGGGAGCGGAGGGCGATTTCCTGCGCCTTGGCGGCCATTCTTTGCTGGCGGTGAAGCTGCTGTTCCTTCTCCGGGAGCGGTGCAAAAAAGCCGTCATGCTGCCGCAGGTCTTAGCCCATCCGGTCGTCAGGGAGCTGGCGGCAGTTCTGGAAGAATCAGAAGACATAGATGACGATGGCGGCATCCATAAGCTGGAAGAGAAAGCATATTATGAGCCGGGCACGGCGCAGGAGAGGATATATACCGCCCAGCAGCTATGCGCAGAAGATGATTTTTCATATCACCTCCCATTGGAGATCGCCTGCGAGGGGCAGCTGGACACAGACAGAGTGAAAGAAGCCCTGGCAAGCCTTTTTGTCAGGCATGAGATACTCCGGACGTCTTTGACAGTCGAAGACGGCGGGCTTAAGCAAAAGATCATGCCGGATATGGGGACGGCGCCTTATTGCGATATGGAAAGGCAGAAGGCAGTTGAACAATGGGCGGCTGACGCTGTAGAAGCGTCTTGCATCCAGGATGAGCCGCTGCTGCGTCCGTTTGCGATGGACCGTGCGCCTTTGTTTCATTGGAATATCCGGACAGACAAAGGAAAAACAACGATTTTTATGGACTGGCACCACAGCATCAGCGATGGTAGCAGCATGGAATTGTTTGCAAAAGAATTTTGCGCCGCATACGACAGGAAAGAACTGCCGGCATTAGAGCTTCAATATAAAGAGTTTGCGCAATGGGAGCGGAAGGCGGATTTCTCTGTCCACGGAAACGCCTGGAAAGAGATGCTTGCCGGCGAGATCCCGGCGTTGGAGCTGAGACCGGATAAGGCTCGCCCTGCGTTAAAAAGCCATCTGGGTGAAACGCTTCACAGCGTATTATCGGAAAGTTTGTGTGCAAGGATCGCATCTTATTGCAAAGAACACGGCGCAACGGAGTACATGTTTTTGTACGCTGTGTGGTTTGCGCTGCTCCATAAATATACAGGGCAGGAAAGAATCATCACAGGAACCGTCATGGCGGGACGCGACCGTCCGGAACTCGAACAGATGCAGGGAATGTTTGTCCATACCGTTCCTGTTATGTCACAGATAACAAAACAGATGACATTTTCCGAATTGCTGGCGCAGGTAAAGGAGAGAGTTCTTTTCGCCCAGGAGCATCAGGCGTGGCCGTTGGAAGAGATCGTCCGGGACTTGAAGGCGGAAAGGACGCCGTCTGGTAATCTTCTCTTTGACGTTCTTTTTGTGATGCAAAGCGCTGAGAGAGAAATGAACCTGTCTGACGGGAAGAAGATAAATTTGCGATACCTTGAGACGGATACGGCAATGTATGATCTGACCCTGGAGACAGAGCGGATCGGCAACGAGTACCATCTGCGCCTGGAATATGACAGGGATCTGTTTGAACAGGCAACGATCCAATGGATGCTTTGCCATTATCAGGCTTTGGTAGAGGAATGTATCGCAAAGGACAGTGTGTCCCTCGAAGGGCTTGACATGATCTCTGACAAAGAGAAGAAATTGCTGCTGCAGGACTTCCAGGGGCAGAAGATCGAAGTGGCGGAGTGTACGGTGATAGATGCCCTCCGCAGCCATGCGCAGAATATACCGGAACAACAGGCAGTCGTCTTTGGCGGCTCCGGACTGACTTACAGCGAACTAAACCGCCTGTCAGATATTTTGGCGGATAAGATACTCAGAGAGACAACAGGGCGGGATGGAGATCTGGGAGTGATCTTTGCGCAGCGCAGCCTGGAAATGGTGATCGCCATCTTCGGCATCATGAAAGCGGGGATGGCGTATGTGCCGGTATCGCCCGCCTATCCGGAGCAAAGGATCCAGTTTCTCTTAGAAGATTCTGCACCGCAGGTCATCGTTACATGCGCAGCCGATCTGCCCAAAGAACATCAGCAATGGGCGAAGGAGCATAAGATCGCCATACTACAGACGGAGCTGGGAGAAGACGGGGAGATAACCTGTACCGCAGCGGGCGGAAGCCTGGCTGCAGGTACAGAGAGCGGAGAAGCAGATCGCTGCGTTGCTGCAATAGACATCCCGGTAAAAGGCGACCAGCTGGCATATATTATCTATACCTCCGGGACGACTGGCAAGCCCAAGGGAGTTATGGTGGAGCATCGGCAGCTGATCAATCTTCTGGAAGCATATAATGATATCTATCAGATAACAGAAAAGGACTGCGTGCTGCAGTTTGCGGATTTTGTGTTTGACCAGTCTGTCTGGGATATTTTCCACATCCTATACCTGGGAGGGACTCTGTGCCTGATCCCGCCTGAGATTGTCCGCGAACCGGAGCAGCTGGAACGGTATTGCCGGGAAAAGGGCGTAACGGCGGCTTCGCTGACGCCGGGATTTTTATGGGAGCTTCACCCGGAGAACCTTCCGGATCTGTGGCTTTTGGACGTTGGCGGAGAAGCGCCATCGGGAGACCTGCTCCGCCGCTGGCTTCCGGGACGGAGAGTGTTTAATACCTATGGTCCAACGGAAACGACAGTCAACGCCACCAGTTATCTGTATCAGGGCGGTACGGGAAACAACGTCCCGATCGGGAAGGCGATACCAAATACCCAGGTTTATATTATGCGCGGCATGGAGCTTTGCGGCATCGGGATACCGGGAGAGCTTTGCATCGCCGGCGCCGGCGTGACGAGAGGCTATCTGCACCGGGAAGAATTGACCCGGGAGAAATACATCGAAAATCCATTTGGTGAGGGCAGAATGTATCGGAGCGGGGATATCGCACGTTACCTGCCGGATGGCAATATAGAATTTCTTGGGCGTCAGGACAATCAGGTAAAAGTGCGCGGATTCCGCATGGAGCTGGAAGAGATCGAGAACCGCATGTCCGAGGTGGAGCAGGTATGCGATGCTGCGGTTGTCATCAAGACTTCCGAGAACAAAGACAAGTGGATCTGCGGGTATTATACATCCGACTCTGCACTGGAGCCGGCGCAGCTGAAAGGCAGGTTGGAGGAGATGCTGCCGTATTATATGGTGCCGCAATATCTTCTTCGGATGGAAGAGATGCCATTGACCGTCAATGGAAAGATTGATAAGAAGGCGCTGCCGGATCCGGAGTTTGACAGAAGTGAAACCTATGTGCCGCCGGAGACGGATGCGCAGAAGGCGTGCGCCGAGACATGGGAAGAAGTCCTGGAGATCTCGCCTGTTGGCATAGAGGATGATTTCTTTGAACTGGGCGGGGATTCTATCAAGGCGATCCGCATCATGTCCCATCTGCGCGAGAAAGGATATGAGACAGAAGTCAGGCATCTCCTTCAGGACCGCACGATCCGCCGCTTAGAAGCGCACCTTTCTGTGAGAAAAGAGGCGGAGGAATATCTCGAGAGGAAAGATGTGCCGCTGACGCCGGTAATGTGGGATTTTTTGCGGGCGGATATGCCGGCTCCCAACCATTACAACCAGTCGGCGATGCTGTCTTTCGATGAGCCGGTTTCCCTGGACTCCGTACAGAGGGCGGTCAACGAGCTGGCAGCCAGGCATAGTATGCTCCGCAGCTATGTGCAATATCCAAAGGAAGACATATCTTCCGGGAAGATAAAACAGGATTTCACATCAGAAGAGCAGAGGATGCCTTATGTCGGCGTCCGTCCGGCGGATGAGATGCCGGAGATCGCCGTAGAAGAATCTTCTTTTTCACAGGAGATATGCGAAAAATGCCAGGAATCATTAGATATTGAAAACGGCGTGATAATGCGGGTTCATTTATTCCATCGCAAAGGCGGTTCCGATCAGGTATTCTTTGTCATCCACCATCTGGCGGTAGACGAAGTATCCTGGGGGATTTTATTGGAAGATTTCTCTATATTGTATCAGGCGGCTGCAGAAGGGAAAGAATTGGGAAGCTGCCCGCTGTCCCGTACCGTTTCCTTTGGGGAGTGGAGCGTCCGCCAGAAAGAGTACGGCGGCAGCCCGGCGTTTGAACGGGAGGAAGCGTATTGGAAGGAAGTGACGGGGCGGATAGAAACGCTCTCGCCTCTGCAAGACAGCTTCCTGGGCGACAGCACAGAAGGGGAGGCAAAAGGATTTACTACGGTCGCCGCCATGCTGGACCGATCCTCTTCCGCAGCGCTGCAGCAGATGGCGAAACGCAAATATCATTGCAGGCTGGATGCGCTGCTGCTTGCCGGGCTTTCCCGGAGCTTGAAGCAGCATTTTCAGATTGATGCCTGCCCGGTCTATATGGAGAGCCACGGAAGGGGGATCCTGCAGGAGGATCTCAGGACGGAGCGCACAGTAGGATGGTTTACGGCGGTTTATCCGATGATATTGCGCTGCTGCGATGACGCTGAAGAACAGATCATCGAATGCAAAGAAGAATTGCTTAGCATTCCGAACGAGGGGATGGGATACGGCATTTACCGGCAAAAATGCGGGAAAGAGCTGATTCCCGGCGGGATTGTATTCAACTATCTCGGCGAGGAACAGTCTGTAAAATTTGACGGGATACAGGTATGCAGCGAGACATTCGGCACAGAGATCAGTCCGGAAAATGGCGATAAAAATACGATTTCCTTTAATCTGCGCCTGCTGCAGGACGGATTAGAGATCCTTTGCACTTATGACAACAGGATGGGCGGAGAAAAAATAGCAAAACTCCTTGAGGGCTTTACGGATCACCTGCGTAAATTGGCAGAGAAGCAGACGGAAGGAGGCTTGCAGGGAAAATACGCCGTCCTGACTCCGTCCGATGTCAGCGAGCCCGGCACCGTTTCCATGAAAGACTGGAAGGTCTTATGCAAGCAGTTTCAGCCGGAAGCTTGCGAGAGGATCTTTACGCTGACTCCGCTGCAGGAAGGGATGCTTTATCACTGGATGGCGGATCATGATACGACATCGTACATTCTCCAAGATCAGCTGGCGATGCATGGCGAGTGGAACGCCGCCTGCATGGAGAAGGCATTGCACCTTCTTTCGATGCGCTATGAAGCACTGAGGACGTCATTTTACCACGAGGGACTTTCCAGGTCGTATCAGGTGATCTGGAAAGAGAAGGCTATTTATTTTGAAGTAATCGAAGGCGGAGACCCTGGGAAATACCGGGAACAGGAATGCCAGAGGCATTTTTCGCTGTCAGAAGACAGCCTGATCCGCGTTCTTGCATTCCCGGGACAAGAAGGAGAAGCTACGCAGCTCTTAGTGACGCAGCATCATATTATTTTGGATGGGTGGAGTTTCCCGGTATTGCTGCGGTCGCTGGAACAGTATTATCTTCAATTGTGCGCCGGTAAAAGCATGGAAGAAATGGAGAAAACCGTCAGGGAAGAGACAAGGCGTTCCTGTACATACTCTTCTTATCTATCCCTGCGCCAGAAGAAAAATCAAGACCAGTCAGAGAGCGCAGGATATTGGAAACAATATCTGGACGGCTATTCAGAGGGCGTGGCGATCTCCCCGACAGGCGAGGGGAAAGAAAACGCCGGCGAACAGATTTACACCATAGCCCTTGAACGGCCGCTTGAAGAAAAATTGCGTGAAATGACGGCGGAGATGGGCATTACGCTAAGCACGTTATTTGAGACAGCCTGGGGAATCTTGCTGCAGAGAGAAAATAACCAGGAGGACGCCGTATTTGGAAAGACAGTTTCCGGAAGAAATATCGACTTGCCGGGGATTGAACAGGCGGTAGGCTTGTTTATCAATACGGTTCCCGTGAGAGTCTTTGCGGGCGGAGGCATAACGGTGAGGGAGCTGTTGCGGCAGCAGCAGGAAAAATCCCTTGCCTCCATGCCATACGAAGATATGTCCCTGTCCGAAGTACAAAGCATGTCGGGGCTTGGCGAAATGCTGGTACAGACATTATTTGTATACGAAAATTATTTCGTAGAAAAAGAAGAAGAAAGCATTTTTGAAGCAGAGACATTGAGGGAAGAGACGAATTATCCGGCTGCGTTTTTTGTCGAGGAAAGAGAGACGCTGACGTTAAATATGCTCTACGATGGCGGGAAGTATCCGGAGAAGCAGATGCACCGCCTGATCCGGAGAATAGAAAATATTGTGCGCGAGATAGCGCAGGATCCGGACAAGAAAGTGGAAGAGCTGTCTGTGATCACAGACGAAGAGAGACGGGAAATGATGGGAGATTTTTCCGGAAAAAGACTTATCTACCCGCCAAAGAGTTTCCCGATGATACTGCGCGAGGAGGCGCAGAAAAGGCCGGACGCTATCGCTGTACGGTTTTATGGACAAAGCATGACGTACGGCCAGCTTTATGAAGACTGTGAAAAATTGGCGCACCAATTAGGCTGTGGGAAAGAACGCTTTGTGGCAGTCTTTGCGCAGCGCGGATTGGAAATGGTCGTCTCTGTCATCGGAGCTATGTTTGCCGGCGCCGCATATGTGCCGGTAGATCCGCAATATCCTGACGACAGGATCCGGTACATCTTAAACGACTGTAAGCCGGAGATCATTCTCAGGAGCGTTCCGGAGAGCGATGCCGGGCGGATCGGCGAAATGGCCGGCGAATTTGGCATTCCGATCTATGACGTGGATCTTGAGACGATCGAAGGAATGGCGGAACGGGATAGAGAAGAGCAGCTATTTGCCGCAATGCCGGAGTGGGAGAAGCGGGCGGCATATATCATCTATACATCCGGAACGACAGGCAACCCCAAGGGCGTTGTGATCACGCATGCCGGGCTCACCAATATGGTGTATGCTAATATGGAATTTTATGGCTTCTGCAAGGAAGACGTTGTGCTTCAGCTGGCAAATTATGTGTTTGACCAGTCAGTCATGGATATTTTTAATACGCTGGGAGCCGGCGGGACATTGTGCCTGGTCAGCCGGGATACGATGCGGACGGCGGAAGCCCTGGCTGAGTATTGCAACGAGCAGGGTGTGACGGTACTGATGTCTACCACGGTAATGCTGGGTGCGTTCCATCCGGAGCAGTTCCATGGGCTCCGCTTCGTGGACTGCGGAGGGGACATTGCGCGGCGCGAGATCCTGGACCGCTGGCGGGCAGTCGCAGACCTTGTTGTCAATACGTACGGCCCAACGGAGACAACGGTCAATGCAACGGCGTTTGTCTATGACCGGCCGTTAGAGGGAAGCGTTCCGATCGGCGTGCCGCTTCCTAACAAGAAAATCTATATTTTGCAAGGAGAGAAACTTTGCGGAGTCGGCATGAAGGGAGAGATCTGTATCACTGGCGAAGGGCTGGCGAGGGAGTATCTCAATAAGCCGGAGCAGACGGAGAAAAGTTTTGTCAAAAACCCATTAGGGGAGGGCAGGATGTACCGGACCGGCGACATCGGAAAATACTTGGAGAATGGAGCGATATTCTTTGAGGGCAGGATGGACAGCCAGATCAAGCTGCGGGGATACCGTATTGAGCTGGCGGAGATACAGCATCATCTCTGTGACCTGCCGCAGATCGAGGAAGCGGAAGTCGTCTGCTTCAGGGACGGAGGACAGGACACCCTGGCGGCATATATTGTCTGCGGGGATGGCATAACAGCGGATGAAGGGGAGATTCTGGCGGAATTAAAGAAAAAGATGCCATATTACATGATCCCGGATGCTATCGTGCAGCTTCCCGCGATACCTTTGAACCAGAGCGGAAAGCTTGACGTGAGGGCGCTGGAAGTGCCGGTACGGAAGAGCACGCATGAATACGAAGAGCCAAAGACGGATATGGAGAAGAAGATCGCCGGCTTGTATGAGGAGATTTTAGGCAATGATTCCGTAGGCAGGAATGATTCCTTCTTTGAGCTGGGCGGTAATTCTATTGACGTGATGCGGCTGGTATCTGCTTTAGCCGATCACCATGTCGCCGTAGAAGATATTTTTGCCTGCGATACGCCGAGATTGCTGGGCGAAAAGCTGTCAGGCGCACAGGAAGCGCAGCTAGAGGAGAGACGGCCGCACGTGCTTTGGAAGGGAAAGAAAGAAGACGCCGTTCCGGCGCTGATCTGCCTGCCGCCGTCCGGAGGGCTGTCCCTGTGCTACAGCGAGCTTTTGCAAGAATTAGAGTGGGAAGGGACCGTCTATGGGCTAAACGATATGAAGTACGGCAAATTTCAAAAGCTGTCGGATGAAGAGCTTGCGCAGATAGAAGAGAATCCGCCGGAGCAGTGGGAAGAAACGATGGAAGCCTATTGGCGCCAGATTCAGAAGATCTGGAAGGATGGAGATATTTTGGTTGGATATTCCCAGGGCGGAAGCGCATCTTTCCTGATCGCCCAACGACTGGAAAAACAGGGCGATCACCCCGGTGCAGTTTTCATGCTGGAATCCGAACCGCATCGGGACGATGAAGAAGAGCCAAGCAGACAGGAGGCGCTTCAAATCGCAGGCTTAGAAGAAAAAGAGAGGAAAGAATGGTCGCAGGCAGAGAAGATCTCTTACCTGGTCGCATGGCAGAATATCGCCAATCCGTTGAAAATAGATGGAAAGGTGAGCTGCCCGATTTATGTTTGTAATCTGTCAGGTGGCAATTCTTTGGAGGAAGGAAAAGCCGGGAAAGGCAGCAATTGCTGGAAGCCGTATACATCCGGAGAAAGCAAGATGCGCCTGATACCGGGAACAAGCGAAGAGCATCTGGTCTATCTACAGAAATACAAGCGGGAGATCAGCGGCTGGATCAGGCAATGCTATAAAGAGAATGGGGAATAAGCTGAAAATGGGAATCAATATGTTAGATTTCATGCCGCAGCGGCAGCCTTTTTTGATGATAGACCGCATCTTGGAGCTGTCGAGAGAAAGGATATGCACGGTGCGAAAAGTGACGGAGGGGGACTGCCTTACGGCATCGGCCTCTTATATGCTGGAGAATATGGCGCAGTCGGCGTCCGCCCTCTTTGGCTACCGCAATTCAAAAAGCGCTGAGACGTATCTTGCCGGGATAGAGACGGCAAAGGTCCCCTGGCTGCCAGAACCGGGTGATGCCATCGTGACAGAGGTTGAAGTGGAATTAGCCATAGGGAATCTGGCAAAAGTAAGGTGCACAAGCCAGATCCGCCGACAGGGGAATGAGATCAAAGGCTCTGAGGACGAAGAGGATGGGAAAGCGACTGCCGTCATGATTCTTTATATGTCGTAGGAAGCAGGATGCTGCAAATGGGTAGGGAGGCCTTGGAATCAGAGAAGGCCTCCGTCTACGGTGATGGTCTGTCCATTAATATAGCTTGCCATATCGCTTGCCAGGAATGCCAGGACATGGGCGATCTCTTCCGGTTCCGCCATGCGTTTCAGCGGGATCCGGTCTATCGCCTGTGCCAGGAGCTTTTCTGGCATTTGCGCTGTCATATCAGTCTTTACGTAGCCCGGTGCAACAGAATTGATCCGGATATGATAGGACCCGAGTTCCTTTGACAAAGCCTTAGTCAGCCCGGTCAGTCCCGCCTTGGAAGCGGCGTAGTTGGCCTGTCCCGGCACGCCTGCGGCGGCGCTGACAGAACCAAGATTTAATATCGCGCCGCCTTTATTGCTGACCATGGGCAGCAGTACCTTGTGAACCGCATAGTAAGCGCCGGTCAGATTCGTTTGTATGACCTGGTCCCAGCTGTCCGGATCCAGGAAAGGAAACGCTTTATCTTTGGTGATGCCGGTGCAATTGATCAGCACGTCTATGCCTCCGAGAGAGCTTATCAGGAAATCGATCCCCCGGTCAACGGAAGCTTTGTCGCAGATATCCATCTGCGTATCATAGAAAGTCTTTCCCTCAGAGGAAGCGATGTCTGCCAGCTCCTTGATAGCAGACTGGGAGGTGCGCCATGTACAGCCAACGGCGGCGCCTTGAGCCAGACATTCCGTCACAGTGGCGCGCCCGATTCCCCGGCCGCCTCCCAGGATAATGATCTTTTTGCCCTCCAAGAGAGGTGTGATTTTATTCATACTAATCCCCATTCTAAGCGAATGTATTCGCTTTGCATTTTACTTTTCAATTTGTGCCGGTTAATAAAACCTGATGAAGATTTTCGCAAGAGTCAGATCCTACCGCTAAAATAGAAGTGATCGGCTGCCTGCCTTCTGTCAGGATTGCCGGGGGCAGGCTCTGTTCTTTCAGGCAGACAGCGGCAAGAGCGATATTGGCGTAGCATGAGCTGCCGGCTAAGCGTCCAAGTACCGCATCTGTAGAGAACAGAGGCGTGCCGCTGTAATGGGATCGCAATGCGTCCTGCATCTCTTCGGTCAGGGAGCTGGCGCCGCAGACGAGGATGAGCTCCGGTTTGCTGGATACAGGCCGGAATGCCCCTGGGCTGTGCATGTCGCAGGTAGTCGTTTCTGCTATCCGGCAATAAGAATGCTCCGTCTTCTGATTCTGTAAGAGCAAAGTCACGCCGCTTTCCTGGTAGGTTTTCCCATAGGCTTTTTCCATTAACGGTTCGTATTCCTCCGCCATGCAGCTCAATACGCTCTGGCAGAAGCCGTTTTTCAAAGAAAGGATCGATGGCGTCAGTGGGGAAGCGCCGTGAAAACTTGCGCTTGGCCCCTTGCAATGTAAATTGACGCATAAATGTCCCAAAGGCGCATTTGGCGAGATATTGGCAAATACCGTGGGGCTGCATAGATCCGGTTCGCCTTGCGAGACCGTTTTCTCATATGCCAGACGTTCTGACACAGCGCCAAAAGCAGAAGAAAAAAAGGTTCCGATCTGTTCCTGCTCCCATTCGTCATGGCAAAGCCCGCTGTCCTGTTCCGCCTGCAAGGCGGAGGAGAGGACCAGGCGGGAAAGATGGTTCGCCCCGCGCACTTTTTTGGCGGGGATGCCTGGAAGGGGAGCAGAGATCGGCTGGGGCTGTTCATCGCAGGAGAGGTCTTCGCCGAGTATGTTCTTCCACTGGGCGATATCCGGGATCTGCGGCGTCAGGACGCCGATGCCGTTGATCCATACCGGAATCTCAGCCGATGTATCTGCCACGTCTGTCTCTGTCTCAGCCAATGCATTCGCCCGGTCTGCTTCTGTACCAGATAGAGTCTGTCTCTCCCCGGTCTGTCCAAAGATGACGCTGGCGGTATTGCCGGCGAAAGCAAAGGAATTGGAGAGCGCATATTGCAGCCTGCTTCCTCTTTCCGGCGGGACGATGGAAAATCCGCCCAATTCTTTCAGCGGCTGTTTGACATGGTGAGCCGGCAGAAATTCTTGCCGGGTAAGGCATAAGACGGTCATGATAGCTTCCAAGGTTCCCGCCGCTCCCATACAATGGCCGATCAGCGTCTTTAGGGACGACAGATAAGGACGCCGGTCCGCCGTCTCGTACAGGCGGTTCAGCGCCGTCAGTTCTGTGGCATCGTTGATGGGCGTACCGGTTCCGTGTAAGTTGACATAATCAATATCTTCCGGAGAAAGGTGCGCATGATCCAGCGCCGTCTTCATCGAGCGGTAAAAGCCGTCCGCCGTGGTATCCGGGCTAGTGATATGGAACGCTTCATTGCCGGTAGAAACGCTGACGCACTCGGCATAGGCGTCAGCATGGCGCATGGCGGCATGAGAGGCGGATTCCATGATCAGGACGCCGCTTCCCTCACCGATATTGATCCCGTCCCTGTTTTCATCAAGAGGCAGGCATAAATGCGAACTGAGGGCTTTCAGGCTGTGAAAGCCGCAAGCGACCATCGGCGACAGCGCATCTGTACCGCAGACAATAGCGATGTCGCATTGGCCGGATCGAATGAGGTCTGCTGCGCAGCCGATAGCTGCAGTGCCGGAAGAACAGGCGGAGGAAAAATCGTAACACGCCCCGGCAACGCCGAAGAAGTCTTTCATCGCCAGCGCATAAGAAGAAGGGTGGCCGATATGTTCCATATACTGTTTGCTGTGGCCGTCCTGCGCATCTGCATCCTGCCCGTCCTGGCCATTCCGCACATCCGCTCCGCCTGCTGCAGCGTTGGCAATGGGGTAATCGTCATAGCTGAGAGAACCCAGGATCAAGGCGGCGCAGCTTCCCATGTCCCGCAGCTCCTGCCTGGTAATGGAAGCGTCTTCCATAGCTTCAGACGCCGCCTGCTGTGCCAGGGCTGTCGCCCGGTCCGTGTGGAACGAAGCCGGATCGTATCCGCAAAAGCTGTCCGCCTTGCCCCAGAATTGGGTGAGAAGTTTACTTGTGTCAAAAACAGGACAGGGTGAATCAGTGATCCCCCTCTGTCCTGTCATGCTGTGTTGAAAGAATTCTGTTACGTTAGCTCCGTTAGATGTAACGGCACCCATGCCTGTTACAACGATCTGCTCTTTTCTCATAAGCCTGGCTCCTGTTTCGCATCGCGGATAAAGTTTGCGATATTAGATACGGTGGTAAGCTTGGACATATCTTCATCCCGCACCGTTATGTCAAAATGTTCTTTTAATAATACGACTAATTCCAGCGCGGCGATAGAATCCAATGCCAACCCGTCCGGATCCATAGATTCAAACAGGGGAGTGTCGTAAGATAATTTTTCCTCGGGAAGTTCGTCCGCTATTTCCTGCAGATCCATTTTCTTTACGATCATATCAAAGACCTGCTGCTCTAAATTAGTATCTTCCATTTTCCTTGCCTCCATTTCATCAAAATATAGGTAATTATAATCTATTTAGCATGGTTATGCAAGGAAAAGAATCTGAGAAATCAGTTTTCGTTTTGCGCCGTATAAAATCATCTTGCGCAAATTTATTGAACTGAAATTTTTTATAAATTATACTTTAAAAGCATATAAAAAAACGATTCAGACAGTAGCGTTTTACAGCTGCAGGACATCTGCCAGTTCCTGGGAAGGAGGGGGGACGCATCAATGGATGAGGCAAGACAATATCCTTTATTGACGGCACAAAAGAATATTGAGAATATGATGTTTTCGTATCCGGAGAAGCAGCTTTGCCTGTTGGGCGGGTATTTTTTCTTTTCGGAGAGCGAATTGCCGGCTGTCCGCATGATGCTGTCCGCCATGCCTGCTGCGCACGGTGCCCTGCGCCTGACATATCTTGGCACGGGAAAGCTAGGGGAGGCGGAGGAGACAGAAGCCAAAGTTCCTGTATATGAACGCCCGGAGACAGAGACGCCAGATAAAGAGAAGCGCATCCGAAGCTGGATGGAGAAGCCGCTTCCGGATGGAACGCGCCTGTGCCGCTTCGCCATATTCCACTTTGGGGATGGGAGCTGGTACGGCTGCGAGAAATTCCATCATATGATCATGGACAGGGCGTCTGTTCTGATGCTGATCCGCTGGCAAAGGGATGCGCTCAGCCAGATCGGCAGAGCCGGATATGGACAATGGCGGGATAAGATCGTTCCGGATAGGAGATATTTGGAATTGCTCTCCAAAGGAGAGGAAAAGACCGCATCAGCAGAACAGGCAAGACGCTGGCTGGGGAGATATTTTACAGATACAGAGGGAAGATGGACGCAGCGAAGCTGGCTGGATCATCCGGAACGCCTGTCGTCATCGGCGGATAAGATCCGGGTGGGCATTGCCAAAGACCTGTATCAGAAGCTTCATGATTTTGCGAGAGAAAAGCATCTTTCTGTCGAGAGTATCTGGTATATGGCTGTATTTGCAGAGCTTTGCCTTCGTAAAGGCGTATCCCATGGGGTGGCGGGAAGGATGACGTCATACCGGCGCAGGCAGTACTGCGATGTAGCGGGGCTTTTTGGAAGAGCCGTTCCCATTGCGTTTGACCGGAAGGAAGGGGAGCTGTGGGAACAGTGCGCCGGCTTGGACGAACAGTTCCTGGTGAGTTTGCGCTATGCCTGCTATGCATTGGATGAATTGCAAAGGATAGAGCCGGAGGCAGATCTGTCCTTTGATATCCTGCTGTCCTATTATCCTGGCAGCATGGAGATAGAAATAGAAGAAGACCGGGAATATTGGGAGGTATTCTGCGGCTGTATCGATACGCCGCTGAGAGTGTGGATCAATGACGGCGGAGAGCATCCGTCTTTAGAAATATATTATCAAACAGAATGTTATGGCCGGGAGTCTGCAAAACGGCTGGCAGACCGGTGGCTGTCCCTTGCGGAGCAGATTTGCAATGGCAGCCGGTGGGAACAGCTTACCCTGCTGTCGGAGAAAGACAGGGAGGCTTACCGGCTGGTAAACAGCTCTGCGCCGGTGAAGCCTGATGTGCCTCCGGCGCAGAGGCTGATCCGCCGATGCCTGGACGGGATCCGTTCAGGAAGAGATGCGGTGGTGTTTTGGGACGGCGGCGAGGCCTGGAAGGAAGAGCAGGTTCTCTCCTGGTTCTACCGTGCGGTGGATTGGCTTCAGGAGCTGGGGATCGGAGACGGGAGCATCGTAGGCGTGTGCGCAGAGCGTTCCGTCCGGCTTCCCCTGCTGCTTTTTGCGATACAGCACGTTGGGGCGGCGTTTTTGCCTGTCGCTGTGAATGAGTCGGCGGCCAGGAGACAGAAGCTCCTGTCCGGCTGCAGCCTGGCAGTGGGACCGAAGGAATTAGCGGAGATCGATCGGATGCCGGAGACGGATGCGGTGCAGCGCGGCGAGAAAGACCGGGAGAGGAAGTATTCCCGGAAGGCGTTAAAGAAGCAGAGGGCATATTTGATGTATACCTCCGGTTCCAGAGGCCTGCCAAAGGCAGTAGAGATCAGCATGTATTCCCTGATGTGCCGGCTGGAGTGGATGTACCGGCAATATGGCTGCGGGGAAGCCGTCTTGCAAAAGACGTCATATACCTTCGATGTTTCGATCTGGGAGCTGATGCTCGCTCCCGCTTTCGGAGGACGCCTTTTCCTGTTAAAACAGGGCTGGGAGAAGCTGCCGGACCGGAT
>CANPZE010000017.1 GCA_947589315.1 uncultured Lachnospiraceae bacterium | reverse complement strand
AGCAAACATGCTGACTTAGGGGAAAACATTTATATATAAACTCTCAAAGAAATATAGTGCTAAATCCTAAAGACGGGATTCCAAAAAATAATGGAAAATGGAATAAGTTTTGTCTTGCAACCCCTAAAGCTTGATTGTATAATAGAAGAAATGCAATAGCAGGAAAGATGATTTTATAGATAGATAGCAGGAGGTATTTATGGACAAGACAAAGCATGACAATTATTCTTTACTAAATCAGGAAGAGATTGATGCGCTGGTAGGATTCCTTATGGAAAAGAAGGACAGTTTGGACAGCTCGGTCATGAACCAGAAAAGCATTGACCGGCTGATCTATCTGCTGCAGAGTGACAGTAATCATATCCAGCGTACTCTGTTTGATCCCCTGGCTCATGTAAACCAGAGATTATTGGAGGATATCCATTTTCGGAAAAACAGAAGCCAGGAGTGTACCTTGCTGGCTTCTGTGGACGAGGAAAAGCAGCAGCTGCTGGTATGGATACATAATGAGGAGACAGGGGAGGATATGGAGGTGACTCCGGAGACCCTGACAGAGGGGGATGGAAAGTATTGGGGCAGCTGTATGTCGCCTACCTTGTTTGTCCGCCTGGTCCAGGCGCTGGCTGTCAAATGCAGCCGGGCAGTGTATGATACCGTATGCAGCCAGTATGCGAAGTGTATGTTTGGCGATGCCGATTACCAGATTCCCAGCATATATTTGCCGGATAATGAATCGATCCTGGAAGTATTGAAAACAGAATAATAAGCTTATCCTATAAAAAAGCAGCTCTTGAATGAGAGCCGCTTTTTTTATGGGATAGGGAATCTTTTTATTTCATGGCTTTTTTGGCCCTGTCTCTGGCGGAGAGGATCCCGCCGATCCGTCCGCTCTCCCTTGCGGTCAGTGACTTCCATCCCTGGGCCACTACCTTATCAAAGAGTCCTAATTCCAGAGCAAGCTCCCATTTTGCCTGTTCCTGAAAGGGCAGTTTTTGGATATCCTCAGGAGATACTACCTGGATTTTTTTCTTTTTTTGCCCATTCAATAGATGACCTCCTCTCCTTTTCCATTGGGAATATGTTATGCAAATTTGTAAATAATACAACTATTGATATAATTTTATTAGTATTAACTTATCAGTAATAAATAATACATATTGAAAAATATATGAAACCATAAGAAAAATAAAATATATTGTTGTAATGTGCTAAAAGGAGAGATATAGTAAAAATACACCGAGGAAATATTTGGTGAAAATCTTTGGCGCATTAGAATAAGAAAGCGAGAAGGAGGACTTATCTATGAAGAAGAGATTATTTACGAAAACAAGGAAAGCAACAGCAGCATTGCTTCTGATAGCGATAACGGTAACTGGGACGCTGACAGGCTGCGGAAAAAGTAAGAGCAGCAGTGGACAGGAACAAGGTAGTGAACAAAGTTCCAGCGTAGAACTATTGAATGTATCCTATGATCCTACCAGAGAGTTTTATGCAGCATACAATGAATTATTTACCAAGCACTGGAAAGAGCAAAGCGGCCAGGATGTAACCGTGACTCAGTCACATGGTGGATCTGGTTCCCAGGCGCGTTCTGTGATTGAAGGAAATGAAGCAGATGTGGTAACACTGGCGCTGGCGCATGACATTACAGCCATTGAAGAGAGCGGGCTGATTGAGAGCGGATGGCTGGATGAATTTGAGGGAAATAGTTCCCCCTATACCTCTACCATAGTATTCCTGGTACGCAAAGGAAATGAGAAAAATATTAAGGATTGGGATGATCTGGTAAAGGACGGCGTAGAGGTGATCACGCCAAATCCTAAGACATCCGGCGGGGCATGCTGGAACTTCCTGGCTGCATGGGCATACCAGCAGAAGCAGGATGGAGAGGACGAAGAGGCTACCAAGGAATTCATGAAAAAGCTGTATCAGAATGTGCTGGTACTGGATTCCGGAGCCAGAGGAGCAACGAATACTTTTGTAGAGAATAAGCAGGGAGACGTTTTGATCGCCTGGGAGAATGAGGCATATCTGTCTATGGAAGAATATCCCGATGAGTATGAGATCGTAACGCCCAGCATCAGCATTCTTGCCCAGCCTTCTGTAGCAATTGTAGATGAAAATGTGAAGAATCATGGCACAGAGGATGTGTCAAAGGAATACCTGCAGTATCTGTATAGTGATGAGGCGCAGAAACTGGCAGGAGAGAATTACTACCGCCCCTCCAATGAGGAGATTCTTCAGGAATTTGCAGACCAGTTTGATCTGGATATGAATCTGGTGACCATTGATGATTTTGGCGGCTGGGATGAGGCATATAAAACGTATTTTGACGATGGCGCGATCTTTGACCAGATCTATTCAGAATAAGAAAGGGCTTTGGCTATGGAGGAGCAGATCAAGAAAGTAAAGAATAAACATGGGATCAGGGTGATCCCGGGCTTTGGCCTTTCTATGGGAGTGACAATGACATTGCTCAGCTGCCTTGTGCTGATACCGCTGGTATCTATCGTTATCAGCGCCAGCCGGCTGAGCCTCCAGGAATTTCTGGATGTTATAACATCAAAGCAGATCGTATCCGGTTATGTAGTCAGTCTGAGCAGCGCTTTTATTGCGGCTGTGCTGAATGGTGTATTTGGCCTTATCCTGGCATGGGTGCTGGTCCGCTATGATTTCCCGGGCAAACGGATTTTAGATGGAATGATCGAATTGCCGTTTGCCCTGCCCACGGCAGTAGCGGGCATTGCCCTTACTTCCCTGTATACCGATACGGGCTGGCTGGGAGCTTTGTTTGCCAAAGTGGGGATTAAGATCGCCTACACCCGCACAGGGATCACCATTGCTATGATATTTGTAGGGATTCCTTTTGTGGTGCGGGCGGTGCAGCCGGTATTACAGAAGCTGGACCGTCAGTATGAGGAGGCGGCAACAATGCTCGGGGCAGGCCGGGGAAGGATTTTCTTCCGGGTGATCCTGCCAGAGCTGTTCCCTGCTTTGCTGGCAGGCTTTGGCCTTGCTTTTGCCAGGGGGATCGGAGAGTACGGCAGCGTAGTGTTTATTGCCGGCAACATCCCCTTTAAAACGCAGATCGCTCCTCTCCTGATCATGTCAAAGCTGGAGCAATATAAATATGCAGACGCCACGGCCATCGCCCTGGTACTGCTGATATTATCCTTTTTATTAATGTTTGTGATCAACTCCCTGCAGATCTATATGCAGCGTTTTAGCAGCGGGGATAATGCCCCTTCCATACAAAAGGTAGTGGAGGTGCATGAGAATTCCTACAGCCATGCCGTGAAGTATCTGCTGATCATAGTCAGCATTTTGTTTTTAGCCATTATGCTGGTGCTGCCTTTACTGGTAGTAGCCTTTAACGCCCTGGGGAAAGGATGGGAAGCCTATCAGAAGGCTGTAATGGACGAATATACAATCAGCGCATTGAAGCTGACCTTATTGGCGACTGTGATCGCAGTAGCGGTCAATACCATATTCGGCCTGTTCTCCTCCTATCTGCTGTCCAAATTTTATTTCCGGGGCAGGCAGCTGCTGGCTACCCTGATCGACATTCCCTTTTCCATCTCACCCGTGATCGCCGGCCTGATCTTTATCCTGACCTTTGGCAATATCGGATGGATGGGGGATTTTCTCAAACAATATGATATTAAGATTGTATTTGCCGTGCCGGGAGTGATCCTGGCTACGATATTTGTCACATTTCCCTTTGTGTTCCGGGAATTGTTCCCCGTATTGAATGCCCAGGGCAAGGATGAAGAAGAGGCGGCGGCGCTGATGGGAGCGGGCGGCTTTACGATTTTCCGCAGGATAACCTTTCCCCATATCAAATGGGCATTGCTATATGGAGTTATCTTGTGTACCGCCCGGGCTATGGGAGAGTTTGGCGCCGTATCTGTTATCTCCGGGCATTTGAGGGGGAAGACCAATACCCTTCCTCTCCATGTAGAGATTTTGTATAACGAGTTTAACACAACGGCAGCTTTTGCAGTGTCATCGATCCTGGTGATCCTGGCTATATTGATACTGATCGCCCGGAATGTGGTAGAAGGTTTGAGGAACAAGGAGGGATAATTAATTATGTATGTGGAAATGAAAAATATCAATAAGACCTTTGATGGCTTTCAGGCCTCCAAGGATGTCTGTTTTGGGATAGAGAAGGGGAAATTGGCCGCGCTGCTGGGTCCCAGCGGCAGCGGCAAGACTACGATCCTTCGCATGATTGCCGGGTTAGATTCGCCGGATTCCGGAGATATCATCATTGATGGGAGCAGGGTAAATGCATTACCGGGCAGTAAGCGAGGGATTGGCTTTGTATTTCAGAATTACGCCCTGTTCCGTTATATGACAGTGGCAGATAACATAGCTTTTGGCCTTCAGGTGCAGAAAAAAAGCAAGGCAGAGATCAAGACCCGGGTGGAGGAGCTTTTAGAACTGATCTCCATGAAGGATCTTGGGAAACGGTATCCCCATCAGCTTTCCGGCGGACAGAGGCAGAGGGTGGCATTTGCCCGGGCATTGGCCCCTAATCCCCATCTGCTGCTGCTGGATGAACCCTTTGCGGCAATCGATGCAAAAGTGCGCCGTGAATTGCGTACCTGGCTGCGGGAAATGATCGGAAGGGTAGGAGTGACCAGTATCTTTGTGACCCACGACCAGGAAGAGGCCATGGAAGTGGCAGATACGGTGATCATCACCAACCAGGGAAAGGTAGAGCAGATCGGGACGCCCGAGGAAATCTGCCTCCGGCCTCAAACGCCCTTTGTCAGCGAGTTTATTGACTCCACACGTTATGAGGCGATTTTGTCCATCAAATAAAGAAAGAAAACTCTTCCATAAGTGTCTTGCAGAATCTTTCAAAATCCTGTACAGTTAAGAAGGAAAAAATACCGGATGGAATGGAGTGGAGGACAACATGGGAGAGTTGGCGATCTATAATACCCTGACAAAGAAGGTAGAGCTCTTTGTAGAGAGACAGAAGGGACAGGTAACTATGTATACCTGTGGGCCTACCGTGTATCATTACGCCCATATCGGCAATCTGCGCAGCTATATGATGGAAGATGTTCTGGAAAAATATTTGAATTATGCCGGTTATCGGGTAAAACGGGTGATGAACATCACAGACGTGGGACATCTGTCCAGCGATGCAGATACCGGTGAAGATAAGATGCTGGCAGGAGCCCGGAGAGAGCACAAGACAGTTATGGAGATTGCGCAGTTTTACCGGGAAGCTTTTTTTGCAGACTGCGGGAAACTGAATATTAAAACGCCGGAGATTGTAGAACCGGCGACCAATTGCATCCCTGATTTTATCCGCGTGATCCAGGGATTGCTGGACAAAGGATATGCGTATTGTGCCGGTGGGAATGTCTACTTTGATACCAGCAAGCTGGAGGAATATTATGTCTTGTCCCGGCAGAATGAAGAAGAGTTGATGGTAGGAGCCAGGGAAGATGTAGAAGAGGATTTCAATAAGAGAAATAAAACAGATTTTGTACTGTGGTTCACCAAATCCAAGTTTGACGACCAGGAACTGAAGTGGGAAAGCCCCTGGGGAGTTGGGTATCCGGGGTGGCATATAGAATGTTCCTGCATCAGTATGAAGCATTTAGGGGAATACCTGGATATTCACTGCGGAGGCGTGGACAATATCTTTCCCCACCATACGAATGAGATTGCCCAGAGTGAGGCGTATGTGGGGCATAAATGGTGTAATTACTGGTTCCATGTACAGCATTTAAATGACAAAACGGGGAAAATGAGCAAATCGAAGGGAGACTTCCTGACAGTATCCCTGCTGGAACAGAAGGGATATCAGCCGTTGGTGTACCGCCTGTTCTGTCTCCAGTCCCATTACAGGAAGCCGCTGCTGTTCACCTACCAGGTATTGGACAATACAAAGACCGCTTATGAAAAGCTGATCCGAAGAATTGCCGCCCTGGGACGGGATGGAGAAGTACAGCAGGCTGCGGTGGAACGGTATCAAAGAGAATTTAACGCAGCCATGGAAAATGATCTGAATACCTCCCAGGCTCTGACCGTGCTGTACGATGTATTAAAGGCAGATATCAATGACGTCACGAAGCGTTATCTGGTCCAGGACTTTGACCAGGTATTTTCCCTGGATCTGACAAAGGAGCCGGAAGAGAGGGAGAACAGTCAGGGGAATGCAGGGACGGATCAGGAGCTGGCGGCTTTCGTTGAGGCAAAGCTGGAGGAACGCCGGGAGGCGAGGAAGAATAAGGATTTTGCTGCAGCAGACCAGATTCGCCAGGAGCTGCAGGACAGAGGGGTACGGATCAAAGATACCCGGGAGGGAACAGTCTGGGAGCTGATCTAAGGCAAAGCTTCCATATACCGGAAAAGGGTACGAGGGAAATACTGTGGAATGCCACAGATTTCCTTCGTACCCTTATTTTGATCTTGTATCTTATACGATCCGGATTGTTACATAGGCCTTGCGGTTATTGTAGGTAGAAACACGGATCCGTACCTTCCCTTTTCTTTTGGCCTTTACAATTCCCTGATCCGTTACAGTGGCCCGTTTTGGCTTTAGGGAGTGATAGGTTATATGCCAGGAGGCGCTGTTTTTATTCAGCCTGGTGCGGATCTTTACGGATTGCCCCTTTTTGATCCTGGTTCTGGCAGTTGAGGCCTTGAGGAAGGCAGGCGCTTTTTTCACGGTAACCTTTATTGTAGCCTGGATCCCGGAGGGAGCCTGTATCTTGATCCTGGCAGTCCCTAACTTTTTAGCCTTCAGCCTGCCCTTGCTGCTGACCGAGACGATCCCCGGTTTAGAGCTGGAATAAGTCAGCTGGGCCTTGCCGGTGCGGGGGACCGTGGTGACAGAAAGCGTTATCGTCTCACCTTTTCCCAGCGTGAGCTTTTGGCTGCCTGTTTTTATCTGTGTGACCGCCGCCAGGGCAGGGACTTCACTGGCGCCAGGGGACGGGACAGGCCCTGTGGAGGCCGCTGGTATGGGGGATCCCAGACCGGCGGGAGTCCCTGTGGGCAGGACAGCCGGCGGGGCTGTCTCAGAACGCTCCGGCGCAGGATCCGGGGACAGGGCAGGGGGAGCGCTCTCCGAGGGCAGGGCAGAGGGAAGCTGCGTCTCTCCCGGCATAGCAGAAGGCAGCATCGTCTCTCCCGGCGCTGCAGAAGGCAGCTGCGTCTTAGCGGGGGAGGAAGCAGGCGGAACATAGGCTGCCTCCTGCTTTTCAAAATCCTCTTGGGAGATTGCAGATGCGAAGGCCTTTACGCATACATTTCCCATGTTGACGGTCTGAGAGGAAGAATCAGACTCCTCAAAGGTAACGGCCGTATTATCATACCAGCGGTCCTCTGAAGCAAAATATACATAGCTTTGCTTCTTTTCGCTGCCAAAATGCATCCCCTCTTCCGGAAGGGAGAAGCCTTCTACCACCCCATAACTGGTGCCGCCGTTAGCACGGAAGGTGACCAGGACAGAGAAACGCTCTCCCGGGGCTACAGCGATAGGCGACCTCAGAGCTACGGTATGATAGCCCGGATATTCCGCAGTTCCCTCTGTAGTACAATCTGCCACCAGCTCTCCGTCCTCGGGAAAATCGTCTGTCAGGTTCCGGTAGATCTGGATCTCATACTCCTGGTCAGCGTCATAAGTATAAAAGGAGGCCGCCTGGATCTGCTGGGGAGTCTCCTCCTCATTCATGAACACATTGGCCAGGGTGATATCTTCGGTATCTGTATAGGCCTGGCTCCAGCCGGCGCCGTCATACTGGAAATTGGTATCATAGGTATCGGCAGCCTGGGCCTCAAAGGAATAAAGCTCTGTAATAGAAGCATCATAATAGGACAGCCAGAAATATCCGTCCGTGCCGGAACTTTCCCCATAGCTGTTGGCGATCAGCCAGGCGCCCTTCCCCTTCGGGGGAGTCTGGAAGGAATCAAAGCTGTCGTCCCATCCCACGATGGTAACACTGTGGTTGGCATCCAATGGCCCGTGTTCCGACTGATAGAGGGAATAGGCGGAGGGATCTTCCTTGTCATTGGGATACAGATATTCATCATCATTTCCGGAGGGATAGTAAATGGATACATCCAGCGCCCCATATTCCATAACCGCCTTTTTTACCTCATCGGGATGGCTGGGGTTATAAACCGCATCATAGCAATTGGCCTCCTTCAGCTGGACATCCGATCGGAGGCGGAGGCTTTCGTCAGCATTACGCATGCCGGCCGCCATATTTTTCACCGCCTCCTGGGTATTTCCCTGAAAGGGGGCCGCCTCTTCCGCCGCCGCACCCCACCAGTTGGCAAGGGTGGCAATGGCAATATTAGCGTTTCCGCCCAGAGAATATACGTTAGGATCAGATACGTTGTAGCGATTGTAATAATCCCCATATAAAGGGTCGTGGAAATCTTCTATGGGGGTGTAGGAATACCAGGTCAGATGATTTTCGGAATAATCTGCGCCGGCCATATCCGCCAGCCCTTTTTGGATACTCCCGGCCTCCAGGGATTTGATCGCGGCAAAGGCCCAGCAGCATCCGGTACGCCCCTGGTTCTTGATCGGGGTCACCACATTCTGTACTCTGGAATCATAGGAAGAGGGAAGGGCGGAAGCCTTCTTCCGGGAAATGGCCTGCTGCCCCGCCTCCGGAAGGACTTCTTTTCCGTCCTGGTCCAGATACCGGTAGCGGATCAGGCCGTTGTTCTGCCCGGCAACGATCCGCCGGATACTATGTTTTCCTCCGGTTTGCTGTTCGCCTGCCAGTGTTTCCGATGGCTGTCCGCTCTGCTCTGCCGCCTGGTCCAGCCAGAGAGGCCGTGCCTGCGCATTGCCACGGCTTCCGGTCAGGCTGGCCGATAGGGACAGGATGAGAACCCCTGCGATCCACTTTCTTTTTTTCATAAAAAACATTCCTTTCTGAATGGATATTACCTTGTGATAAGAGACGTTACCTGTACTAATAACAGTATAATTGGGATGGGGAACGAGGTCAATGGATTCTTGCATGTAAAGCAAAATAAAGAAAATTTGGAAAAATATCATAAAAAGTTTACAAAATGGGACAGAAATTGCTATAATGTTACAAAAACATTGGCTCTGTGGGGATACTTCCGGACTGCCATACAAGGTATCCTCCCAGCTGCATAAATAAAATGAAATTACAGGAGGAGCTGCATGGTTTTTATAGCAATATGTGATGAGGATAACAGGGAACGAAAAGAGATTATAAGGATTGTGGAGGAATTTTTCCAGCAGAACGCTATTCGGATCGAAGTAACAGGCTATACAGATTTATCTGGCATGGAACTCTCTATGCAGGAGGGAAGGAAATTTGATCTGCTGATCTGTGGGGCGGATCATTTCCAGGGGGACAGGCCAGAAGAAGCGGTCTGCATGGAAGGGCGGAAGGAGGCCGTGATCTGGATCACTGATTATGCAGACTGCATACAGAAGAAAGGCGCATTTGGCTTTGTCCAGGCTGTATGGCGGGACCAGGTGGAACAGGGGCTTCCGGAGAAACTGGATGAGGCCTGCAATTATCTGAGTATGATAAAAAACGGATATATCATTCTGCGGGGCAGGCAGGGGAATTACAAATTGTTTTTGCAGGATATTGTCTACATAGAGGTCATTCAGAGGAAGCTGGCGATCCATCGGAGAGAGGAAGCTACGATATACACGCGCATGTCTTTGAAGGTGTTCTATGAGCTTGTGGCAACGGTGAATCCGTATTTCCTGTATATCAACAGCGGCTGCATTATTAATGCGGCATTTGTCAAAGAGGTGGGAAGGAACAGTCTGGAACTGGAAAACGGTATCAGCCTGCCGATCAGCCGGAGAAAATATTCTCAGGTAAAAGCCGGAGTGGACCGATATTGGAGGAGGCATCTGTAAGAAAACTGACCCGCCCCTTGACATTTTCGATTAAAATCAGTAATATGAAAAAGGTTTTCATATTTGGAGTTGGGATTTTAACAGAGGGAGGTTGCAGGTATGGAGGGAAAGACATATCATACCCGGCAGCAGGCGGCAATTCTTGGAATTATTAAAGGCAGCGGGGAATATGCCACAGTAAGCCAGATCGCCGCCCAATTGAAGGAGCAGGGGCAGCAGGTGGGCCTGACTACGATATACCGTCAGCTGGATAAATTTGAAAAGGAAGGCATGGTCCATAAGGTCGTTTTGGACGGCAATCATGGGGCCTGTTACCAGTATGCAGGAGAGCAGGAGGAGGATAGCAGGTTCCTGCTCAAATGTGAGGGCTGCGGCGTGATGATTCCTATGGACTGCAGCTGTATGACAGAATTGTACCGCCATGTACGGCAGGAGCATCGATTCTGTATCAATCCCCACAAAACCATGTTCTATGGGAAATGCCAGAGGTGTGCAGGGAAAGGGGAAGCCCTGCTCTGACGGAGAGCTGGAGAAAACGGCAATGAAAAGAAAGAGGAACAGGGAGGGCAGGACAGTGTATCAGAGAATGAGGCGGATTGTATCCGTATGTCTGGCTTTGATAATAAGCGGCATAAATCTTACTGCCTGCAGTCCTTTGCCACAGTTTCCCCAGAGCCGGGACGAAGGGGAAGGACAGGGCCGGCTGCAGGTGATCGCTACGATATTCCCCTATTACGATTTTGCGCGCCAGATCGGAGGCAAATATGTGGATGTGTCCATGGTGCTCCCTGCCGGGATGGATACCCATTCCTTTGAGCCAACGCCTTCGGACATGGTCGAGATCGGGAAGGCAGATGTATTTTTATACAATGGAGGGGAGACAGAGCTCTGGGCGGATCAGGTACTGGAGGCGGCGCAGAACCCGGACCTTCTGGCAGATTCCATGATGGATCATGTGGAGCTTCTGGAGGAAGAACCTGGCGAAGCGGATGAACATATCTGGACTTCTCCCGTAAATGGAATAAAACTGGCGCAGCAGATTACAGCGGATCTGTCGGAGGCAGATCCGGAGCATCAGGAAATCTATAAAAAAAACGGGGAGGCATACCAGAGAAAACTCAAAAAATTGGACCAAGAGTTCCGGGAAGTGGTATCCAAAAGTGAACAACGCTACCTTGTTTTCGGGGATCGTTTTCCCCTGCTCTACTTTGTGAAGGAATACGGACTGGAATACAGCGCCGCCTTTGCCGGCTGCAGCACAGATACAGAACCAGGCGCAGATACCATCGCTTATCTGACCGACCAGGTGCGGGACAGGAAATTACCGGCGGTGCTGAAGATAGAACTGACCAGCGGCAGGATAGCCAATGCGATCGCAGAGACTGCCCATGCGCAGGTGCTGACCTTCTATACCTGCCATAATGTGACCCGGGAGCAGCTGGAGCAAGGGGTTACTTATCTCAGCCTGATGGAAGACAATAAAAAGGTATTGGAGCAGGCATTGCAGATAACATCAAAATAATGTTAAAAACTGTAGCGATATTTATAGACGAACGGAAGGGATAATTATATAATGGTATCACGATATTAAAAAAAGAAAGGGGTTTCAAAATGAAAGTAGCAGATGGTTTTTGGTTAAGCAAAAAGGGTTATGGGGTAAATTATGCGTCTCAGGCATATAAGGTTGAGACCACGGAGAAGGCAGTGAAGGTCCTGGCGACACCGTATACGGTTAAGAACCGGGGGATGACGCTGGGAGGCCCGAATCTGGAGATTACATATTCTTCTACCTCAGAGAATATCATTAAGGTCCATATTGACCATTACAGAGGAGGGCTCGACAATATTCCGCGTTTTGAGCTGAATGAGGACACTGGCTATACGCCTACGATCAACCGCACCGAAGATAAGGTAGAGCTGATCTCCGGCGATACCAAGGTAGTGATCAAGATCGGCGATGACTGGGATGTACAATACTATTACAAAGACAGGCATCTGACAGGCGGCGCATGGAGGTCTACCTCGATCATTTCAGAGAGCCAGTTTGCCGCTAACGCAAGAATGCAGGCGCAGGAGGATGATGAGTTTTTCAATTATCCCCAGGATCCCCACCGCACCTATATCAGGGAACAGCTGAAGACAAGTATCGGCGAGTGCATTTACGGCTTTGGTGAGAAGTTTACTCCCTTTGTCAAGAATGGACAGGTTGTGGAGATCTGGAATTCCGATGGTGGTACCTGCTCTGACCAGAGTTACAAGAATATACCCTTCTATATTTCTTCCAAAAGCTATGGCGTATTTGTCAACAGCTCCGATAAGGTATCCTTTGAGGTGAATTCCGATACCGTATCCAAGGTGACATTTACCCAGCCTGGAGAAGAACTGGAGTATTTTGTGATCGGCGGAGAGGATCTGGAAGAAGTCCTGGCGAATTATACTACATTGACTGGAAAGCCTGCGCTTCCTCCGGCTTATACTTTTGGCCTGTGGCTGTCTACCTCATTTACGACCAATTATGATGAGGATACGGTGAACAGCTTTATCGATGGAATGGCAGAGAGAAAGATCCCTCTCCAGGTATTCCATTTTGACTGTTTCTGGATGAAGGAATACGAGTGGTGTAACTTCGAGTGGGATAAAGATATGTTCCCGGATCCGGAGGGCATGCTCAAGAGATTGCATGACAAGGGATTGGAGATCTGCGTATGGATCAATTCCTATATCGGGCAGCAGTCCAAACTGTTTGACATTGGTAAGGAAAAGGGATACTTTATCAAGAATCTGGACGGCAGCGTATTCCAGGCAGACCTGTGGCAGCCGGGAATGGCCATTGTAGACTTTACGAACCCTGAGGCATGCCAGTGGTATAAGGATATGCTGAAAGAGCTCTTTAAGATGGGCGTCAACAACATTAAGACAGACTTTGGCGAGAGAATCCCGACCAAGTGTAAGTATTATAATGGCATGGATCCTATTAAGATGCATAATTACTACACCTATCTCTATAATAAATGTGTGTTTGAAGCGCTGGAAGAGTATTACGGCAAGGATAAGGCTTGTCTCTTTGCCCGCAGCGCTACTGTAGGCGGACAGAAGTTCCCGGTACACTGGGGCGGCGACTGCTATGCAGAATATTCTGCAATGGCGGAGACCCTGCGCGGAGGCCTTTCCCTCTGCTCCTCTGGCTTCGGATTCTTCTCCCATGATATGGGCGGGTTTGAGGCAACGGCTCCTGCAGATGTATACAAAAGATGGTGTGCGTTTGGCCTGATGTCTACTCACAGCCGCCTCCATGGTTCCACCTCCTACAGAGTGCCCTGGGTATATGACGATGAAGCCTGCGATGTGCTTCGCCACTACACAGTGCTGAAGGGCAGAATGATGCCGTATCTGTGGGCGCAGGCGAACAAGACCCATATTGTAGGCGTGCCGATGATGCGCTCCATGGTGATCGCTTTCACCGGAGACACGGCCTGCAAATATCTGGATCAGCAGTATATGTTAGGAGACAACCTGTGTATCGTTCCGGTCATGAATGAAGAGGGCACGGCAGAATTCTATCTGCCGGACAATGGAACCTGGACGGATATCCAGTCTGGCGAGACCTATGAGGGTGGTAAGTATTATACCAGAAAATGCGATTACTTCCAGACACCGATCCTGGCCCGCCCCAACAGCATCATAACCTATGGTAACTTTGATGCAGAAGGCAAGATGACTGTACTTTACGATTATCTCCAGGATGCAGAGGCAGTGATCTATGCATTGGAGGATGGAAAGACTGCGCAGGCAGCCATCTACGATAGTGAGTCCAACAAACTGACTGACATTACAGCTGTGCGCAATGGCAATACGATCCAGGTATCCTACACCGCCACAGATAAGACCTTCAAGGTAACAGCAGAGGGTAAGACGGTGGAAGCGAAAGCGGGGACCACAGGCGTAGAGATCCAGCTGTGATCCGGTTCGTTTGAGGCGGCTGCAAATGCAGCAGAAAGATATTGAATAGGTATTAAGTCCCTTTCCCATGGAAACTTTTTCCATGGAAAGGGGCTTGCCTTTTTTCTGTCGGTGAGAGAAAGGAGAAGGGGATGGACAGAGTATTAGTGATTGTAGATATGCAAAAAGATTTTCTGGATGATCAGGTACTGGGGAATGCCCGGTGCAGGGCTGTGGTCCCCAAGATCACAGACCGTCTGGAACACAACCGTTACACCAATATTATTCTGACTCGGGATACCCATTTTGATAATTATCTGGACACGCAGGAAGGGAAAAATCTTCCTGTGAAACACTGCATCAAAGATACCCTGGGCTGGCAGATCGTTCCGGAGATCACCCGCTGCATCCAGGAGCTGGAGGCCTGCAGACAGGGGGAGACGGAGGTAAAGATAATCGATAAAAACTCTTTCGGGAGCCTGGAGCTGGCAGAGCAGATCCACCTGCTGGCCCGGGAGCGGGAGATAACGGTAGAGCTGACAGGCGTGTGTACCGGGATCTGTGTGATATCCAACGGGTTATTGATCAAGGCAAGGGAGCCGGAGGTGCCGATAGAAGTAGTGGTTGATTGCTGCGCCTGCGTGACGCCGGAGAGCCACCAGACAGCGCTGGAGGCCATGAAGCTGTGCCAGATTGCTGTTATATAGATTGAGGTGAGAATATGAGGCAGGAAGATACAAGAAATTTAAGCATGATGATGGATTTCTACGAAATGACCATGAGTAACGGTTATTTTCTGGATGCGGATAAGGATACCAGAGTAGCCTTTGACGTCTTTTACCGTAAGAATCCCGATGATGGGGGATTTGCCGTATTCGCCGGGCTGGAGCAGATCGTGGAATATATTGAAAACCTCCACTTTTCCCAGGAGGACATTGCCTATTTTCAGGAGCAGGGGATTTTTGCACCAGAATTCCTGGAATATTTGAGAGAGTTTCGTTTCACCGGAGATATCTACGCCTTTCGCGAGGGGACCATCATGTATCCGGAAGAGCCGGTGATCACAGTGGTGGCTCCGCTGATCGATGCCCAGTTGATCGAGACTGGCATCCTGGCACAGATCAACCATCAATCCCTGGTGGCTACCAAGGCCCGAAGGGTGGTAAAGGCGGCCAGGGGAAGATCCGTGTCCGACTTTGGGGCCAGAAGGGCCCACAACATGGATGCGGCAGTATACGGAGCCAGAGCGGCTTTCATCGGAGGGGTGGCCAGTACGGCTACTGTTCTTGCCGGACAGATGTTTCAGATTCCGGTAAGCGGGACCATGGCACACAGCTGGGTGATGTTCTATCAGGATGAATACACAGCCTTTGCCAAATATGCGCAGATCTATCCGGATGCCACGGTACTGCTGGTAGATACCTATGATGTGCTACGCAGCGGGATCCCTAACGCCATCCGCGTGGCCAAGGAAATACTGGAACCCATGGGAAAGAGGCTTAAGGGAATCCGGCTGGACAGCGGCGATCTGGCTTATCTCAGCAAGAAAGCCAGAAAGATGCTGGATGAGGCAGGATGTACCGATTGCAGCATTATAGTTTCCAACAGCCTGGATGAATTTACCATTACCTCGCTGATCCATCAGGGAGCTTGCATCGATGGATTTGGCGTAGGGGAACGTCTGATCACGGCCCGTTCCGAGCCGGTATTCGGCGCAGTCTATAAGATAGCGGCTGTGGAGGAGAACGGCGGTTTCCAGCCCAGGATCAAGGTATCGGAAAATGTAGAGAAGATTACGAATCCAGGGATAAAAGAAATCTATCGTATCTTTGACAGGGAGGGGAAGGTCGTGGCAGATCTGATCGCCTGCAAGGGAGAAGAAGTAGACCTTTCCGGCAGATTCCGCTACATCGATCCCCAGGAGCCGTGGAGAGTGCGTTATTTTGAGGGCTGCCATGGGGTGAAGCTGCAGGAAAAGGTGATCGGGCAGGGGAAACGGACCGGAAGGTCGTATTCTCTGCAGGAGATCCGGGATTATGTGGCAAAGCAGCTGACAGATGAGGTGTGGGAAGAGGAACAGCGTTTTGAAAATCCCCATAAACATTATCTGGATATGACGCCAGCTTACTATGAAATGAAAATGGAATTGCTGCAGGCAGTAAAATAAAAATGGCTGTATATAAACGGTGTAACCGCTCGGTTATGCCGTTTTACTTTTTGTGCTTGACAAAAGGGATCAAAAGTATTATTGTATTAGTCAAGTAATACAATAATACAAACAGTAGAAAGGAGAAAGCGGATGAAATGGAAGTTTACCGGTGACATTCCCATTTATTTGCAGATCATGGAACAGATGAAAGAACAGATTGCCACCGGGACATGGAAGCCGGGTGAGAAGCTTCCCTCCGTCAGGGAACTGGCGGTACAGGCCGGAGTAAATCCCAATACGATGCAGAAGGCGCTGGCTGAGCTGGAACGGGAGGGAATGCTGTATTCACAGAGGACAGCGGGGCGTTTTGTCTCAGAGAATGAAGAAGAGATGAACCGTATGCAGGAAAGACTGGTACAGCAGCAGCTAGAAGGATTTGCAGAGGGCATGAGAAAGCTGGGATATGAGCCAAGGGAAGCCCTGGCAGTATTTGAAGCGTATTGCAGCCGTTGGGAAGAGACGGCGGAGAGGAGAAGAAATGAGTACATTAATGGAATGCAGGGATCTTTATAAGAAATATGGGAAGAAGAAGGCTCTCAACGGGCTTTCTCTGGAGTTGGAAGGAGGAAAGATCATTGGCCTGCTGGGCCCCAACGGGAGCGGCAAGACCACTTTGATCAAGATACTGAGTGGGCTTCTGCGCCAGGATGGCGGCATTGTGCGGGTCGGTGGCAATCCCATTGGGATAGAAAGCAAAAATATTATTTCCTATCTTCCGGAACGCACCTATTTTCCTACCCGCATGCGGGTTCGGGAGGCAATTAGCTTTTTTCAGGATTTTTATCAGGATTTCGAGGTCTCGCGGGCAGAAGACATGTTAAACATGTTAGGCATTGATAAAAATATGAGATTTAAAGAAATGTCCAAGGGGACCAGAGAAAAGGTGCAGCTGATCATGGTAATGAGCAGGGACGCCAGGCTGTATCTTCTGGACGAACCGATCGGAGGCGTGGACCCCGCTGCCAGAGATTATATTTTAAAGACGATTCTGGGAAATTATAAAGAGGACGCCAGTATTATCATATCCACTCATTTGATCGCTGACATTGAAAATATACTGGATGACATTATTTTTATCAGGGAGGGGCAGATCGTTCTTCACCAGATGGCGGATAATGTGCGCCAGGAGTATGGAAAATCAATAGACGGGGTATTTAGGGAGGTGTTTGCATGTTAGGGAAATTACTGAAATATGATGGGAAAAGCCTTGGCAAAACCATTTTGCCAATGTATGGAGTCGGTTTGGTCCTGGCGCTTCTGGCCATGCTGATGCAATTATTAGTAAGGAAATGGCCCAATAGCCTGCCGCTGCGCTATCTGCACATGTTTTCCTTCCTTTCTCTAGTGATAGGGGGCATTGTATTACTGAGCGGAGTGGTCATTACGATCATGCTCTACTATCGCAATAACCTGTTAAAGGATGAGGGCTATCTGATGAATACCCTTCCGGTACATCCGCAGCAGCTGGTGGCAAGTAAGCTCTTAACCGCTATCCTGTATATGCTGGTTTCCCTGGGGGTGGTATGGTTCTATTTCGGTATGGGGCAGTTAAATATGAAATGGTTCCAACCAGTGGTCCCGTATGGGGTATTCCTGTCGGCAAAGGAAAGCCGGATCATCATGATACTACTCCTTATTGGGTTTCTGATAGGCATCTCCACGATGCTCTGCCAGATCTTTATGTCCCTCAGCGTAGGATATCGTTTTAATGGGATCAACCGGGACGGGGCAAGCATTCTCATATACATTGTCCAGTATCTGCTCTGCCAGGTGCTCAGCGGGATAGCTTTGATAGGGACTGTGCTGTCTGAGGTAGGATTGCTGTCTGAGCCGGGATGGGGGTTGGAAATAGACCTTACCAATTTCCTGGTTGAAAAAGGAACCTGTTTTTCCTTCACTATCAGACTTCTGACAGTGAGTACCGTGCTTGAGTTACTGATCATGGTTATCTGTTATGGGATCGCTGTCAATAGCATAAACAAGCATTTAAATCTGGAATAAAAACAGGGGCAACGTAATTGGCGTTGCCCTTTCTCTTGAGATTCTGTCCCGCCTGCCGTATAATATACGTGCAAGGAAGTATTCGGTCAAAATAACGGGTTGGCAGAGGGAAGGTGCATTTGTGGCAAAGAAAAAGGTATACGAGGAAAAGCTGAGGCATGGGACGGCAGAGGTGCCTATTGGCATCCATAAGCTTAGTTATCCCCAGGGGACAGATGCCATCTTCTATCTCCATTGGCATCAGGAATTTGAGATCCTGGTCGTCACAGAGGGGCAGATCCGATTTTCTATAGAAGACAGGGAATATACTTTACATACAGGAGACGGCGTGTTTATTAATTCTAATCTTCTGCATTCTGCCCGGACAGTGGACGGGCAGCCCTGCAGCTTTTTCGCGCTGGACTTTTCCTGGCAGTTTCTTCATGAGGATATTCATGGGCGTTTTGCCGGGAAATATCTCCGTCCGGTCATTGATGGCAAGCGGCTCTTTCCGGAATATATTTCCCGGGGCCAGGAAGACTGGCAGGGGGAATTTTTAGATACCATATTAGAACTCCGCCAATGTCCCGAGCATGATATGGAAAGCTATGAGCTTCTGCTGCGCAGCCGCATCATGGCAGTCTGGGATATTCTGAACCGCCACAGTATCCGGGTGAAGCAGGGCGGAGGAGAAGGGGAGCGGATCTCAGAGCGGCTGGAACCTGTGATATCCTATATGAAGGAAAATTATGCCTATGAAATGACACTCGCAGAATTAGCAGAATTAATCCCTATGAGCGAAGGACAGTTTTGCCGGGTATTCAAAAAGAATATGAAGCTATCCCCCATGCAGTATCTGATGCGCTACCGGATCCTGCAGAGCTGCCGCCTGCTGCGGGATACCGACAAAAAGATCGGAGAGATCGCTAATCTTTCAGGGTTTAACAATATCAGCTATTACAATAAAGTATTTCTTCAGACCATCGGCTGTACCCCAAGGGAATACCGGGCCAATAGCGACTATTGATCAGAGGGCGGAAAAGCTTCACTGCCTTTGCCTGTCCTGCGCCAGGCTTCCCAGGATCCGGCTGCAGGACAGCAGGGCCCCGGAGAGAAGGACCAGCGGCAGGAGGGTCAGGAGGGTGAATAACAGAAGAGGGATTTCCGGCATTTGTACCAGCCGCGCCAAGGCAAAGGCAAAGAGCAGAAAGGATAGAAAGGCGCCTAATCCGCAGTAAGTACGGCAGGAAAGGATGGACTGACGGATCTGTCCCCGGATATCCTGTGTCATTCCCTGGTTCCGAAGCTGTTCCTCTCTTTTGGACAGATAGAGCTGGACTTTCTCACAGCTTGCCTCCGGCGTCCTTTCCCTGCCTAAGGGAAGGGAGGAGACTGCAACCTGATAAAATTCCAGACAATGGCTGCTATATATAGTATTGTGGATGCCGGAGAGAAAAAGGAGCCCGGCGTAGGCAAGGAAGACCGGGGGCAAAGTTGTTGTAAGGAGTCCCTGCGGGTGAAAAAAAAGAAGCGCAGCCCCGCCCAGGGCCGGGATCATCCCCACAGCCATCCCAATAAGGCGGGGATGGGACAAAGTTCCCTGCAATAGCTGTTTCCTGTACAGCTGACAGGAGACCTCCCGGTACAGCAGATAGCCGGGGATGGCCAACAGAGAACATCCCAGCCTGGCTTGTCCGGGAAAGGGGGAGGAGCCCCCCAGAGAGGAGACTGCCTGGCGCAGAAGAAACCAGATCAGCACAAAACCGCTGTATTCCGTCAGCAGCCCCAACAGATAATACAGGGGGAAGCCAGGTTGGCGGCGGCGCAGGGAGTCCTTGCAATAGCGGGAAATGTTATTTCCCATCCAGCGGGGGCAGGGGATGCCGGCTGCCTTTGCCTGATCGAACCGTTGTTTTTCCTGATCCAGCGTCTCCTGGATAGCTTCTGCAGAGAGGAGGGAGACTGCCTGCTGGCAGAAGCCCTCTTCAAAACGATCGTACATTGTCTGATAGTCTGTCGTATTCATTAAAAATTCCCCGTTTCTCTATCTATTTTCTGGGTGTGATAAAGCGCTTCAGATACTCATATTGCTGCCGCTGCGCAGGCGTCAGCTGCTGGGAGAGCATTTCCGTCAGCAGGCGGTTCTCCTCCTGGGTAAAAGTGATATTTTCCCGCTGCATCTGATTTCTCCACTCCATCACTATGGGGAGAGCTTGTGACAGTTCCCTGCCATCCAAAGCCTCACTCAATGATTTTATCATAGTTTGCTTCCGAATGTCCATATTACGGAATACTTCATGATCCATCCATCTTTTCATAATCCCGCTGCATCCTTTCCTGTATTTCTATGCGTTTTGTTCCATAGCTACCGGTCCATATACCGCAGGATTCGGCGCCATTGGTTCCGAGGGCTGGGCGGAAGGCTCCTGGGCGGAGGATTCCCGCTTCGCAGAAGAATTCCCGCCAGTCATAGAATGAAATATATGTTTCTGTTCCGGAGAAAGCTGTGTCATCAGAAATTCAAAAAGCCTTCCGGAATTCTCTGGATTATTCAGGCCTCCGATCAGTTGCAGGAGCATGCTTAAGGGGCTTCCTCCTCCAGAGGGAGGGATAGAGGCTGCATTGACATCGCTATTGCCCTGGGGAGGATAAGTATTTAAAAATTCCCGGTAATTTCTAAAGAGACGGTCTGCCTTGATGAAATTCAGGATCATCTGTACCATATCATATTCCCGGGGAGTGCAGAATTCCTGGATATGCAGGAGCATCTCCTCCGGATTGGGATTTACGCCCGTATCGCATGCTTCCAGATCTGCCTGGGAACGTCTTGCGACAGAGAGTAGGGAATCCGTTTGCAGCAGTACCTCCATGGCCTGCCGGCTGTTCCCTGTGGTATAAGGCATAGCGGCGCGCAGGATTGCCATGCGCCGTTCATGTTCATTCGTTGGTGTTTGCATAGTGACCTCCAGTTAGACATTATTTTTTACTACCATATGCAACGGCAATATAATATATGCGGAAACAGCAAAAAGTTGAAAGAATAACTTTTTTGTTGACAACAGGGGAATTCTCTGTATAATAATGTTTAGTTATACTAAACTGAAAGTTTAGCAGTACAAGACGCAGAAACGAGGATATATGGAAATTGGTAGAAAATTAAAGGACTTGCGCTGCCACTATGGGCTGACCCAGGAGGAACTGGCAGACCGGGCAGAACTGACAAAGGGATATATTTCCCAATTGGAGCATGATACTACCTCGCCCTCCATTGCCACTCTGGCAGACATCCTGCAGTGCCTGGGAACGAACCTGGAGGAGTTTTTTGCCGATACGGCGCAAGAGCAGGTGGTGTTCCGGGGGGAGGAATATTTTGAAAAAGTAGACAGAGAGCTGAAAAACAAGATTGAGTGGATTATTCCCACGGCGCAGAAAAATGCCATGGAGCCCATCCGCCTCACATTGGAGCCGGGAGGGGCTACGTATCCGGATACCCCCCATGAAGGGGAGGAATTTGGATATGTCCTGTCAGGGCAGATCCAACTCCATATCGGATCGGCCAGTTACCAGGTAAGGCGAGGAGAGTCTTTTTATTTTAAACCGGATAAAAAGCATTATATTACGGCAGAAGGGAAGCAGCGGGCCACCTTACTCTGGGTGTCTGCCCCGCCCTCGTTTTAGAGCTTATAAAAATGTCCGCAAGGCAGAGCCAGGGATGGAGGAGAATATGGCGAAAAAACTGATCGATCTGATCGATATTTCCAAATCTTATGGAAATAAATTGATTTTGGATGATATGAATCTATATATGAATGAGAACCGTTTTCTGACTCTGCTGGGGCCCAGCGGGTGTGGCAAGACAACCACTCTGCGCATCATCGGCGGTTTTGAGACGCCGGACACTGGGCGGGTCATTTTTGACGGAAAAGACATTACCCAGCTGCCGCCCAATGAACGGCAGTTGAATACCGTGTTCCAGAAATATGCCTTATTTCCCCATATGACGATAGAAGAAAATATTGCGTTTGGGCTAAAGATTAAGAAAAAATCCAGAGCCTATATCAAAGATAAGATCAAATACGCTTTGAAGCTGGTGAATCTCGATGGCTATGAGAAGCGGATGCCGGATTCCCTCAGCGGGGGGCAGCAGCAGAGGATCGCAATTGCCCGGGCCATCGTTAATGAGCCTAAGGTACTCTTGCTGGATGAGCCTTTGGGGGCGCTGGACCTGAAGCTGCGCCAGGATATGCAGTATGAATTGATCCGCCTGAAAAATGAACTGGGGATCACATTTATCTATGTTACCCATGATCAGGAAGAGGCATTGACCATGTCTGATACCATCGTGGTTATGAACCAGGGATATATCCAGCAGATCGGGACGCCGGAGGACATTTACAATGAGCCCCAGAATGCCTTTGTGGCGGACTTTATCGGGGAAAGCAATATCATTGACTCCGTTATGCTGGAGGATAAATTAGTAGAAATCCTGGGGACCCGTTTCCCCTGTGTAGATGTGGGCTTCGGCCGGAATCAGCCGGTGGATGTGGTGATCCGCCCGGAGGATATCGTGTTGACGGAACCTTCGGATGGGATCCTTCAGGGAAGGGTCCTTTCCGGTATCTTTAAAGGCGTGCATTATGAGATGGAAGTGGAAGCCAATGGCTTTGTGTGGCTGGTGCATAGCACCGTGCTGAAAGAACCGGGGACCCAGGTAGGCATCTGGGTAGACCCCTTTAATATCCAGATCATGAATAAGCCGGAATCTGAGGATGAGGAAGTGGAAGTTCGGGAATAGGCAAGAAAGGGGGAATGCTGCAATGCGGAAACTGGGCGCAAGGATATTAGCGGGGCCGTATATGATCTGGATGCTGGTCTTTACGATCATCCCCCTGTTATTGATCCTGTATAATGCCTTTACCAATACGGGAGGGCAGTTTACATTAGGCAATGTGGCGGCCATTGCCGATCCGGTTAATGCCGGCCCTCTCTGGCTCAGCCTGAAAATGTCTGTCGCAGTGACGGGGATATGCCTGATCCTGGCATTTCCGCTGGCGCTGATCCTGCGGCAGATCTCCAGCGATAAAAATAGCTTTATTGTCATGATCTTTATCCTGCCAATGTGGATGAATTTCATGCTGCGCACTCTGGCATGGCGTCTGATCCTGCTCAATAACGGCTTTTTGAACCAGGCGTTGAATATTATGGACATGGATCCCATTTATCTGATGAACACAAAGACCGCTGTTATTCTGGGGACGGCTTACGATTATTTTCCGTTCATGGTGCTGCCCATTTACAATGCCCTGGTAAAGATCGACCGGGATGTGATCCAGGCGGCCCAGGACCTGGGAGCCGGAGATTGGGTGATCCTGGGACGGATCATACTGCCTCTCAGCATTCCGGGGATTGTCAGTGGGATCACCATGGTATTAGTCCCCTCCATGAGTGAATTTGTCATTGCCTCCATGCTGGGAGGGGGAAAGGTGTATATGATCGGTAATGTGATCGAACAGGCCTTCAACTCAGGCTACGCCGATACCCACCTTGGCTGCGGCCTGTCCCTGAGCCTGATGGGATTAATTATTATCAGCATGATCGCATATTACTTTTTTGACCGGGGCGGGGAGGGCAGCGCATTATGGTAAAGAAAAAGATTCGGGGAGTATTCTCCCGCTGTTATCTGGGGCTGATCCTGATAATCCTATACCTGCCTATCCTGATGCTGATCATCGCTTCAGTCAACGCATCTCCCAGAAATAAAGCTATCTGGCAGGGATTTTCCTTACAGGGCTATGTAGATTTATTTGAGAATGAGACGATACGGCAGGCATTGATCACCACATTGCTCTTGGCGGCAGGGGCCGGGCTGATCGCTACCGTACTTGGCACGATGGTGTGCATTGGCATGATGGGAATGCGTAAGAGGACCCGCGCGGCCATTATGGGTGTGACCAATATTCCGCTGCTGAATGCAGACATTGTTACCGGGATCGCCTTAATGCTGCTCTTTTCCCGCTTTGTGGAATTGAGCTTTTGGACCATGCTGGTCGCCCATGTGACATTGATCATCCCTTATGTGACGCTTAGCGTACAGCCCAAGGCGGCGCAGTTAAATATGAGCGCCTATGAGGCGGCGATTGACCTGGGCGCCACCTTTCCCTATGCAGTATGGAAGGTAGTGCTGCCGGAGCTTATGCCGGGGATCCTTACGGGCTTTTTGCTGGCGTTTACCATGTCATTGGATGATTTTTCCGTGACATACTTTACCAAAGCCCCGGGGATCCATACCATGTCTACCATGATCAATGCAGAATACCGGAGAGGGATCCAGACGGAGATCTATGCCTTATCCACCCTGGTATTCCTGATCGTCCTTCTGGCATTGTTCCTGATGAACCGCCGGAGCCGGACGGCGCAAAGGGAAGGAGAGTAGATGGTGGAAGGGGAAAAACAGAGAAGAAGGGAGGCCATAGGAGTGAAGCGGAGATTTCTGGCATTAATGATGACGACAGTAATGGTATCGGCCAACCTGCTGACAGCCTGTGGCGGCCCTTCCCGGGAGGGGGACGGCAGGGAGCGGATTGTAGTCTTCAATTATGGCGATTATATCGATGTTGACCTGATCGCCCAGTTTGAAGAGGAGACAGGGATCCAGGTGGCCTATGAGGAATTTCTCACGCCGGAGGCAATGTATACCAAATACAAGAATGGCACAGTAGATTATGACCTGATCTGCTGTTCCGACTATATGCTGGATAAAATGATACAGGAAGAGGAAGTCGTTCCTGTGGACTTTGGGAAAATGGAATATGCAGACAATATCGGGGATACTTACTGGGAGCTTTCCCGCAGCTTTGATCCGGACAATCAATATTCCATTCCCTATTACTGGGGGACGGTAGGAATCTTATACAACACAGAAATGGTGGCTTCGGCGCCGGACAGCTGGACGGATCTGTGGGATCCCCAATACAAGAATCAGATTATTATGCAGGATAGCGTAAGAGACAGCTTTATCCCCGCGCTGGTTCAGCTGGGGTATTCCATCAATACAACGGACCGGGAGGAACTGCGCCAGGCGCAGAAGCTGCTGTTGGACCAGAAGAAGCTGGTACAGTCCTATCTGGTAGATGAGGCCAGGGATGATATGGCCAATGAACAGGCGGCCATGGCGGTGATCTATTCCGGGGAGGCCAGCCTGGGAATGGAGTACAATGAAGACCTGGATTTTGTCGTGCCCAAGGAGGGCTCGGATATCTGGATGGATAGCTGGGTGATCCCGAAAGGCGGCAAAAATTATCAGGGGGCCCTTAAGTTCCTGGACTTCCTGTGCCGGGAGGATGTAGCCATGCAGAATTTTGAGTATGTGTATTATTCCACGCCCAATGAGGCAGTCCTGGACCAGATTGAAGAAGAGGAGAAGGAAGAAGAACCGGCTATATTTCCGCCGGAGGATGTGATCCGGCGGTGCGAGATTTTCCGGTATTTGGGAGAAGATATGGAAGAATTCTATAATCACATGTGGAAGGAATTAAAAGCCTATCAAAATTAGGGCAGAGGCCGCCGCTGGGAGGCGGATAAAATATTTTTTCGATGTTCAGGGGAAAATTCTTCGTTTTTTTCTCTGAAATTGTGTTATCATGGAAAAGAACCTGGAAATCTTATAACAAGAAGGGAGAAGCATTGTATGCCGTTTATTGATTCTAAAGTAACTATGCCATTAACGGAAGAGAAGAAGGAGAATATTAAGAGCCAGCTGGGCCAGGCGATTTCTCTGCTGGGCAAGTCGGAGAGCTTCCTTATGGTAGGATTTGAACCGGAATATGATCTGTTTATGGGAGGTAAGAAGCTGGATAAGGGAGCTTTTGTATCGGTCAAGGCGCTGGGAAAGGTGGATCCCTCTGCCTGTCAGGAAATGACGGGAGAGATCTGCAGGATCTACCAGGAACAGCTGGGGATACCGGGACAGAATGTCTATGTGACTTACCAGGGAATAGCAGACTGGGGATGGAATGGCAGTAACTTCTAAAGAAAGGCTGGCATTAAAGACAGGGGAACAGGCCTGTGCCTGCGCTGCGGCACAGGGCTGTTTTTGCAGAAAAGGCGGCGTAGGAATGAGGTAAGATATGTTAAATGATAAAAAAGTCCTGTACAGTGGCATGCAGGCCACGGGGAATCTCACACTGGGAAATTATCTGGGAGCTTTGAAGAACTGGGTGAATCTGAATGAGGAATATGAATGCTTCTGGGGAGTTATGGATATGCATTCTATTACGGTCCGGCAGGAACCGGCAGAATTTCGGAAACGTGCCAGGAACCTGCTGATACTGTATATTGCAGCAGGACTGGATCCGGTGAAGAATTGTCTTTATTTTCAGTCCCATGTCTCTGCCCATGCAGAGCTGAGCTGGATATTGGGCTGCTTTACTTATATGGGAGAGCTGAACCGTATGACCCAGTTTAAGGACAAAGCCGCAAAGCATTCAGACAATATCAATGCGGGACTGTATACGTATCCGGTTCTGATGGCAGCAGATATTCTGCTTTACCAGGCGGATTATGTGCCGGTGGGTAAGGATCAGAAGCAGCATCTGGAGATCACCCGGGATATTGCAGAGCGGATCAATGGTATTTACGGCGATGTCTTTACCATTCCGGAGCCTTATTTTGGCAAGGCCGGGGCTAAGATCATGAGTCTGCAGGATCCGTCCAAGAAAATGTCCAAATCCGATGAAAACATTAACGGAAGCATATATCTGACGGACGATCCGGATACGATCGTGCGGAAATGCAAGCGGGCGGTCACCGATTCTGACAGCCAGGTGCGTTACAGCGAAGATAAGCCGGGGATCAGCAATCTTTTGGATATCTATACGGCCTGCAGTGGGAAGACCATCCCTGAGGCAGAGAAAGAATTTGAAGGAAAAGGCTATGGAGAGTTCAAGCTGGCAGTGGCAGAGGAAGTGATCCGTGTACTAAAGCCAATGCAGGAGGAATTTGAACGTCTGAGCAGGGACAAGGCCTATATTGATGGGATCATTAAGGAAAACGATGCCAAAGCAGCATATTTTGCCAACAAAACGCTGAGGAAGGTACGCAGGAAGATCGGTTTTACTGACATCAAATAAGAGGAGGATTCATATGGCAGGCTCGACATTGGGAACTGTATTTCAGCTGGCTACCTGGGGAGAATCCCATGGCGCCGGGGTCGGCGTGGTAGTAGATGGCTGTCCGGCAGGGGTGGAACTGCGAGAAGAGATTGTGCAGCGGTATCTGAACCGCAGGAAGCCGGGGCAGACCAGATATTCTACCCCTCGCAAGGAGGAGGATGCCGTGGAGATCCTGTCCGGAGTCTTTGAGGGAAAGACTACCGGAACTCCGATCTCCATGGTCGTGTATAATAAGACGCAGCGTTCCGGTGACTATTCTCAGATTGCCGAGAGTTACCGGCCGGGCCATGCAGATTATACCTTTGACCAGAAATACGGTTTTCGTGACTACCGGGGAGGAGGCCGCTCCTCCGGTCGGGAAACGATTGGCAGAGTGGCTGCCGGAGCAATTGCGGCAGAAATTTTAAAGAGCCTGGGGATACAGGTATGCGCCTATACAAAAGAGATTGGTGGTATCGCGGCAGACCCCTCCCGGTCTCATCTGGAAAACGTGAAAGAAAGCCCGCTGTATATGCCGGATCTGGCGGCATCCCAGGAAGCTGAGCTGCTGTTGGAGCAAAAGATGAAAGAGCAGGATTCGGTAGGAGGAGTGATTGAATGCATCGTTAAGGGAATGCCTGCCGGAGTGGGAGAGCCTGTCTTTGACAGATTAGATGCCAATCTGGCCAGGGCAGTTATGTCCATTGGAGCGATTAAAGGAGTGGAGATCGGGGATGGATTTGAAGCAGCCAGAAGCTTTGGGTCCCAGAACAACGATAGCTTCCAGACGGACAGCAGCGGCAGGGTGACCAAGAAAACCAATCATGCGGGAGGGATCCTGGGCGGCATCAGTGACGGCAGTGATATTGTCATACGCGCCGCTGTAAAGCCAACGCCTTCTATTTCCAGAAGCCAGCAGACAGTCAGCCGCAACGGGGAGAATATAGAAATTCAGGTAAGAGGAAGGCACGATCCCATTATTGTGCCCAGGGCCGTGGTGGTGGTAGAAGCCATGACAGCCATTACCCTGCTGGACATGCTGATGATATCCATGACTTCGAGGTTAGAGTATCTTCAGAGTTTTGTTCACGCACGAAAGCCTTTGTCATAGAATATAAAAGATAGAAAAGCAGACAGCTGATACATAACCAATATATTATTCTGCATGCGCAGGGAAGGAACAGGAGGCTGTCATGAAATACTATTATTATGGGAATGATAAAAGGAACAGAGAATATCCCATGCAGGGAATGGAGAGGAGAGAGGAGGGGCATAAGGAATGGCGGCAGGGAGAGCTGATCATAGATGAAGATTCCGTGTATGAGATTGATATGGAATGTGTCCGGTGCCGGAGCAATGGGAAACAGCGATGACAGAAGCGTCTCCGGCTGAAATAGAAAACAGGATGGGCAGGGTATCCCTGTATGCAGGAGATCCATAGAAAACGGATCCCTGCATTTTTTTATGTAAGGCCATACATTTTGTCACAATTTGGCAAAAGCTTTGATTATCCATATATATGGGACTATTGGGTAATGCAGTATTTTCTGGTTATGGATACTATAAATGATCTGGAATGCAATAGGAGGAGTGCGATGAAAAAAACATGTCTTAAAGTTATCTTATGGTTTTTTGTGCTTATAGCAGTGTGTGTTCCGGGGAATCTGGCAAAAGCCTCGGCAAAAAAGGTTGTTGCTGTTCCCCTGGATAAAAAACATTTTCCTGACAGCAGGTTTTATGCCAATATTCTTCGCTATGACAAGAATGAGGATCATATTTTGTCGGAAAAGGAGATACGGGCAGCGAAAAAACTTTCTTTAGACCACAGTCCAAGCGGAGATTTTAAGGAGCGGGATTATGTGAAAAAGATTTCTCTTAAAGGAATTGAATATTTGGTCTGCCTGAAAGAACTTTATGTTGACAGATATGAAATGAATCGGAAAAACATGCGGCGATGCAGCGGCCTGGATCTGGAACGTCTCACTCTGATCAAAACTGACATGAAAGAGATTGACCTTAGCTGCTTTCCCCACTTAAAACAGGTATGCATCGATGAACAGAAAAAGACCGTTCGGGTTGATGTGACGGGCAATCGGCAATTGGAGACTTTGCGGCTGGGAGTGGACAAAGTACAGAGCATTGACCTTTCTCGCAACCGGGAATTGACGGACCTGAATATCACTGCGCCCAGGTTAAAGTCACTGGATCTGTCAAAGAATAAAAAGTTGTCCGGAATTACGTTAGAACTAAAAAGGATGAAGAAGCTGGATCTTTCTGGGCAAAAGGAGGTCAGCGTATTGAATTTGGTGACGATGCCATCGCTGAGAACCATAGATTTATCTGACAGTGAAGTGCAGTTTTTGTGTTTTCGGCATATGGATATGAAGAAACTGAACCTGTCCTTCCTGCCTGTGCTCAGGCCATATTTGTACGGCCTGGATTTTGAACGCTGTTCCAACCTGAAGAAAATTAAGCTTTCCGGATACAGAAAGTTAGAGCAAATAGAGTGCAGAAAGAGCGATACGCAGGAAGTTGTGGTTAAAGGTTCTCCTAGATTAAAGGAGGTATATCTGGAACAATCGCCAATAAAGAAATTGTCTATTGGAAACAGAAAGAAATTAAAAGTTTTAGATGTCAGTTCTTCCAGACTGGAAAAAATAGACCTCCAGCAATATCCCGCCCTGGAGCGTTTGTATCTGGGGAATAATACCAGATTGCAGGAACTGAAGATACCGGAGCAGAGCCTGCGATCCTTGGATGATCTGGAGTATTGGGGGAGCAATATTAAGGCGCTGGATATCAGCGATTGTACAAAAGCAGGGATTAGCGGCGATAAAGAAACGAAAAGGATATACCAATACCTGGGAGGCCTTGGCGGAATTCCTGTTGAGCAGATCCTTTTAAGCCGTGATACGGATCCTGGGATCCTGACATATATCCAGGAGAGGCTGGGGGAGAACCAATTGATCACCAAGCCGGTGGAATATATTTATGCATAAGGCGTTAATAAGAGAAAAGCCTGGCTTTGGCAGAAGCACTGCCGCAGCCAGGCTTACATTTTTGCAGAAAACGGAATGCAGGAGGCATAGCGCTTCCCTGGGAAGCATTATGTCCTGCGGAGATTAAAATCCGTTTCCGCAGCAGCACAGGAGCAGGAGAAGCAGGATGATAGAACCGCATCCATTGTCACCGCCACAGCCATTGCCATTGTTGCAGATGGAACCAATACCGTTGCCACCGTTGCAGCAGCACAGCAGGAGCAGGATAATGATCCAGCTGCAGCCTCCCTCGTTTGATCCACAACCACAACTTGTTGCTGCTAAATCGCTCATGAAATCCTCCATTCTGTCGTTTTCTACGACAGTTAAATTATTTACATTGCTAATCTATGCAGGGCGGCTTGGACAGTTTCCAAAAGAAAGAAAAATTTTTTTCATTAAAATAGTCTGCAAATAGAAAAAATCCCCACAAAGCATTTTCCTCAAAATAAAAATAACAGAAGGATGCCATAATAATGAAAGTGTGTTATACTAAAGCAGAAGAAAGTCATACTAAAGGTAAATAGATCAATGGAGGAAGCGATCGGTGAAAAAAAGAAAAGTATTGTCTCTGTATCTGTGCCTTGCCCTGACCATGACGGGCTGCCAGTTCCCCTTTCAGAAAGAAAAGCCGTCCTATACCGCTCAGACAGAGGACGTATCCTCAGAGGAACTGAGCTGGGAGAATATGGGAATGAGTGAAGAAGACGCCACATATGCTGCGCTGGACTATCTCTCCACAATGAGTGTGGAAGAGAAGGTAGGGCAGCTATTTGTAGTGAATCTGGAGCTGTTGGATCCGGATCAGGGGAAATATTACGAGCACCGGAAAGTCACAGACGCCATGAGGGAAAATCTGGAAAAATATCATCCCGGCGGAGTGATCCTCTTTTCCAGGAATATTGCCAAAAGAAAACAGACGCGCAGGCTGATCGACCAATTACAGGCGGGCAGCCAGATCCCGCTGCTTGTCACCGTTGACGAAGAGGGCGGGGATGTGGCGCGGGTGGGGAGCAACAGCCGGATGAAGACCTCCACCTTTCCCACCATGGAAGAGATTGGCGCTACAGAGGATGCCAACTACGTATATAATATGGGGAGGACCATTGGAAGGGACATTGGCACCCTTGGCTTCAACGTAGATTTTGCTCCGGTGGCAGATGTGAGGACCAGCGAACTGAACCAGGAGATCGGCAGCCGCTCCTTTGGAGACGACCCGGACAAGGTCTCTGAGCTGGTGACCGCTTTTGTGACTGGATTGGAGGAGGTGAATATCAGTTCCACGCTGAAGCATTTTCCGGGGCAGGGCTCCTCGGAAGGAGACACCCATCAGGGAAGTGTGAACATTGACAACAGCATCGCCAGCCTCCGCAAGACAGATTTCAAGCCCTTTGAGGCAGGGATTAAAGCAGGAGCGGATTTCATCATGGTCTCCCACATATCTGTGAGCGAGGTGACCGAAAGCAATGAGCCCGCCAGTATGTCAGAACTGATCATGACCACGATCCTGCGGGACGAGCTGGGATTTGAGGGCCTGGTCGTCACTGACGCTATGGACATGGCGTCTATCACCGAGAAATATTCTCCTCAGGAAGCGGCGTATAATGCCTTTCAGGGGGGAGCAGATCTTATATTGATGCCGGAGGATCTGGAAGAGGCCTATCAGGCGATCCTTACGGCTGTCCAGGAAGAGGACATTTCCCAGGAACGGCTGGACAATACGGTACTTCGTATCCTTCAGTTAAAATTCCAGCGTGGCATTATGAGCCTGGAGGATCTGGCCAGGATCTCAGAGTCTGCTGCGCCCGCGCCTTCCCCCACGGCTCTGGCAACAGTGATGCCCACCGGAAAGAACCGTAGAAAGAAATCCAGAGGCGGATCTGGAAAGGGATCTGTCAGGAATCAATAAAAGAGGCGCTGCCGAGGAAATTTCTACAAATATCATAAAAGTGATAAACAGGGCTTGAGATTTTTAAGGAAATGATTATAATGTTACTTGTTGGAAGTTGCATAGATATACGATACGAGGAGGATGCGATATTGAATAAATTAGAGATGCTGTATGAAGGCAAGGCAAAGAAAGTATTTAAGACAGAGGACGAGAATGTTTACATCGTTGATTACAAGGATGATGCGACTGCATTCAATGGAGAGAAGAAAGGGACCATTGTAGGCAAGGGCGTGATCAACAACCGGATGACCAATTTCCTGTTCCAGAGGCTGGAGAAAGCAGGCGTTCCCACGCATTATGTAGAAGAATTAAGCGATAGAGAGACAGCGGTCAAAAAGGTAGAGATCATTCCTCTGGAAGTGATCGTCCGCAATGTGGCAGCAGGAAGCTTTTCCAAGCGTTTGGGGATCGAGGAAGGATTCCAGCTCCTGTGCCCTACACTGGAGTTCAGCTACAAGGACGATGCCCTCGGGGATCCGCTGATCAATGACTATTTTGCTATTGCTATCGGCGCAGCCACCAGAGAAGACATTGATACGATCACAAAGTATGCCTTTATGGTAAATGATTTCCTGAAAGGCTTTTTTGATGAATGCGGGATCGATCTGATCGACTTTAAGATTGAATTTGGCAAAACCAGCGATGGAACGATTCTATTGGCAGATGAGATCTCACCGGATACCTGCCGTTTCTGGGACAAGAAGACGCACGAAAAGCTGGACAAGGATCGTTTCCGGCGGGATCTGGGCGGCGTGGAAGATGCCTACCAGGAAGTGGCAAAGAGGATTGGGCTGATCAAATAATAACTGCCCCGGGGGTTCGTTTATAATTTCCGGGGTTATTCTTTTGTATATTGATATAGAGGAGAGCCAATGAACAAGAATGAAGACCCTAAGCTGGGAGAAGAATGCGGTGTATTTGGTATGTATGACCTGGATGGAGAGGATGTGGCTTCTTCCATCTATTACGGTCTGTTTGCCCTGCAGCACAGAGGGCAGGAGAGCTGCGGCATCGCTGTCAGTGAGACAGACGGACCTTTACGGAATGTGAGTACCGTTAAAGGAATGGGGCTGGTAAACGAGGTGTTCAATGCAGACAACCTGGGCAAGATGAAAGGGGATATCGGCGTGGGGCATGTGCGGTATTCCACAGCAGGAGCCAGTATTGCAGAGAACACACAGCCCTTAGTATTAAATTATATCAAGGGAACTCTGGCGCTGGCCCACAACGGCAATCTGACGAATGCCCTGGCCCTTCGCCAGGATCTGGAAGAGGGTGGGGCGATCTTCCAGACTACGATCGATTCCGAGGTGATCGCCTACCTGATCGCCAGAGAACGTCTGAAGGCAGGAAATGTAGAGACAGCGGTAAAGGAGGCCATGAAGAAGATCCGGGGAGCGTATTCCCTGGTGATCGCCAGTCCCAGGAAGCTGATTGGCGTCCGGGATCCATACGGTTTCCGGCCTCTTTGTATCGGAAAAAGGGACAATGCCTATTTCCTGGCCTCAGAATCCTGCGCCCTGGATACGGTAGGAGCAGAATTTGTCCGCGATGTAGAGCCTGGAGAGATCGTTGCCATTACATCAACAGGGATCACCTCTGATAAAAGTCTGGCAGCGCCGAATAAGGGACGCTGTATTTTTGAATATATTTACTTTGCAAGGCCGGACAGCTATTTTGACGGGACCTGCGTCCACACTTCCCGCCTGACAGCGGGCAGGATCCTGGCCCAGGACCATCCAGTGGAGGCCGATATTGTAGTGGGAGTGCCTGAGTCCGGGAATCCGGCGGCTATGGGGTATGCTATGGAATCCGGGATCCCCTACGGTACAGCCTTTATCAAAAACAGTTATGTGGGACGGACCTTCATCAAACCCAAACAGTCCTCCAGAGAATCCAGTGTTATGGTTAAACTCAATGTACTCCGGGAAGTAGTGCAAGGGAAACGGGTCGTTATGATCGATGATTCCATCGTCCGGGGGACTACCAGCGCCAGGATCGTAAAGATGCTGAAGGACGCCGGGGCAAAGGAAGTCCATGTGCGCATCAGTTCTCCGCCGTTCCTGTATCCCTGCTATTTTGGGACCGATGTGCCTTCCCGGGACCAGCTGATCGCCGCAGATCATTCTGTGGAAGAAATCTGCCGGATGATCGGCGCAGATTCCCTGGGATACTTAGACATCCAGCGATTGAGTGAACTGATCGGAGGCGATGAGGGATATTGCCGCGGATGTTTTTCCGGCAACTATCCGGTAGATCCCCCAAAAGAAGATATTCGGGGAGAATATGAAAAATAAAGAAAGGAATCAGATTATGAGTAACGACAGATACACAAGCCCCCTTTCCCAGCGTTATGCCAGCAAGGAAATGCAGTACATTTTTTCACCGGACAAGAAATTTAAAACCTGGAGAAGGCTTTGGATTGCCCTGGCAGAAGCGGAGAATGAACTGGGGCTGACAGATGAGAAGGGAAATCCTGCCGTGACGGCAGAGCAGATCCAGGAATTAAAAGAACATGCCGAGGATATCAATTATGATGTGGCAAGAGAGAGGGAGAAGCTGGTACGCCATGATGTAATGTCCCATGTGTATGCCTATGGAGTGCAATGTCCCAAGGCGAAAGGCATCATTCATCTGGGCGCAACGTCCTGTTACGTAGGGGACAATACGGACGTGATCCTTATGACAGAAGCCCTGCGTCTGATCAGGGTAAAATTGATCAATGTGATTGATGAATTGTCACGTTTCGCCATGAAGTACAGAGAGCTGCCCACGCTGGCATTCACCCATTTTCAGCCGGCGCAGCCCACGACGGTAGGAAAAAGAGCTTCCCTGTGGCTGCAGGAATTTGTTATGGATCTGGAGGATCTGGAGCATGTGCTGGAGAATATGAAGCTTCTGGGCTCCAAGGGGACTACAGGGACACAGGCCAGCTTTATGGAACTGTTCAACGGGGATGAAGCAAAGGTAAAGGAACTGGATCGGCTGATCGCCAGGAAGATGGGCTTTCAACAGTGTTTCCCCGTATCGGGGCAGACCTACTCCAGGAAGCTGGACACCCGTGTGTTAAACGTGCTGGCAGGGATTGCGGCCAGCGCCCATAAATTTTCTAACGATATACGCCTGCTCCAGCACCTGAAAGAGATCGAGGAGCCCTTTGAGAAGAACCAGATTGGATCCTCTGCCATGGCCTATAAGAGGAATCCCATGCGCAGCGAGAGGATTGCCTCCCTGGCTCGCTTTGTAATGGCAGATGTGACCAATGGCATGTTCACCTCGGCTACCCAATGGTTTGAGCGTACCCTGGATGATTCGGCCAATAAGCGCCTCAGTATTCCGGAGGGATTTCTGGCTACCGATGGTATCCTGGATCTTCTGCTGAATGTAGTAGATGGGCTGGTCGTGTATGATAAAGTGATTGAGAAACACCTTATGTCGGAACTTCCCTTTATGGCTACGGAAAATATCATGATGGATGCGGTAAAGGCCGGAGGCGACAGGCAGGAACTGCATGAGAAGATCCGCCTCCTCTCTATGGAGGCCGGCAGGAATGTAAAAGTAGAAGGAAAAGAAAATAATCTGCTGGAACTCATTGCAGCCGATGATCAGTTCCCAATGGACCTGGAAGAATTACAGGCTGTGATGGAGCCTTCCCGTTACGTTGGAAGGTCAGCTTCCCAGGTAGAGAGCTTTGTGGAGGAGGTGATCCGGCCGATCCTGGACGCCAATCAGGACATTCTGGGAGTGAGATCAGAGATTACGGTATAGATGACAGGCAGCGAATAGGAATGGAGGGCGCATGAATATGCAGCATAGAAATGAGGATAGTATGGTAACAGCAATTGTTGGAGCAAACTGGGGCGATGAAGGAAAGGGAAAGATCACAGATATGCTGGGAGAAAAATCGGACATTATTGTCCGCTTCCAGGGAGGAAGCAATGCCGGTCATACCATTATCAATGATTATGGCAAATTCGCACTGCATCTCCTTCCTTCAGGCGTATTTTATGACCACACCACCAGTGTTATTGGAAATGGCGTGGCCCTCAATATCCCCTATCTCTTCCGGGAGATCCAGGGCCTGATAGAAAAAGGGGTTCCCAGGCCTAAGGTATTAGTGTCGGACCGGGCGCAGGTTTTAATGCCCTATCATATTCTCTTTGACGAATATGAAGAGGAGCGCCTGGGGAAGGCTTCCTTTGGCTCCACCAAATCCGGGATCGCTCCCTTTTTCTCTGATAAATATGCCAAGATCGGGATCCAGGTATCCGAACTTTTTGATGAGGAGGTACTGAAAGAAAAAGTATCCCGTATCTGCCAGCAGAAAAATGTCATTCTGAAGCATCTGTATCATAAGCCGGAACTGCAGGAGAAGGAATTGCTGGAGACATTGAAGGAATACCGGGATATGGTAGAGCCCTATGTCTGTGATGTGTCTGCCTTTCTGCGCCAGGCCCTCCGGGATGGGAAGAGAATCCTGTTGGAGGGGCAGCTGGGGTCGCTGAAGGATACGGATCACGGAATTTATCCTATGGTAACCTCATCCTCCACGCTGGCTGCCTATGGGGCCATCGGCGCCGGAATCCCTCCCTATGAGATCCGGCAGATCGTTACCGTGGTAAAGGCTTATTCCAGTGCAGTAGGCGCCGGGGAATTTGTCAGCGAGATCCTGGATGAAAAGGAGGCAGAAGAGCTGCGGAAACGTGGTGGGGATAGTGGGGAGTATGGAGCCACCACAGGACGCCCCCGCCGTATGGGCTGGTTTGACGCAGTGGCTTCCCGCTATGGCTGCCAGATCCAGGGAGCCACAGAGGCAGCGCTGACCGTGCTGGACTGCCTGGGATACCTGAAAGAGATTCCGGTCTGCGTAGGTTATGAGATTGATGGGGAGGTTGTGAAAGACTTCCCGGTCACAGCCAGGTTGAAGAAAGCAAAGCCGGTCTATGAAGTGCTTCCCGGCTGGGAATGTGATATCCGGGGGATTAAGGAGTACAGCCAGCTTCCGGAAAATTGCCGCAAATACGTGGAATTTATCGAAAAAGAAATCGGTGTGCCTATCACAATGATATCAAACGGGCCGAAGCGCAGTGAGATCATTTACCGCAAATAGCAGTTGGAAATGAGGCAGGTATGAATTACGGTGAATCTAAGGTGAAAGAGAAAGTGGAAGACCTGAATTCTTCCCGGGGCAGACTCCGGGCAAGGATCCAGATCAATGCCATTAGTATTGTCATCCTTTTGGCAGTAGGGCTTTTGGTGACGGCGGCTTATGGGGCCGTGGGTGTGATCCAGGGCTTATTTGACAGCCTGCCCGAATTGGAGGAGCTGGACTTTATACCGAAGGGAGCGGCCAGTATATTATATGATGCAGAGGGAAGGGAACTGCAGCAGCTGTCCGATGCAGGGGTAGAGCGCAGGTATGTGACAGAAGAGCAGATTCCCGATTCTGTCAGAAATGCCTTTGTAGCAGAGGCAGACCAGCATTTCTATGAACATCAGGAAATTGACATCAAAGGGATCATCAAAGATATCTATGAGGCTTGTTTTGGTTCCGGGCAAGACAGCCGGCAGGCTGTAACGATTACCCGGCAGCTTCTGGAGAACCAGATCTTTGGCGGAGAGAGGAAGGATTCTGTTCTGGCAAGGCTGAGCCGGACCGTACAGGAGCGATATCTGGCAGTCCGCCTGGAAGAAGACCTGGGCAAGGAGCAGATATTGGAATACTATCTGAACACGATCAACCTGGGGAATGATCTGTTAGGCGTCCAGGAGGCTTCTTCCTATTATTTTGACCGGGATGTGCAGGAACTGACTATTTCAGAAGCGGCTGTCCTGGCAGGGATCCTCCAGGATCCGGCAGAATATGATCCCATTACCAATCAGGAACAGAACCAGAAAAAGCGGCAGAGTATTTTAAAGAAAATGCTGGACCAGCAGTTTATCACAGAGGAAGAATATGAGGATGCCCTGGGAGACGATGTGTACGGCAGGATCCTGCTGGCACAGGAGAATGCCTATCCCAAGGAAGACAACAATGATTCCTGCTATGCCGGGGCAGTGGCGCAGCAGGCGTTGGAAGACCTTAAGAAAGAACTGGGATATACCCAGACCCAGGCATATAATGCCATCTATCGAAACGGTTTAAAGATCTATACCTGCCAGGAGTCTGCTTTGCAGAAAATATGCGATCAGGTACTCAACGATGATTCCTATTATCCAGAAGATATTCAATACTATCTATCTTACCGCCTGAAAGTGAAAAACAGTGAGGGCGGTGTAACAGAATATGACGAGACTGATATCCAGAGCTTCTTTCAGGGAAGAAACGAGAATATCCGTCTGTACTTTGACAGCCAGGCAGAAGCCAAAAAGAGAGTTGCGCAGTTTAAGAAGGCGATGGCGGCTAAAGGGACGCAGATTGCCTATGAGAGGATGCGCCTGGTAAAACAGCCCCAGGCGTCCTTTGTACTCATTGAGCAGTCTACCGGACAGGTGAAGGCGATCGTTGGAGGCAGGGGGGAAGGCTTAGGCTATATTCAGAACCGGGCCACCCTGTCTGCGGAGCAGCCAGGCTCTGCATTAACTCCTCTTGCTGTCTATCTGCCTGCTTTAGATACTGCGGGGATGACATTGGGCACTGTCTGGAACGACAGGGACAATGGGCTGACTACCCTTCGGGAAGGGATTGTCCATACCTTGCCTGACATGAATAAGGCAATGCTGGAGCAGATCTCTCCACAGACAGGCTTTGATTATCTGCGCAATCTGGGGATCACTACGGTTGTGGAGAAAATGGAGACAAAGGAAGGCCAGGTGGATACCGATATCCGGTTAGAGACAGCCAATGGTAAATTGATGACAGGGGTGACTAATCTGGAGCTTACATCGGCGTATGCCTGCCTTGCCAATAAGGGCGTATATCGGGAACCGGTATTCTATACCAGGATCGAAGATGCAGAAGGCAATGTGCTGATTGACAGAAAGTCCGCCTTCCGGCAGGTGGTGAAGAAAAGCGCCGCATGGCTGATGACAGATGCCATGGAAGAGGCGGCCAGTGAGAATACGGAGACCCTGTTTGATGAGATTGAAGTCCAGCAGGCTGGGATAGAAGGGAATAGCCAGGAGGGAGAGGATCTGTGGTTTGAAGGGTATACGCCTTACTATACGGCAGGGATCTGGTTTGGCCACGATGATACGGAGCAGAAGGTGGCAGGAGACTACTGCCAGATCATGTGGAGAGAGATCATGGAGCAGATCCATTTGAAAAAGGGATACCAGAAAGGAAATTTTGAACAGCCGGATGGATTGAACTTTTATGATGTGTGCGACAAATGCGGAAAGCTGGCTGTAAAAGGCCTTTGCGATGAGGCCCTGGGGGGAAACTGCATCAGACGGGAATACTATGTGGCGGGAACAGAACCCCGGGACAATTGCGACTGTCATGTGAGATATGTGCTATGCAGGGATTCCGGGGAATTGGCTTCGGAGAAATGTCCCGATACCGTATCCAAAGTATATTTGGTCAAAAAGGAGGCAACGGCTGGGGCGGACCGTTCGTATATGCTGCCGGAGAAATTGGCAGACAGTATCTGCAGCCTTCATGGAAGAGAAGTCGAAATCCTTATCGAAAATGGGAAAAGTGCCCAAGCTACTACTGGACCTTCTGAAAGTCTACTTCCCCCTGCATCCAGATGATGCCCTTAAAACGGCGGCCGATCATTGGTTCTCCCAGCAGGTCCTTTTTGTTGATGCCGATATTGAGGACGATATCATTGCAGGATACCAACAGCTGATACATTTCCTCGCCGCTGAATGAATTAGTGATACAGTTCCAATTGATGATCGTTCCCAGGATAGAATAATTGTCGGACTCTGAACCATAGGGGACGAAACTGGTCTCCACCAGGCTGTACAGATCCTCTGTCTTGATCCTGCGGCTGATCTGGGCCGACAGATCGATCTCATCGACTGTCAGGCTGTCAATCGCATCCTGGTCCCCGGACCTGGCCATGGCGATCAGTTCATTGCGCAGATGGGAGCGGTATGATTTCCGTTTCTGGAGGTCCTCATTATTCTCTATCCCCAGAAGGATCTTCCCCTGGAGAGCCAGGCCGGACAGGCTGGTTCTGGCCTTGTGGGGGGTATTATCTGCCCATTGCAGCAGCAGATAATCTACTGCATTCTGTAAATAAAAGATCAGGGAGATCCCCAGGCGGAAATCATCGCACATGCCGGTGTAGGCATAGGTGTCTACACGGCGGTTGACAGTAATATCTTCGGTGACGGAGATAAAGCTGCTTTCCAGGTAAGGAAAATAATGCTCAATATGAAAAAAGCCTTTATTGTCATAATCTCCCCTCACTACGATCCCGGCGTTGCGGGCGAATTCCTTCCGGAGTTCTGTATAGACTCCGCTCTCTGATTGAGTCTGCTTGCGGATATCCGGCTGGCTCAGGATGATTCCCAGAAGCCTGTCCATATCCTGGCGGTTATAAATATTGCTGAAACCGATGGAACGTAAAAAGCGATGCATGGGAATCTCCCTCCTTCCTTAAGACAAGATATAAAAACTCTATTATCATCATACTACGGCAGGAGCGGAAACTCAAGATTATTTTCGCCAGATAATGATGAAGATTTATCATGTTTTTCTGGGAAAAGATATGGTATTTTATGCGGAAAGGTGGTAAAATAAAAATAGAAAAAGTTAAGTGATGAAAAAAGCAGTATCTCTGTGATGGGTCCGGATCCAGAGGGATACTGCTTTTTTCTCCCCTGAAGATCGCAGGGCGGGCTCAGCATAGTAGTCCCCAGCGGTTACCCTGGCGGGTGTATATAACCTTGGCCGCTGTGGGAATCATAAGAAAAAGGAGGGGAAGCATATGAAACGAATCATCACGAAAAAATCATTAAAGGCATTTCAGCAACATCTCTACGAAGAAGAGAAACAGACTGCAACGATACAGAAATATATCAGAGACTTACAGAAACTCATGGACTATGCAGAAGGACAGGAACTGACCAAGAACACCATGATCCGTTATAAACAGAGCTTAAAAGAAAATCATCGTTATAAGACCAGCAGCATTAACTCCTATTTAGTGGCGGCCAACCGCTATCTGGAATACATGGGGTGGTACGATCTGCGGGTTAAGACCTACAAGGTGCAGAGGGAGAGCTTCCTGCCGGAGAATAAGGATCTGAGCAGGGAGGAATACCGGAGGCTGGTGGCTGTGGCACGGCGCACTGGCAGAGGCAGACTGGCATTATTACTTCAGACGATCTGCGCCACCGGGCTGCGGGTCAGCGAGCTGGAAATGATCACAGTCCAATCCGTCCGGCGGGGGACGGCTGATATATACTGTAAGGGCAAGGAACGGCAGGTACTCCTGCCGCGCGCATTGCAGGTTCAGCTGCTACATTATATCCGGATCCGGCGTCTGAAACACGGTTCCGTATTCCAGACGGCCAGCGGGAAGCCTATGGATCGGAGTAATATCTGGAAGGAAATGAAAACATTGTGCAGGGAGGCCGAGGTAGACAGGGATAAGGTATTCCCCCACAATCTACGTCATCTGTTCGCTAAGACTTTCTATGAAAAGAGTAAAGACATTGGGAAACTGGCAGACATTCTGGGACATGCCAGCATTGAGACCACCAGGATCTATATAAAAACGCCCAGCTGCGAATATCGAAGGCAGCTGGATGAACTAAAGCTGGTATTCAATTAAATATAGTATCACAAAAGGATATCGCATTTGAAATGATACCACATAATAGGAATTATGTATCATATCCCAATTGCGCATACCCTATTATAGCATGACAGAATAAGGATTTCAATCTTTTTTCTTTCTTCAGAATATACATTTTTACAGGCTGAATTGATACTTGGCATACACTAACATCTTATAATTTTTCCTTTTACTTTGCAGTATGCGTTTTTTTAAGGGATTCTTTGCGTTTTTTTAGGGGACTACCACATAATTCCTATTATGTGGTAATCCTTACAGGAAGGCTCAATATCAAAAAGGAGGTAAAAACAGAATGGGCATTGCATGCCCTGGCCGGAGATACCCGGATACCTATCACTGGGCTTTCAGCGCGCATTTTGACAGAAAATGGACAGAAAATCAGACATCTCAGTGAACAGTAAACACACTTCAGGAAGACAACAAAGCTTTTTGCCCCAAAGAGGACAGTGATATTCTCATGGGCAGGTATGTGGATCGGAAAGGACATACTGCCTTATTGTAAATGTAAAAAGAGGACAAAAAGCAATCTGTGTACAGAAAATCGGACATCAATAGGAGACCCCAAAAATACTAACCAAAGGCAGCATAGTGACAGCAAAGAGACTAACAGGAAAGACTAAAAAAGAAAAAGGCTCATGACATTCAGCATGGCAAACTGTAACAGTGACCCAGGGGGAACTATGCCATAAAAGCAGAAATCCCCCCGGGAAGCTGGCAATTTATAACAGGTTAGCGGAAAAATGCGAAATGTTTCAGTGAGGAAAGGAGAATGAAGTTAAGGATGATGAGATGGAAGAAAGTAATGAGTGTCGTTATGGCGGCATCCATGGTCATTACTCTGGCTCCCATTGATGCCCAGGCATCTGTTGGCCAGGTAAAGAAGACGGCGTCAGCCGACAAGACAGCATCCCAGACAATTGACGATGTGCTGGAGCAGGCTTCCAAAAAAGACACCGAAGGTACTGTATTAGGAGCAGGTGTTCAGTATTGGTATTTTGCTGAGGCTATTGAGGGCGTAGTGGATGCAGGAACCTTGTACATTAAGGGTACCACTGGGGATGAGGAAATCACCAACACTCAGACCAGTACTCTGACCAATGCTGCGGGATCGCCGATCAATACATTGATCGTAAAGAAACTGGGGAGTGTTGGAAGCAGTTCATTTAGCAGTGTGAAGACTTTAAAAAAAGTAACTTTTGAGGAAGTAAAAAAAGTAAGTTCGGCATTTCAGAATTGTACTGACCTGACGGATGTGGATCTTGGCAATGACCTGACGGATATTGGGACATATACATTTTCGGGTTGCAGCAGCCTGGATCATATTTCTATCCCGGCGGGTGTGACAAAAATAGGAAGAAATACCTTCAGCAGCTGTACCTCCCTGTCGGATCTTGCGATCCGCACTACAGATGGGGGCGCTACAGTGGAATCAGGAGGTGATAGAGGCGGCTCATACCATCCCTTTATGTACTGTAACAACATTACAGTGTACGTGGCAAGTGTGGATAATGCGATAGCTAATGCCGTTAAAGAGTGCTGCGAACAATATAATATAACTTATACTCTGAGCACACTGGCTGTCTATGATGGAAAATCAGTTTCCACGGGGGAAGTGACAGTTTCCTGTGATGATGTGAGAGTGGATAAGCAGCCTGCTGCGCCCAAGATCTTGACCAATACCACAGGGATTGATAACAGCAAGGTTACATGGGTGTACTATGACTCTAATAAAAGCGTGGTAGCAGATCCTTCCAGCCTGGCGATCGGTGATTACTATGTGCGGGCAAAGCTCAGTGACGATACTCATTTTATGATCATGAGCGATTATGCTGCGTTTAAGGTGCTGCCAGACTTTGAGTATAAGGTAGAGGGCGGCGTGCTGACGATTTCCTGCCCGTCAGATAAGGACAGCCTGACACTGCCGGATTATGGTACAAGCAGTAGAAACAAGGCGCCCTGGAGCAGTGAAGAGTTTACCAGCGTAGTGATCGGAGATAAGATCACTTATGTAGGGAAAAACAGTTTTTATAACAATAAAACTATCACTTCTGTCACACTGGGAAAGGATGTAACTACAATTGGAGACGCAGCCTTCCGAGGGTGTACGTCCCTGGAGCAGGTGGATTTTTCCAAGTGCGCCCAGAAGCTGTCTACGATTGGGGGTAATGCTTTTCTTAATGTGCCGATGAAAGAATTGGATCTGGAAAAGCTGACTGCGCTGACAGAGATTGGGGGGAGTGCTTTCTCTAATACCCAGCTGACCAGCCTTGATTTTTCCAAGACCAGCACCTTGACCACAATAGGTAGCAGTGCATTTTCCGATATTACTACACTGAATAAAGTGGTTCTTACGGGGAATACAACCCTTACAGAGCTTAGCAACAGCATATTCTCAGGGGATACGGCGCTGGCAGCTATTGATTTTACCGGCAGCCAGATTACAACGATTGGCGGCAGCGCCTTTTCCGGTGATTCCCTGCTTTCCCAGGTAACCCTGAGCAATACGATTACGGAGATTGGCAGCAGCGCCTTTGCTAGTTGTACATCTCTGACCCAGATCAAGCTGAATCCGGAGATTACAAAGATTGAGAGCCGTGCATTTCCGTCCAGCCTGAGTACAGTACAGGGACTGGAAAAGACCAAGATTACCACATTGACTTCGGCTTTTGCCAGTACAGCAGTGACATACCTGGATCTGCCGGAGACTGTGACGACATTGGAAATGTATGCACTCAATGGAATGTCAGCTCTGGAAACATTGGTTATCCGGGGAGAGATTGAGACGATTAACAGCAATGCCTTTGGGTTTACCAGTAGCAGCGATGTATCTGCCACGATTTATGTAAAAAATGCAGAGCAACAGCAAAAGTTCCGTGAAGCATTATCTGCTTATGCGGTATATAAGGATGATGCAACGAAGGGGGAGGACGAACAGAAGATTAAGGTGGCTGATCCCAGCATGCTGAAGAAGCAGCCCAGCCTGACGATCAGCCTGGAGAAGGATACGATCAATCCGGGAGAGTCCTTTAACATCCAGGAGTCGGAGAAAGACTACGATGGCACAGTTACCTATTATTATTATATCCGTACAGGCAACAATACATATGAGTATGCCAATCCGGATGCGCCTACCCAGGTTCCTAAGGAAGGCGGAGTATATTACATTGAAGGCCAGATGGAAGCGACCGATGGGTATTTCGCTGGTGTCAGCAACAGGATCATGGGTACGGTAACAGGAAAATATGACGGCGAGGATTATAGCTATGATCCGGCGCAGAAGGTGCTGACACTGAAGAAGCTTAAGGATTCCCAGAAGCTAAAGATATGGGAATATCGTTTCCCTAATATTGCCAATGAGCTGCAGGAGGTCCGCTGGGCAGAGGATGGGGAGTTTACCCAGAATCCGTCCTTTACGGATTATAAGGCGCTTACAACGGCAGTAAATATAAAAGGGATCGGCAGTGCTGCTTTCTCTGGATGTACACTTTTGGAGCAGGTAAGCTTTTCTGAAGTGATGGCATCTGCCGATATTCCAAATGATAGCTTTTTAAATTGTACCTCTCTGGCGGAGATTCAGCTGCCGGATACCATAACGTCCATAGGAGAGGACGCCTTTAACGGCTGTACTCTGCTGCAATCTATAGATATTCCTGCCAGTGTTACTACTGTGGGAGCGGATGCTTTTGTTGGTTCTGGACTGGAAGAAGTGAATTTTCTGACAGATGCGGAGAATAAATGCAGTTTACGTTCAATAGGAAATTCTGCATTCAAGGGGGTAAAGATCCAACAGGTTATTTTACCGGATGTGTGGAATAGTTCAGGAATTAGCATTGTTAGTAATGCCTTTGCCAACTGTGAATCCCTGAAAAATATCCATTTAGGTTCGGTAAGTGAGGTGTCATATTCTGCATTTAGCGGCTGTACTGCTTTGGAAAAAATAGAGTTTACTAAATTAACGGGATCAACAACGAACAGTACTACTATACGAAGCGGTGCATTTACTGATGCAGGAAGCCAGTCTGAGAGCTGTGTGGTTACAATACCGTCTAATGTTGGAGTTGAGAGTTCCGGTTTTGCCGATGCTGGGGTGACAGAGGTTATTATGGAGGACGACCAATATACACCTTATAAGCATGCGGAGATTCTGACCGAAAGCTTTAAGAATTGTACCCGTTTAAAGAAATTTACGATTAAGAAAACAGACCATACAGAATCTACAGCAGCAGGGATTGTACAGAAGAACTTCCTTTCCGGCTGTCCGGAGGATGTTGTGATCTATGCAGCCGGGGATACCCTGGCGCTGTTGCAAGAGAATGGATACACCAACGTGGTAGATTATGCCGATGTTGTTGCAACAAAGAAAGAAGCTTTCCAGGCAGTGATAGAGGCATATAAGGGACTCGATACTTCTGTATATGGCGAAGAGGCATTGCAGAGCTTCCTGGAGGATACCGTTGCTATGGCGGAGGAGACCATAGAGTCTATGACTAGCGAGGGTTCTGATGTGAATATCTTTGACCAGGCTGATACCATCGACCAGACGGAAGCCTTCCTGAATGAAGCATATTTTGGCGAAGGCGGACTGGCAGAGCTGGCAGCCGAGAGTGTGGCGGCTCTGACAGAGGGACTGGCCGAGGAGGAGTATACTCCGGAGAGCTGGAAGGCATTGACAGAGGCGCAGGCAGCAGTAGCCGCCTTTATGAGCGAAAACGCAACGGGAGCTACCTCTGAACAGGTCAGCCAGTTTGAGGCTCTGCTTAAGGCAGCAAATACCGCTAAAACAGATCTGGCGAAGATCAGTGACCCGGGTGAGACAAACGAGCCGGGAACCAGCAGCGAACCGGGAACCAGCAGCGAGCCGGGAACCAGCAGCGAGCCGGGAACCAGCAGCGAGCCGGGAACCAGCAGCGAGCCGGGAACCAGCAGTGAGCCGGGAACCAGCAGCGAGCCGGGAACCAGCAGTGAGCCGGGAACCAGCAGTGAGCCGGGGATCAGCAGTGAGCCGGGAACCAGCAGCGAGCCGGGGACCAGCAGCGAGCCGGGAACCAGCAGCGAACCGGGAACCAGCGACCAGCCGGCAAGCCCGATGCCCAGCGCACCTGCGGCTGTAAGCCCCACACCAGTACCGGATCAGCCTACCCAGACTCCTTCCGGGGATGAGGTAAAGCCGCCGAAGAAGGTAACAGGAGTGAAGGTAAAGGCAAAGAAGAAGGCGATGAAAATCAGCTGGAAGAAGATTTCCGGTGTGAAGGGCTATCAGATCCAATACAGCCTGAAGAAGAACTTTAAGAAGGCAAAGAAGGTTACGATTAAGAAGAATGCCGCTTCCGTTACCGTTAAGAAGCTGAAGAAGTCAAAAGTATATTACGTAAAAGTAAGAGCTTATGTAGAGAGTTCCGGTAAGAAGACATATGGCAGCTGGAGCGGAGCAAAGAAGGCTAAGATTAAATAATCCAGAAAGCGAAAGCGATTGCTCAATGGATCAGAAAAAGAAAGGAGAGGGGCTGTTGCAGCAGCCCCTGTTCTTGTCTGACAGGAAATCAGGAAAGGAGAAATATACAGCGATATGTGGAAGAAGAAGATCAGTATAGTGATGGCGGCCGCCATGGTGTTGACAGCGCAGCCTGTCTCCCTGTCTGCCAGCGCTTCCCAGGTCGGCAGCCAGGCCGGGAACCGGCAGACCTGCTCTGAAAAAGACCTGGCCGGTACGATCTCAAGCCGAAAGGCAGAAGAGGCGGAGGAAGAGGAGCCGCAGATCCAGGATATCAAGGGAACCCTGAAAAATGGTACGGAGGGAAGCTTTGACTGGCAGTTTACTGCGGAAGACGGCGTGTTGACCATTACCGGCAAAAAGACCATTAGTAACAAATCGATTATGCCCAACTATGACGCTTCCAGTTATGAGAGCGCTCCCTGGTACTGCAAGGAGACCGGTAAGGGTACCGGGATAAAAAAGATAGTATTGAAAGGGACCATACAATCTGTAGGCAACTATACGTTTTATCAGTATTCCCAGGTACAGGAGGTAGACTTTTCCCAGGCGGCCGATCTGGTGACCTTGGGGAACAGTACCTTTAGAAGCTGTGGTGCAGAGGGAAGTCTGAACATTATCGGGGCAGACGCCATTACCACCCTGGGGACGGATTGTTTTGCATCCAGTACTGTGAGGGAGATTGCTTTGCCTCAGGTCTCGGTGGTTCCTGCAAGATGCTTTCAATTTTGTAGCAAACTTACCAGTTTTACATCATCAAAGCTATCTTCGATAGGGGAGAACAGTTTTGACGGCTGCAGCAGCATGGAGAAGACGCCGGATCTGTCCGGGTATGGCAGTGCTACCTTATCGGCAGGAGCTTTCCAGGGAACCACTTCCTTAAAGGAAGTAGTAGGCTTGGATAAGAATACTAAGATTACTACCATTGGTAACAATTGTTTTTCTAACAGTGGTCTGGAGCAGGTGACACTGCCTGTAAATACAAGAACATTGGGGGATTCAGCCTTTAGCAGAAGCCAGCTTACCCAGCTCCCTGCAGGAATAGAAAAGGTGGTATCTTTGGGAAGGAGTTGTTTTTATGGAAATAACAATCTTACTGAGATTACCATACCGGCTTCTGTATCTACTATGGGAACAAGTACGTGGGGGAATATTTTCGGCGTATGTACTTCCCTGCGCCGGGTAGAGTTTGCTGCGGGGACTGGAGTGACTGCTCTTCCCCCAGAAACCTTTAAGGGATGTACGGCCCTGGAAGAGGTGGTATTTCCTGCAGGCTGTGGCATTACTTCCATTGGGGCGGATGTTTTTAACGGCTGTACGGTTTTGGATCAGATTACCTTCCCGGCGGATTGTAAGATTACCTCCATTGGACAGGGCGCTTTTAGCGGATGCGCTTTTACTTCAATGGTACTGCCTTCCAGTGTGGTCACGATCGACAGCGCTGCCTTTAGCAGCTGTAAGAAGCTGGAAAGCATTTTCCTGACAGCGTCTTCCCTGACCAGTCTTAAATGGGACTTTATCAGAGACTGTACTGCCCTGCAGCAGGTAGTGGTCTACGGATCTTCCGTGCCTATGGCAGCGGATAACCTGCCTCCTTCCGGTATCACGCCGGATATCTATGTAGCAAATGCAAGATTGCAGACAGAGGTACGGGGATTGCTGGCAAATGCCAAAGGATATGTCAAAGATGGGGAAAGACCCGAACTGGCCCAGAAGATTAAAATACTGACGCAGGAGGATAAGAACCGTAAAGCCGCCAGCCTGTCTATCCAGCTGGAAGAGAATGCGCTGTCTCTGGATGAGATTAAAGGCGGAAAAGCCTTCCAGCCTCAGGTTGTGGCTAATACCTCCGATCAGTCTGAGGTCACCTATTATTATTATACCGACAGTACCTGTGATACGTTGTTTGATGCTGGTGAGCCTACAAAGATTCCGGAGCAGGTGGGGATTTATTATATCAAGGGATACCTTGCCCCTACCGCCCAGTATTTCAGCGCTTCCAGTAATACTGTCCAGTGCCGTGTAGAGGGAGTGCTGACGCAGGACGAATACGATTATGACACTCACAGCAAGACGCTGACGATCAAGAAAACATCCCAGGAAATGGGGACTGTCACTGGGGAGGACAGTGAAGAGAAGAACTTTGCCAGGGAAGGGGAACAGCCCTGGAGCATATGGAATGAAGAAATCCAGACTGTAGTCTGGGCAGAAGGCGTGCAGGAGACCAGGCTTGGCGATTATATGTTCGCCGGCATGAAAAGCCTAAAGACAATAACTATTCCCGCAGCTGTGACAAAGATTGGAAAACAGGCATTTAAAGGTTGTATAGGATTGGATAGTCTGGACTTGCCCGCAGGGTTGATTGAGCTGGGAGAAGCGTCTCTGCCGGAAAAAAGCATGGAGCAGCTGATCCTTCCGGAGAGCCTGCAGATTATTGGCAAGGGCGCTTTTAGCAATATGGTATTGCAAACGCCCCTGACGATTCCGGATTCGGTGACTACCATCGGTGAAGGGGCGTTTAGCAGGTTTACTGCGCCGGATCTGATCCTTCCGGAGACTCCCCAATTTACTGTTATTCCGGCAGAATGTTTCAAGAAATTGGATCTGAGGAGTCTGGGAGATAAGCCCTTTATCCTGCCGGAGGGGATCCAGACGGTGGGCGCCAATGCCTTTGAAGAGGCGGCGCTGAAGAGGATTCTGGTACCCAAGTCGGTTACGCTGATCGGAAAATTTGCATTTTATAATTGTAAAAACCTGAAACAGGTAGCCCTGTTAAATGAGGACTATACAGAAATGAATGTCCAGAGGGCGGATGTTTTATATAATTATGCCCAGGTGGACAGTGTATTTGCGGCTACTCCCGATGATCTGATGATCCTCTGCGAGGGGGCGACCTATACCCTGTTGTCCGATATCACATCGTATAATTATGGAAACAAGCTGTACAGCTTCCAAACTATTAAGGACCGTTTTGAGCAGACCCGACAGGCTTGTGAGGGGATGGCAAGGGAAGATTATCCGGAAGAAGCCTATGACGTTTTTGCCGGGGTATTGGATGCTGCGATTGCCCAGGTGGAACAGGAAGGGGGCAATATATTTGACCAGGTCAATGCCATACTGGCAGTAGAAGATGATGTAGTAGCAGCAGCGGGAACGCTGTTCCTGGCCAGCGCAGAAGAAGCTGGCAAGCTGGCAGAGGAAGATTATACCACTTCCAGCTGGATTGATTTCTTCTATCCTTATGATGACCTGCGCAACTATCTGGATACTTATGGAAGCGCTATCAGCCGGGATGATATTGAATACCTGGCAGGGCTGAATGCAGAGATGGCAGAAGGCCGGAGAAATCTGGTGGCTGTATCTGGGAACACCACGCCTGCACCGGGGACCAGCAGCCAGCCGGGAACCAGCAATGAGCCGGGAACCAGCAGCCAGCCAGGGACCAGCGGCCAGCCAGGGACCAGCGATCAGCCGGGAACCAGCGAAGCACCAGGAGCATCCGGCACACCGGCGCCTACGCCGGGACAGCAGGTTACACCTACTGTATCACCGGAGCCTATTCCTACACTGCAGCCGGCAACAGAATTGAAGAAGCCTGCCCTGAAAAAGGTGGCTTCCCCGAAGAAGAAGAAGGTAACGGTCCAGTGGAAGAAGGTGGCGGGAGCTGCCGGTTACCAGGTGGCTTACAGCTACAAGAAGAACATGAAGAAAGCGAAGAAGGTAACAGTAAAGAAGGGAGCAGTGACCAAGAAGACCATAGGGGGCCTGAAGAGAAAGAAGACCTGCTATGTGCGGATCCGCGCCTGGGCAAAAGCAGGCGGCAGGAAGGTATACTCCTCCTGGAGCAATATTAAGAAGGTAAAAGTGAAATAGAGAAATAGATTGAAGCATAGCGCAATAGGAGGTAATAAGTGAAAGTAAGAAAGAAAACAGCAATCCTCCTGACCTTTGCACTGGCAGTACAATGCCTCTCCGGACCAGCCGGTCCGGAGAAGGCACAGGCTGCTGAAGATTCTCCCCTTACTTATGAGGGATGGCAATATAGCCGAAGCGGTGAGCTATTGGGGTATACCGGATCTGAAAAGGAACTTATCTTGCCGGAACGGCTACCCAAGAGCGAAGGGCAGGATGGAATGATAACAATGCATTCCATTGCAATAGGAGCATTTCAGGGGAATAAGACGATTACTTCTGTGACGATACCGGAAGGATATAATGTCATTAAAGACCATGCATTTGCAGACTGCATTGCTATGGAAAGCGCAGTCCTTCCCGGTACTATCACAGATATGCCGGAACTGAATGTTAGCGATCTGAAAGGTGACAGTAATCTTAATGCTGCATTTGGGGGATGTACAGCGTTAAAGAAAGTAACTCTTTCGGAGGGAATGACTTATCTGGGGGCGAGAGCCTTTACGAATTGTGATGCTTTAGAGGAGATTAAGCTTCCTTCTACATTGACCCATTGGTCTTTTGGATTGTGTGAAGCCGGTGGATTGAAGCGCGTAAGCTTGCCGGAGGATCTGACAACGATCCCGAGAGCCGCCTTTAAAGGCTGTTCCTCCTTGGAACATCTGGATATTCCCGATACAGTGACTATGATTGATTATGAAGCTTTTGACGGTACGCTGATTACTGATATGGTGATTCCAAAGGCAATCCAGGAGCTGCATGGCCTTCCGGATACGCTCAATCCGGACAGGACGGCCAGGGATAAGCTGGGAGTGCTGGAGATTCATTCTCTTACTTATGATGGGACTTTCCTGTCTGCGAAGCATCTGGAAAAATTTGAGAAAATCAGACTGCCGCATTACAGTATTTCCGAAAAGTCTTTTGCCAGCGCAGGCTATACCAATTTGGAATATCTGCCGGAACCGGAAGATGAGAATCTGAAGGCAGTACCTTATAAAGGGGAGTACGATGGACAGGAACATGAGGCAGTAGAAGTAGAGGGGCTGCAGGAAGGTGATGTGGTCACATATGCTGCTGAGAAGTATGGAACTTATACGAAAGAAATCCCTGTCATCCAAAATGAAGAGGGTAAAAGTATCTGGGTGCGCGTGGAGCGGGCGCCCTATTACAGCCCCTGGCAGGTCAATGTGACGGCAACGGTCACAGACAGCCGGGCAGATCTGAAACAGGAACTGGAAAAGGAACTGAGTAAGGTAGAACGCATGATCCCGGAAAAGGATATGTATACGCAGGAAAGCTGGGAAATATTAGAGCAGGCAGTATCTCAGGTAAAAGCAATCCTGGAAAAAGAGGGGACGCTGGCCGGGGAATTGACTGCCTCGCTGGAGAAATTAAAGGAAGCACGTACCGGACTGATCCTGCAATCGTCTGAGCCAGGGACTACAGACGAGCCGGGAACTACAGACACACCAGGGACTACAGACGAGCCGGGAACTACAGATGCACCGGGGACTACAAACGCACCGGGGACTACAGGAGTACCGGGGACTACAGGCGTACCGGGAACTACAGATACGCCAGGGACTACAGGAGTACCGGGAACTACAGACGCACCAGGCTCACCGGCTCCCACGCCGGGACAGTTGGCAACATCTACTCCGGAACCTGACCTGCAGTCTCCCGAAAGCTTGAAAAAGCCTACGTTAAAGAAGGCAGTTTCTCTTAAAAAGAAAAAGATGACGCTGCAATGGAAGAAGATAACGGGTGCATCCGGTTATCAGCTTGCATACAGCTATCAGAAAACCATGAAGAAAGCAAAGAAAGTAACCATCGGGAAGGGAACGGCTACCTCTAAGACTCTTGGGGGATTGAAGAGCAGGAAAACCTGCTATGTGAGGATCCGCGCCTGGAGAAAATCAGAAGGCAAGAAGCAATACTCTTCCTGGAGCAGTATTAAAAAGGTAAAAATCAAATAGAGGGGGGATTGTGTGAAAAGAAAAAAAACACTGGTCATTCCGCTGATCTGTGCGCTAACACTGCAGTGTTTAGCCGGAGTGGGCAGTCCGAAAAGGGCGCAGGCCGCAGATCCACTTACCTACAATGGATGGAAATACAATACAGGGGGCGAGATCCTGGGATATACCGGATCTGAGACAGATATAACACTGCCTGCCTCCCTGCCTAAGGCAGAGGGATCCTCTGTCATGATCCCTATGTATACGGTGGGACAAAATGCCATAAAAAATAATACATCCATTACCTCTGTGGTGATACCGGAGGGATATACAAGGATAGAAGCATCATCATTTGAGAACTGCACTTCGCTGGAATCTGTAAAATTTCCTTCTACGATCTGCGATATGGCCGTCTTAGATGATTCGTCCCAGATGCAGGATAATCAAAACAATTGCGCTTTTAAGGGCTGCACGGCATTAAGGGAGGTGACGCTCCCAGAGGGGATAACCTGCCTGGGACCCCAGGCCTTTAGCGGATGCAATGCTTTAGAGGAGATTGAGCTTCCCTCTACCGTGACAGATTGGGATTATGGATTATACGGAGCTGCCGGATTAAAACGAGTGACCCTGCCGGACAATCTGACAGAGATCCCCCGGTCGGCCTTTGATGGCTGTTCCTCCCTGGAACACCTGGACATCCCGGATACAGTGACTAAGATCGACTGGTATGCATTTAGGGGGAGTGGGCTCACCAGTCTGGCGCTGCCCAAGGCGATCCAGGAAATCAATGGCAGATTATTGTCCCAGAATGGTGACGGGACATATAAGGATAAGCTGAGCGTTCTGGAGATCCATTCTCTTACTTATAATAGTATGTTTATAGAAGCGAAAGAGCTGGGGCTGTATGAGAAGATCAAAATACCCCATTACAGCCTTTCTGAAAAGTATTTTACCAGCGCAGGCTATACCAACCTGGAATACCTGCCGGAGCCGGAGGATGAGGACCTGAAGGCAGTCCCCTATGAAGGGGAGTATGATGCGCAGGAGCATGAGGCAGTCCGGGTAGAGGGCCTGCAGGAGGGGGACGTGGTCACCTACAGCAGCGAGAAATACGGGACTTTCACAGAAGAGATCCCTGTGATCCGGGATGCAGGGAGCCAAAGCATCTGGGTACGCGTGGAACGGTCGCCCTACTACAGCCCCTGGCAGGTCAATGTGACGGCAACGGTCACGGACAGCCGGGCAGACCTGAGAAAAGAGCTTGAGAAGGAATTAAGCAAGGCAGAGAGGCTTGCGGCAGATAAGGGACTGTATAC
>CANPZE010000016.1 GCA_947589315.1 uncultured Lachnospiraceae bacterium | reverse complement strand
AATTGAACACTCCCCGCCTTCCGGTTCGGCGGCAGAAAGCCGCCAACAAAAAAACCTTACCGATATTCAGTTTTCAACTGCAACCGCACTGTCGTGCGGTTGTCGCGGCATTCGCCAAATGGAAATGCAAGCATTTCCGCTTGGCTCATTGCTCGCGCAAATCAGTAAGGTTTTATTATGTCATAAAAGTAAATTTATTCTATGAATGATGAAAAAATGTTGCCATTTTGTTGCCAAACACTAAGCAAATTTGTTTGGAAGTCGCATAAATACTGGATTTTTCAATCCCATTTCATCATTCAAACTCTATCGTTGCAGGTGGTTTCCCCGTACAGTCATACAGCACCCTGTTTACCCCCTTCACCTCATTCACGATCCGGCTGGTAACCGTTCCCAGCACCTCCCAGGGGAGCTGCGCGCTTTCCGCAGTCATAAAATCACTGGTGCAGACTGCCCGGAGGGCAATTGCGTAATCATAGGTACGCTCATCCCCCATTACGCCCACAGAACGCATGTTAGTCAAGGCGGCAAAATACTGTCCTAATCCTTTATCCAATCCGGCCTTGGCAACCTCTTCCCGGTAGATAGCGTCCGCCTCCTGGACGATACGCACTTTTTCAGCAGTCACCTCCCCAATGATCCGAATCCCCAGACCCGGTCCTGGGAATGGCTGACGGTAAACGAGATAATCCGGAATTCCCAGTTCCAATCCGGCCTTTCGTACTTCATCCTTAAAAAGCATACGCAGAGGTTCGATAATTTCTTTAAAATCAACATAATCAGGAAGACCTCCCACGTTATGATGGGATTTGATGACTGCAGATTTGCCCAGGCCCGATTCAATCACATCCGGGTATATCGTTCCCTGTACGAGGAAATCCACAGCTCCGATTTTCTTTGCTTCCTCCTCAAAAACACGGATAAATTCCTCGCCGATAATTTTCCGCTTTTTCTCCGGCTCTGTAACTCCCTTCAGTTTCTGGTAAAAGCGGTCCTGACAATTCACACGGATGAAGTTCAGATCGTACGGACCATTGGGGCCAAATACAGCTTCTACTTCATCCCCCTCATTTTTCCGCAGAAGCCCCTGGTCTACAAATACGCAGGTCAACTGCTTGCCAATTGCCTTGGACAGCAGTACTGCAGCCACAGAAGAATCCACACCTCCTGAAAGCGCACACAGCACCCTGCCGCTGCCTACCCTTTCCCGGATCTGTTTAACAGTATCCTCTACAAAAGAAGACATCTGCCAGTCTCCAGAACATCCGCAGACTTTGTACACAAAATTGGACAGCATCTTCACACCCTCCCGGGTATGCATCACCTCCGGATGGAATTGGGTCGCATACAATTTGCGCTCCGGACATTCCATGGCAGCCACAGGACATACCGGGGTAGAGGCAACCGTCCGAAATCCTTCCGGAAGGCCGCTAATATAATCGGTGTGGCTCATCCAACAGATGGTTTTCTCAGCAATATTTCCAAATAAGACACTGGATTGGTCAATGTCTACCTCTGTTTTACCGTATTCGCTGACTGGCGCTGTCTCCACCTTACCCCCCAGAGTGTAAGCCATTAATTGAGAACCATAGCAGATTCCCAGGATTGGGATTCCGAGTTCAAAGATTTCCTTTCCATAGCGAGGCGATTCTGGGTCATACACACTATTGGGCCCGCCTGTAAATATAATCCCCTTAGGGTTCATTTCCTTAATCCGGTCCAGACTCAGGGTATATGGATGTACCTCGCAATACACATTACATTCTCTGACACGGCGGGCAATCAGCTGATTATACTGCCCGCCAAAATCCAATACAATGACCAGTTCCTTATCCATCTGCTTCTTCATTCCTTTCCGATGTTTGCAATTTTCTCCTTTATCTGCTCTGTCAAACCATTTTATTGTGATCTCCTGATCTATGCTTTCCTAAAAGCGATACTTTAAATATCATACAACATACTTCCCTTGTGCGCAAGCATAGCTCCCGGCACAATGCAATAAACTCCCGCGCAATGCAACAAGCCTTCGGCGCAATGCAACAGACTCCCGGCGCAATGCAGCTCCCGCAACTTTTAATTAATGATCATCACAGCCTTCCTCCAACGTCTCAGCAGCCGCTTTGCAGGTTTTCTGTAAATACTCTTCCATACAATGCCTAAGCTCCACAAATTGCTTTTTCGTCTCAGGATTTTCTGTGGAAAATTGCAATAGCTGGTTTAAGTACCCTTGCTGCGCTACGATCTCATAACTCCTGGTATATTCTAATTCAAATACTAAAGCAACATGTCCCACGACATTATCTACCGGTGTTTTCTTCAGGCTGCGGAGAATCGCATGATGTTCAAAAAAGGCGTCCATCACCTGCGGGGTGACCTGAGACTGATACAATGCCTGGCTGGATACATCATAAATAGATTCCAGAGGGACATCGCAGGTCACTTTGAGAATATCAATCTTATCCGCATCCCGGATAATCCTGCAGAACAATAATGTTTTCTCATCCAATTCCGGAGGAAGTCGGTATGCGCTATGATTCCAAATTGCCGCCTTAATGATCTCGTCTTTCTCATAGAAGGAAATATAATCCCGCAGTTTTCCTTCCTCAAACAGGATTTTTACTCCATATTGGGCATGGTCAATAGATTGGGCATCGGAGAAAGTTCCATATTGCCGCAGCTGTTCAAAACGTCCTATGTCATGCAGGATCCCGATCAGCCAGGCCAGCTCCACATCCTCCTGCGACAAGCCCAATGACTCTGCAATGTCTTCACAAAGTTGGGCGACCCGATAAGTATGCTCCACCTTCAATCGAATCTTTTCATCTTCGCAATCGTAGCGGCTGGTATATTCCTGAAATACCGCTTTCACATGCTCTCGTCCTATGAAAGGGGCCGGACTTCCCTTTTGGATCTGGTATTCCCTTTCCTTTTCCAGCGCTTCCCCTATTTTTTTCTCTCCCGGCTGTCTTTTGCTTTGAGACAGAAGTTGCCCCTGCTCCATCCCTGTTTTCTCTTCCACTTCTGCCATTTCTCCCCTTTCTTATTATCTGCCAAAATAATTTCATCTGCGGGGCGCATGCCCTAACAAGAAGAGCGATGCAATCTTCCTGACTGCACCGCTTCACATTTCATATTATTGCCAATCTATTACCATTGATTATTTGGAAGGAATCATTCTTGCGATTCTTCCTGCAAACTCAGCAAAGTTCTGGGTCTGAAGGATTACCTTTCCAGGTCCTATCAATTTCGTAAGGAACAGACCTTCTCCCCCGAGGACAATATTCTTTAAGCCCTTTACGGTCTCTACCTCATATCTTACGCTTTTCTCAAAAGCCACAACATTTCCGGTGTCCACTTTGAGCACCTCGCCAGCGCCCAGCTCCTTGATCACCTTATCGCCGTCAATCTCCAGGAACGCCATACCCTGACCGGAAATCTCCTGAAGGATAAAGCCCTCTCCGCCAAACAATCCGGAAGAGATCTTCTTGTTAAATTTCACATCCAGCTTAACGCCCGGCTCTGCGCAGAGAAATGCGCCTTTCTGACATACCAGCGCTCCTGCCTCGTTAAGGTTCACCGGTAAAATCTCACCTGCCACTGTAGAAGCAAAGGCAATAGTTGCTCCTGCCTTCTGTGCTGTATAGTTCGCCATAAACATGGATTCACCGGCAAACATTCTTCCTACGCCCTTTAAAAGACCTCCCTGGGTGTTGGTATTCATCTCTATTCCCTCAGACATCCACGCCATTCCGCCAGACTGTGTATACATCGACTCTCCTGGCTGATCAAACAAAACTTCTACTGCGGGCATTGTGTTCCCAATAACTCTGTACTGCATATTTTTTCCTACCTTTCTTCCACTGATGCGGCAACTATAAACAATCTATGAATCCGTTGCAGACTATATTCACCCCATCCGTATTTATAAGTTCCAAAAACATAATATCATACTCTATTGCAAATATCTAGTATATCATACAAAATTCGACAAAGAGAGCCGGGAAGCCCCGCAGTTTCACGCAAGCAATGAACTGTTTAAAATCATAACAAAAGGCCATCCCACAATTTATTTCATGAGATGGCCTTTGCCTGCAATGCTTCTACTGTCCGTTTCGGTATTGTCTCACTGTCCTCTCTGGCGTCCCATTTTTCACGCCATTTTTTCCATTTGCCGATACAGCCTTCCTTTATCGGAGAAGCAACAAAGGATCTACCGTCTCCTCATTCTGCAGCACCTGGAAATATAAATTACTTCCTTCCTCTGCAAAATATTTTGTAGGCTCATTGACAACGCCGATCTTATCACCCTCTTTTACCTTCTGTCCCTTCTTAACCTTAATGTTCTTCAGCTGCCCATAGATAATAGAATAATTATTTCCGATCTCCATACGGACGGTCTTGCCTGTCTCCTCATTTTCTCCTATCTCAGTTACAATGCCATCGGCGGCTGCCAATACTTCCGTCCCTGCCTTAGCGGCAATTTCTATTGCCGGATTACAGCGGTACTGTGCCAGTGTTTTAAAATATACTGTATTGCTCATGCTGTATTTCATGATCACATCGCCCTGTACCGGCCAGAGCAATCCCGCCTCCTCCTGGAAATTCAGGCTTCCTCCATTGGAAATTGCGGCTACGCTCTCCTTTTTCTTCTCCTCTGTCCCCTTACCATTCTGATTCTTCTTTTTATTCTTTTTGTTCTCATTAGCTGTCGTCTTGTCCTTTTTTCCCTTTTTAGAATCCTTTCCGGCATCTGCCAGATCCCCTGTTTTTTGCTGAGTGTCTGCAGAATCTCCCTGTGCGCCTCCCATGGACTGATCTGCAATGGAATTCTGGGAGTTTAGGACAGCCCCTTCATTTGCTTGCCCACCGCTGGTAATAGCGCTGTTTCCGCTAGGCGTAGTCACCGGGCTGGCCGTTGCCTCGCTGGCCATCTGCCCATTGGTTCCATCAGGCGCATAGCCCATCCGATAATATACTATGCCTATAGCCAATAAGCAGATGAGCCCGATACAAAGGGCAAGATAAAAACCTTTCTTTTTTAATACAGATTCCTTCTCGAATTTCTTGTCATCGTACAATATAATCTACCTCCATTTCTTTATGATCCCGCCATGTTTTTGCAGCCAACGCAAAACATAAAAATGGCATCCCGAAGCTATCGGAATGCCACGATATCATCTGCTACTATTCTTAACAGATTTAGGAAATCTATTCACTTGTTTTTAAATTTATCCATGAAATGCCCTACTCTTCCGGAGAGGATTGATCCTCCTGCTGCAGAGAAGGATCCGGTGATCCCTGTACCTGGTCCTCGCCATTACTCTGCTCTGCCCCGGCTTCCTCCTGCTGAAAATAATTCCGGTCAAAGCTCTGCTGCCGTTCCCAGGCTACCTGCTGCTGCCCGGGGAAAGCTTTTTCCAAGCTGCTCTTTTCTCCGGCCGGATCAGCGGCGGGCTGGCCACTTTCAGGCTCGTTCCTCTGCTGCATTGCACTGGGGGCATAATTTCCGGCGCCTGTCATATCACGGTATACCACAGGAGAATGTGTATAAATCTTCTTCTCGTGATAATAAATAACACAGGTATCTGCCAGCAGGTCATGAATCCCCCGCTTCTCCTTCTCCAGCAAAATCAAAAAATATCCCAGGAAGCAGATCACTTTGGCCAGAAATCTGCCAATCGTCTCCCGGTATACCACTTCATAAAAACTAAGCTCTCTGCCTTCTGTGCTTACTACCCGCAAATGAAACAGCTTTTTGCCCAAGGTAGATCCTGTATAATATGTCATCAGTACAAAATACACTACCGTCAGCAGATAGATCAAGATATCCCATAGAGAATACTGAAAGATCAAATCCCTCTCCATAAAATTATCCGGAGACATCATATTAATCTTCCATATAGGAAACCGGACTGTTAAAAGTCCCACATTTACTATGAATAAATCCACCAGGAATGCTGCCAGACGTACGAAGAATCCGGCATACACCTGATCATTCGTATTTGCCTGCATAATACATTAACACCCCGTTTCCCTTATTTTCCATAATATCGGCTGCTAAATCAATCTCTGACTTACTGCGGAAGCTATCTGCGATTCCCAGAAGAGACGAAAATATGCCTAACCCATTGGATTCCGGCTCAAACCAAGTAATATCATTGATCCCCAGTTCCTCCAGGATCATCCCTTTCTCTTCCTCCAGGGAACCGATGGCATCCACCAGGCCATTGTCCATTGCCTGCTTAGCAGAATAGAGACGGCCGTCTGCCAGTTTTTTGACAGTTTTCTTATCCATATTTCTTCCGTCACTGACAATATCTACAAACTGATCATAACATTCATCCACCAGAGACTGCAGAATATCCTGCTGCTCCTTCGTCATGTCCAGGCCGGCAGATCCCATCGCCTTATTGTCGCCGCTGGTGATATCAATTTCCTTCAGCCCAATCTTATCATACAGTTCCTTGCAGTTGACCAAAGAAATAATAACACCGATGGATCCTGTCCAGCAGTTCCTGTTGGCATAAATCTTATCCGCCGCCATAGAAATATAGTATCCTCCGGAGCAGGCCTCGGTTGCGAAATACGCATAGATGGGACGGCCTGTTGTCTTTTTATATTCCATCAGCTTCAAATAAAGCTCATCACTTTCATATACCGTTCCGCCAGGGCTGTCCACATACAGAAGGATCCCTTTATTGTTATCGGCCTCCATCATCTGGTCAATATAATTCATATACAGATCGTGGTCATATTCCCCGGAAGATGAGGATAAACCGGAATTGCTGCTTGCCTGAATTTCCCCCACAATATTTACAACACCGATAAAATCCTCCACTGGCAATGAAACCTCAGATTCCGAAGCATTCATTAGCGAAGTAAACCATTCGCTCTGGCTCTGTGTCTGCTGCACCCGAAGATTCTCTGACAGAACATTGGAAAATATACCTGTCACACACACAGCGATAAAAACAACGCCAGCAACTACGATCCCTATTATCTGCTTTTTATTCATGCTCTTCACTCCTATATTTTATCATCAGATTTTAGAATACCCATAACTATTTACGATAGCATCTAATTTACGTTTTGCCTGGCAATAAGGGCAGTCCCCGGGCATATAGGTCTGATAATCCCCAACATCTTTGATATGGTAAATAGAATCCACATCCACGCCATTGATCTGATTGACTGCTGAGAAAAGCGCAGACACGCCTTCAATAATACCGCCATAGTAACGAATCCCATCCAGGCTCTGCTGGATCGTCTGTCCGGTAGTGGCGCTGGCAAGCAGCAGAATCACATGCTTATCCATTACCATCGGCTCAATATTATCGCGGAAAATAAGTTGTCCGCTGGAATTAATCTCCGGCGTGATCACATTAATGCATTCATGCGCATTAAGCGACATGATGCCGGCTGCTGTGAGCTCCTCTGCCAGATAAGCTCCGATCACCTCACATCCATCCATGCACACAATAGTGTCAACTGACGTAGAGTTACGGTATTTTTTGACCAGCTCCTTAGCCACCAGCTGCGCCTCTGTGTGACGGCACTTAATAGGCGTCATATCCAAATAATAATTAATGTGAGAATGGTTTGTGGCAAAATGTCCCGGAATTGCTTTTAATTCAATCTTACGGTTGCATCTTGCAGGTATTTTTATCTTTCTGTCCTCCATGCTCATGATAACCCCTCCCTTTTACTAGTCATTCATTAATATGTGCTGCCTTCTGCTATTCTTCCTCTTCAGTCTCGACCTGAACTTTTTCCAGATGCCAGATATCCCTTACATATTCCTCAATTGTACGGTCTGAAGAGAATTTACCGCATTTTGCTACATTGAGGATTGCTGATTTCGCCCAGCTATCCTCATCCCGATATGCCGCTTCCACCTTCTTCTGCGCCTCTGCATAGGAATGGAAGTCTTTCAAAATGAAATACATATCCGGGCGTCCTCCCTGCCCATCCAACAGGGAATTATAGATATCTCGGAATTCCTCCAGATTCTCCGGCGCATATGTGCCATCCACCAGCTGAGTCAATACGCCCCGGATATCGGAATCCGTGTTGTAAATCTCTCTCGGATTGTACTGGCCATTCTGCTCATAGGCAATTACCTCATCAGAGGAAAGACCAAAGATAAAAGCATTTTCAATACCAACTTCTTCTACGATCTCTACATTAGCTCCATCCATCGTACCCAGAGTAAGCGCTCCATTTAACATAAACTTCATATTACCGGTACCGGACGCTTCTTTGCTGGCAGTGGAAATCTGTTCCGACACGTCCGCCGCCGCAAAGATCATTTCTGCATTGGATACCCGGTAGTTCTCAATAAATACTACCTTCAATTTGTCCTTGATGGTCTTATCATTATTGACTACATCACCCACACTGGTGATCAGCTTAATGATCGCCTTGGCGCGATGATAGCCTGCAGAGGCCTTGGCGCCAAAGATGAAGGTCCTGGGATAGAAATCCATATCCGGATTCTTCTTCAACTCATTGTACAGATACATAATATGAAGAATATTCAACAGCTGACGCTTATATTCATGCAGGCGCTTTACCTGCACATCATAGATGGAACGCGGGTTGATCTCAATCCCGTTGTGTTCCTTAATATAATTAGCAAGGCGTACCTTATTCTGATATTTAATATTCATGAACTCCTTGCGGCTCAGCTCATCCTCTGCATATACGCTTAACCCGTCAATATGAGATAGATTGGTGATCCAGTCATCCCCAATCTTCTTTGTTACCCAATCTGCAAGAAGGGGATTGCCGTGAAGCAGGAAACGCCGCTGTGTAATGCCGTTTGTCTTATTATTGAACTTCTCCGGCATCATCTGATAGAAATCTTTCAACTCCTCATTCTTCAGAATCTCTGTGTGCAGCCTGGCTACACCGTTTACAGAGAAGCTGGCAGCAATGGCCAAATGCGCCATCTTGACTTGTCCGTCATAAATGATCGCCATTTTCTCAACCTTGCTGAAATCTCCAGGATATGCCTGCTGAATCTGGATAATGAAGCGGCGGTTAATCTCCTCCGTGATCTGGTAAATACGAGGAAGAAGCCTTGAGAACAGTTCCAAAGGCCATTTTTCCAATGCTTCAGACATAATGGTATGGTTCGTGTAAGCACAGGTCTTGTTGGTAACGCTCCATGCCTCGTCCCAATTCAGGTTATACTCATCCAGCAAAATACGCATCAACTCAGCTACCGTCACAGTAGGATGGGTATCATTCAGCTGGAAACATACTTTCTCATATATCTTTCGGATATCGTCATGATTCTCCATGTATTTAGCCACGGCGCGCTGAATACTGGCGGATACAAAGAAATATTGCTGCTTCAGACGCAATTCCTTCCCTGCCATATGATTGTCGTTGGGATACAATACCTCGCATATGGTACGGGCCAGGTTCTGTTGCTCCACTGCCTTCTGGTAATCACCTTTATCAAAGGACTCCAGGTTGAAGGTATCAATTGCCTCTGCATCCCAGATACGCAGGGTATTTACTACATTATTATTATAACCTACTATGGGCAGGTCGTAAGGAACCGCCAATACAGACTGATAATTCTCCTGTACGAACTTATCTCTTCCCATCTCATCCTTATGAACTGCCACATAACCGCCAAATTTTACTTCCACAGCATAATCCGGCCGTTTGATCTCAAACGGATTCCCGTCCTTCAGCCAATCGTCCGGCTTTTCAACCTGATATCCATTCTCGATCGCCTGCTTGAACATACCATATTTGTATCGGATACCACATCCATACGCCGGGTATCCCAATGTGGAAAGAGAATCAAGAAAGCAAGCTGCCAGACGCCCAAGACCGCCATTGCCCAAAGCGGCATCCGGCTCTTGATCCTCGATCACATCCAGGTTCAGCCCCAGCTCTTCAATAGCTTCCTTGATCGCCTGATTCCCTTTTAAATTAATGATGATATTTCCTAATGCGCGTCCCATCAGGAACTCCATAGAAAGATAGTAAACAATCTTTACATCCTGCTTTTCATAAGTTTTATGGGTCGCCATCCACTGATCTACTACTATATCCTTTACCGCATAGGAAACCGCCTGAAAAAGCTGCTGATCATTTGCCTCTTTGATAGACTTCCGAAACAGAACTTTCACATAATCTACTACTTCTTTCTTAAACTCTTCCTTGTTAATCTCTCGCATTCATGAGCCTCCCTTTATTCCATGTATAAATTTTCATGGTTTATTATATCCTATGGCTGGTGAAAAATCAACACAAGTCATCTTCATTCCTTTATTTCCTTTACTTTGCAGGCCATAATTCATATTTCAACGCCTTCCGGCATATGCTAAAGCAAACGAATCAGATGCCGCTCCTCAGATTATTGCGGGAGCGGTGAAGGAGCCTGCTATGTGCCTTTCCACCTCTGCGCAACACAATATAAAAATCCTTTTTCTCCTGGTATTGGTTACCCTTTCGATTGTCTGGCTGTCCGGCTGCAGCCACAAGGACGCCCCGGAGAAAACAGATGCTATTGATTTCACTGTGGTAGCCGGTACGGATATCCCTGACGACCTAAAAGAACTGATCCAGCAAAGGCAGAAGGAGGCGTTTGAACTGACTTATGCTGATGAATCCTGCCTCTATGTAGTAAAGGGATTTGGCAAACAGCCCAGCGGAGGATTTAATATTGTAGTTAATGACTTCTACCTTTCCACGGATTGCCTTGTCTTCGATGCAGAGCTTTTCGGCCCCAAGGAAGGAGAAGAAGTGTCCGGCAAACCCTCTTATCCCTATATCGTGGTAAAAACAGAATACCGGGAAGAGCCTGTGGTATTCCTGTAATCCCAAAACAGCCCCTATTCTGCCAGTTTTCGTTCTGCTTCGATGTTTTTCTCTCTTGCCAGAACAGGCTCTGTAATATAAAATATCTGAAATCCCTATTACGGCGGACAGTATAAATAACAGAAAGCAGGTATTTTATGAATTCTTTGTCTTATCGCTCAGAGGAACGCAACGCCCGGTTCCTGATCCAAAGCTCTGGTCCTTCCTCTCTGGATCAGGTCCTTGCTGGACGTCCCCTACAAATTGAAGCAGTCAGTGAAAAGATTCTGCGCATTCATTCCGGCAAATCCTTTTCCTTCGCTATGGACAAGCTTCCCAGCCTATCCGGACACTTTACTTTGGCCCGGCAGCAAGAAGGACTTTCTCTCTCCACCACCCAGCTTACCCTGGAGATCGATCCACATCTGCATATCCGGATATCCAACAACAAAGGGATAGTCCTTTGCGCAGATTACAGCGGAAGCCTGGGCCGATCCGCAACCCTTTCTCCCCAAGAGCTGGAACACTTGCTTCAGGAAGGGCATACCGTCCAGAGCCAGGAGAACTGCCTCTTCCAGGTTACAAAGCAGCTTTTCGGCGATGAAGTCTTCTATGGATTAGGGGATAAGACTGGCTTTCTGAATAAAAGAGGGTATGATTATGTGATGTGGAACTCCGATAATCCAAATCCTCATGTGGAAAATCCCACATACAAGGCAATGTACAAGTCTATTCCCTTTTTTATCACGCTCCGTGACAACTGTATGTATGGTATCTTTTTGGACAATCATTATAAAACCTATTTTGATATGGGCTTTAACAGCGACCAGTATTACTCCTTCGGAGCCGCCCAGGGCGAATTGGATTACTATTTTATTGCGGGCAACAGCCTGGGGGATATCATCGCCTCCTATACCGGCCTTACCGGGCGCAGCCCTCTCCCTCAATTATGGACTCTGGGCTATCATCAGTCCCGCTGGAGCTATTCCACCCAGGAAGAGGTTCTGGAACTGGCCCGGGCCTTCCGCCGGTATCAGCTTCCCTGCGATGCGATCCACCTGGATATTGACTACATGGAAGATTTTAAAGTTTTTACTTGCAATTCCCGGCGTTTCCCCGATCTGAGACAACTCAGCCGGCAATTAGACGAACTGGGGATACGCCTGATTGCCATCATTGATCCCGGCGTCAAGGCAGAGAAAGGATACCCTGTCTATGATGAGGGCGTTACCAATGGCTTCTTTGCCATAGACGGGGAGGGGGAGATTTATCATAATACAGTATGGCCGGGAGAATCCGCCTTCCCTGACTTTACCTCCCAAAAGGTGCAGAAATGGTGGGGAGACCACACACGTTTTCTGATAGACAAGGGAATCCGCGGCATATGGAATGATATGAACGAACCCGCCAGCTTCCATGGCCCCCTTCCGGAAGACGTATGTTTTCCAGGGGATGATTCCCCCCGCTGCCACGGAGAAATCCATAACGTATATGGGCATTTGATGGCAGAAGCTACTTACCATGGGCTGAAAAAGAACGATGGACGCCGTCCTTTTGCAATTACCCGCGCCTGCTACAGCGGGTCGCAAAAGTATTCCACTGCCTGGACCGGAGATAATCAAAGCCTTTGGTCCCATTTAAAAATGTCTATTCCGCAGCTGCTGAACCTGGGTATGTCCGGCCTGCCGTTTGTAGGCGTGGATATCGGCGGCTTTGGCGCCAATACCACACCTGAGCTCCTGTGCCGCTGGATCCAGGCAAATTGCTTTGCTCCTTTGTTCCGGAACCACAGCGCCAAGTATACCCGGCGGCAGGAACCCTGGCAATTCGATACCCAGACCCTGGATATCAACCGAAAATATATTCAGCTTCGTTACAAATTTCTCCCCTATCTGTACGACCTATGTTATGAGGAGAGCTGTACCGGGCTGCCCATCCTTCGCCCATTGGTTCTGCATTATCCTGAAGACAAAGCAGTCCGGGAATGTAACGATGAATACCTGGTAGGAGAATCTCTCCTGGCAGCTCCTGTTACAGACCAGGGCGCCCGAAGCCGGTCTATCTATCTGCCCCAGGGTACCTGGGTAGATTATTGGACCGGGGAACGTATCAGCGGAGGCCGGTATATCCTTCGAGAAGTCCCTTTGGATATCTGTCCCCTTTACATCCAGGCGGGCAGTATCATCCCCACCTGGCCAAAGATGCTTCATATCCCGGAGAATGGCTCCTCCCAACTGATTTTAGAATATTATCCCCTGCGCCCTGACAGCGGGGAAAGTTCGCCAGAACAGACAAAACCATCCTCCCTTCCCACATGGATCCATTACCAGGATAACGGAATAGATTTCCAATATCAGAGAGGGGAATATAACCTATATCACTTTACAGTCCGATCCCAGTCCGATAAGAGCCCCTATCATTTGGAAACTACTTTTCTTTATGAGGGGTATTCTCGCAAATACGATTCTATTACTATGACAGTGAGATAGGCTTGCTCCCTCTCCCAACCCGATAACAGATGTCTGCAAAGGTCAGTGTATCCCCACTTTTGCATAGGATCCACTGACTTGCAGATATCTTTTTCTGGTTCAGGCAGGTCCCATTGGTGGATCTGCAATCCCAGACATATAGATTTCCATCTCTTATAACCAGCTTGGCATGTCTCCGGCTAATCTGTTCCGCCGGAAGAAGAATATCGCACCCCTCCCCTCTGCCAATCGTCAGCTCCGCTCCTTCCACCTCAATCTTCTCCGGCAACCCGGTACAGCCCTCTGTCCTATACAATTGCCATCCCTCCTCCACTACCTGTTCCCTCTCTTTCTTCCCCTGCATATAGGATATGACATTATCCAGCCAAAACCCCTCTCGTTCCAGCAGATCATACATGCCATAAATAAACTCCACGCCTGACTTCTCGCTATGTATGGCATGTTCCATCAGGCACTGGGTCAGTTCCCGCATCTGTCCCTCTATTCCTCTGTTCCATTCGGGATAATAACAAATAGCCGCCTGTCTTTTCCACGGATTCCAATAAAAGAAATCAGGATGCAGGACATAATTTTCCTCTTTCAGAAAATACTCCCTGCCCCTTTGCAGGGCCTCTAATATTCCCTGATATACGCTGTATTCCAGGGTAAAATCGGCTTTTTGCGTCTCCACAAATTCCCCCAATGGAACCATACCCTGTATCTCATAACAATACCTTGCCTTCCCATCTACCAGGCGTATTGTCAAAGGAAGGAATCCAGGTATCCGATTATAAAGCAACATTTTAATATCGGTCCCTTCTGCTCTCTCCTCCTCTCCCTCTGCGATCAGAAATGCCTTTTCACTATTCTTTTCTATCGAAAAGGAAATCGCGCTACCTTGCCCTCTCTCCATCTTCTGCCTCCTTACTGCTCCATCTCATAACCTGCTCTGGTTGGAATGCCAGCCATTCTTCCTCCTGCTCATATCTCCTCCTGCCGGGATAAATTCTCTCTGCTCCCGGGATCCTGCAATCTGTCTCTGCTGCGATCTGAAGCTGCAGCTTCCCCATCTTCCTCTGTTTCTTTACCTTTTTTATCCGTAAGACCCACAATTGTCCCTGCAAATCCTTCTGCCAGTCCTTTATCCCCTCCTTTTCTGCCGTCTGCTCAAGCTCTTGCACCATCCTCTCTTCCATCCTTCCCTGGATCACGGCTTCATCGTGAAGTAAAAGCAACAGAAAAATATATGCAAAAAGAATTGCCAGTACCAGAGGCATTACAAAAGCCGCCTCCACCGTATAGCTTCCCGGCTGCCTGAGGGACGCCCCGCCGCCTTGCCGCCGCCTGCCGCCTGATCCCATCATAGTTTCCAGCCTCCCAGTACAAGCACGGAAAGATAGCCCAGAAAAATAGCCGGGACAAACGGGATCCTTTTGCTTCTTCCTGCATGGCAGAACACCACCAGTATCAAGGCAAATACAAAGGCGTAACAAAAACTCATACAGAGAAAAAAGCAATTTTCCCAAAACTTTAATCCCACGGCAGCCACCCCCAACACGATGGCATCTCCCTCTCCCAGCTGCCTCGTTGTTCGGGCAACCCCATAAAACACTACGCCTGTTGCCACTCCCTGTCCTACGTTCCACAAAATCCTTCCCCCTTCTGCTATACCCCCTTCCAGCAATAAAAAAGGCAACGGCAAAAGCGCCGCCAGGACATGGATCTGCCTTCTCCGAATATCCTCTATGCTGCACAAAAGCAAAGCAATGGCCATAACCAACTGCGGCAGCAGCCCCCATACGTTTCCTGTCCATTTTCCTATCTGATGTAACCCTTCTAATCTGTCCATTGTTATCCCCACCTTACCTTTCTCCTTCCATTATTGTGCTGTACACTTGCTGCAGGGGCGCATCGCGCCAATCTCTGACAGAGGTACTTCCCGCACCTTATGATACAATTGAAAACACTTTTTATCCTGATGGTATCGGTCTCCATAGGCCGTGATATATACTTCCCGCCCTGCCCCATTATTTTCTCCGCAACAAAAGCTGCAGGCATAGTATTTTCCGCCGGACCTGTTGCGCCGGTCCACGATCTCACCTCCTGCCACCGTTTCTATCTTCGGCTTAAGATATGTACAATATGGGTCAGAATGATATACCGTACCCTGGTCTGTAACGAATACAGTCTCTGCTCCTTCCCCATCATCCTCTGCCGCCATACTCCTTCCCTGATAGGAACTGATCCTGATCTGCTGATAGACAGCTGGCGCTCCTATATACTTTACAAAGGGAATTTTCCGGGAATAATTCACATAACATACAGGATCTGGTTCTCCCTCATCCCAACGGATCAAAACCTGCTCTCGAAATAACGTCCCTATAGAAGATATTTTAGTCCCATAAGACGCGTACTGACACGCTGCCTGCTCCAATTCCAGCTGTATCCTGTTCTGCGTCTTGACTACGGAAAAAAGAAAACAAAAAGAAAGTAAAGAAAGAAAAAGAAAAGGAACGATCCATGCAGCCTCCACCGTAATGGAGGCCGTTGCTGTCTCTGTCCAAAAGGGATGAGAAAAAGAACCGGGACATCCTCTATAAAAAATGTGTGGGGAAAGCTTCCTCATGAACGGATTTCTTATAGAATTTTTGAGGATTCTATTATAGAGGACATCCCGCTTCTCTCTCTGCCATTTATCTGCCATACTCTCTCCTATCTTCTCCAACGCCCAAATAGTATGAGAAAAATAATCTTTCACACTGCCATCCTTTACTGATAAGCATATTGAAAAGAAATCTTCCGCTCCAGACCGCCAGACGCCTCCTTCTGCGGCGCTGCCTTCCCCCAGAATATCCGAAACAAAAAAGGCATTGAATAGCAAACACTGCCTTCTGCTCCACAGATACACTCTCCCAGGGTAAAGGCGCTATTGTAACGCTTCTGTAGATCATTCTGGATCAAATCCATTGTCCTGGACCATAGAAGATCCTCCGGCGTCATAAGCATCATCAGCCACAGGTAATGATAATACTCCATCCCCTGCTTCAGCCTATCTACAGAAATTTTCCTGCTGCCGACAGGAAACTCTTTTGCCTTCCGGGCAAATAACTCAGGGTTTCCCATGCAGATCTCTTCATATTGCATTTGAAAGCTACTTGCTGTCTTGGCGAAAGGAACACTCCTTCCCTCTAAAAGCGCCCGCACATCCACACATCCCTCTTCCAGTGCCAGGATCAATAAAATAGTCTCCTGCACCGCCTTGATCAGGGCGGGATTTTGAAACGCCGCAGCAATGGAGGCAGCTGTTGCCATGCTTTTTTCTAAAATAGCCTGATCTGCATGTAAATACGTATAATTCATCAGCATACGGATCATGAGGAGCCTGTCCACGATTCCGGACAAATTATCCTTATCTCTCTGCTTCCCCATGATCAGATACTCTGATTCATATGCCATACTTCTGTTCCTGGAGGAAACATAATCCCCAAAGACTTTCGTATCATACAGCAGAAGAGTTCCCTTCCTATTTCCCTTCTCTATCTTCTTCAAGTCCCAGATCTGCGGCGATCCTTTTAACATCCCAGCCAGAATCTCTCCTGCTGTATTTCCCGGAATCTTCTCTTCTGCCCCATCCTCTTCGGAAGGGGAAAAAGAATTGCTGCTTCCCACAGGATTGATGCATTCCACAGACAATTCCCCGGGTTCGCATACCATTCCCAGAATCCCATCCTGGACAAATTCTTTTAGAAAGACGAGGGGATTGCCTCCTGCTGTATTCTTATTGCTATCTCCCACATCCTGCCCGGATACCTCTGACTGCGCCACTTCCTCCTGTTCCATCTCATTCTCTGCAATCTCATTCTCTTCCATCTGCTTCGCCTGTTCCAGAGAATCCATTGGTCCCTGGGACATGGATCCTGTCCTGCCGTCTAAGTACCCCAGCAAGGCCTCTGTGAGATCGTGAACAGTAGTGGTCTCCAACCATTTCTCCATTTGTTCCTGAAGAATATCCCGATCCGTCAAGCATTTCCACTTGTCAATCTGGACATTCAGATCCTGAATCCCATATATCGCAGAATATGGCCTTCCGCCCTCAGCGGGGGCTGCTGCCAGATTGTCTGCCAGTATATCCAGAAATTCTTCTTTCCAATCCTCTGCCGTATGGCGCAGATAGCCGCCATATCCCAGCAAATGATACTCTTCATACAACTCCCGGTTAAAGCTGCCAAACGTACTCATTCCGGCGGCATGGGCAGATATGCTCACATATCCCCCTGCGCCAAAATACCTTCCACTATCCAGCATAGTCCCCGTCAGCGCCAATAATAATAGAAAGACAAAAGCAAGAAACACGGTTATGCTTCCTTCCATACCACATTCCAATACAAAACTTTCCTTTGTTTCCTCTGTTCTTTTCTGATACTTCCACCTATTTTTCATCTACTCCACCCTATTCTTCCGCCTTCCTGTGTTTCTGCTTGAATCTCTCTTAATCGTTCTTTTGTTCTTTTACTGTCTGAGAAGTATTTTCAGCCTACTCGCCCACAGATACATCTAATTCATCTGTGATCGTGGTAGTCCCACTGTCAAGCTGGGAAAAAGCTGCGCTTATCATAGCTGTGATCTGCTCCCGAAAGATCAATATAATGGCTACTAATACCACCAGAATAAGAATGATCTCTACAACTCCTATCCCTTCCTCTTCCATCCAAAAACGCTTCCATTCCTTCATATCTCTCACCTCCTTTCAAAGCTGCCAAAAGGCCGCCGCCAAAATCATGGCAAAAACGATAACCAGCATTATGAGCATGGGAAATACCAGCTTAGTTCCCGCCTGCTCCCCCATGGCCCTGGCATGCTGCCGCCGTTCTTGAAATGCATCCTTCGCCTCTGCCTCCATACGCTGTAAAATATCCTGAGAACCCTTCCTCAAATTCTGCACCAGCAGAGAGCTGAACTTTATATAGGGCAAAAGAGAAATCCTTCTTCCAAACGCCTCATAGGCCCTGAACTCATTGCTTCCATTCTCCAGCTCTCTTCTGGTCTGAAGCATTTCCTCATACAAATAATCTACAGGCTGTTTGTTCTCCTGCCTCCGGCAAAGATACTCATCTGTGATCCTCCACCAAGCTCCCTTTATTGTCAGGCCTGCACCTATCAGCAAGACAAAACGATCCACCAATTCTGGATACTCCCGGCCAAGCTGTTCCTGTCTCCTGCCCAGCTTTCTGCCGGCCCAATAATCTGCAGAGGCAGGCAGGATGCAGCAGGCAATCCCAGCCGCCAGAAGGATCCATTGCCACAGAGGCGTTCTCTCCTCATGGTATGTAATATTCTGTCCATTGATCTGCTGGGGAAGCCGATCCAGCTCTTCTTCCCGGGTTTGCTGCTCTAAGCTCTCCTGCTCCTTCTTCCATTGCTCCCAGAACAGCTCCTCCTCTGTCTTATTTGCAGGACAGACCACTATGTCAAAGGAAATCTCCCGAGACTTTTGCCCGTATTTGAATACTGCTGTCAGCTGGGCCTCTGCCGCCTCTTCCAGGTCTCTATTGTCCAGGCTCCCATCTGTCTTGACCACCCCTTTGCGGTCTGTTCTCCAGACAACCTCTATAGAAGCCTCCCCGGGGATACTGTTCATCAATTCCAGACTCTCTGTGACCCTGTCCGCCCTTTCATTCTCCCCAAGATAATGCTTCCTCACATAAGTCTCTGCCTGCGACATATGCGCTTCCAACTCTTCCGGCGTGTATTGCCGTTCCGGAATGGAGACGGTAATCCTCCGGCTTGTCCTCCCTGCCACCGCTTTCAGGCTTACCTGCTGTTCCCCCTCCCCCGGCGCTTTCCGGATGATGTAACTTCCCTGATACAACCTGCCGCGTCCCGGCTCCGCCAGCAATGCCGCCAGTATCAGCAAAGCGGCCAGCCAAAGGATCCCTATCAGCAGGCTTGCCAGCCTGCAATAATAAAGGCGCACCAGCTTCCTCTCCTCCCAGCCTGCATACAACTGCTTCATTGTATCCATCCTGCTGCCTGACAGCCCCAGCCATCCTCTGCGCTCCATCTTCTTGAAAAAGAATGCTGCCGTGGGATATAGCCGGCACAATACTGCCGGTTTTGCCCATTCCTGCTCTCCCTCGGTTTCTTCCTTCCAGCCTTTGGGTGGATAACGGCTATTTACCAGCCCTGTCCCCGCTACCAGTACCAAAAATATAAAACACAGACAGATTCCTGCCAGATTAAGGTCCATTTCGCTGCCTCCCTTCTCTTCTTCCTAATCTGATCATACGGTGATATTACAGATTTGCCGGCTCCATTCTCTGGCGCCCAAATATAGAAAAAGAAATAAAGTCATATATCCTCTTCCTATCCCAGTCTCATAATAAAAATCCAGAAATCCCGGGGAGCTAATCCAGAAATAGACAATCATCCCCAAAGGAACAATAGCCATGAGCCTTCCTTCCATCTGTTTTCCCGCCGTTACCGCCTTTATCTCCCGCCTGACTTCAATCCGCTCCCCTATCCGCTGCGCTGCTGTCCTGGTGATCCCAATCAGATTGCCGCCTGTACGGCCCGCCGTGCGAAGAACTTCGGCAAAGCTGCGGATATCCTCCACCTGACTTTCCTTCCCCAGCTCTTCCCACACCATTTCTATAGACTGGTTCCACGCCAGCCCCTGTTCCATTTTCTGCAGACGGGGCAGCAGCAAAGAGTCTTCGCCATATAAGACCTTGAGGTCTCTCTGCGCCTCTCCAATAGCATTTTCCATAGAATATCCTGCCTCCAGCGCAGCTGCGATCCCATGCAGCCCATCCCGGAATTCCAGATTTAACCGCCAACGGTATGCCTCCGTCCAATCCCGTTTCCTCCTCCTTAATTCCAATAGCAGGAAAGGGATCCCTGCCGCAACCATGATCCAGCTCCACCGATAAAACAGAAATAGAAAGAAAAAAGTCTCAGCCGCTCCCTTTGCATATTCTATCCTCAGCGATTTCTTTTCCCTGTCCACCTTCCTCATCTCCTGCCCCTCCTATCCATTTTCTGCACAAGGAAAGCCTGCCGCGCCGGATCAACTTATCCCGATGTTCCAGCGCTTTACCAGTATAGATCAATTCCCCTTTCCCTCCAGACTGCCTTTCATGATAAAGATACAAAGGACGCAGGACAATCTCACCCTGGCAGACGCCAATTACCTCTTGGATCTCCAGTACCTTCCTGCTTTTGTCCCGCACTCTTCCCAGTTGCACCACGATATCTATCGCAGACGCAATCTGCGCCCGTACTGCCGCCAATGGGATATCCATCCCAGTCAATACCAGCGTCTCCATACGATGAAGCATATCTAAGGAATTGTTCGCATGGCCGGTAGACAGGCTGCCGTCATGTCCGGTATTCATAGCATTGAGCATTTCAATGACAGCGGCATCCCTTACCTCTCCAATAATAATACGGTCCGGCCGTTGCCGCAGGGCGGAGCGCACCAATTCCCGTATTGTAATTTGATTCCTTCCTTCTAAATTGGCATTTCTCGCCTCCAGCCTGACTAGATTAGGCACATTCTGGATCTGCAGCTCCGCCGAATCTTCAATCGTGATCACCCTTTCATCACTGGGAATATATTGGGACAACGCATTCAAAAAAGTAGTCTTTCCACTCCCGGTACCCCCGCTGATAAAGATGTTGTAACGGGCCTCCACCAGCAACTGTAATAATTCCGCTGCTTCCTCTGTAATGCTACCCAGCCGGATCAGCCTTTCCATGGTCAGAGGAGCGGAGGGAAATCTTCTTATCGTCACTACCGGTCCATTCAGCGCTATCGGCGGCAATACCACATTCATCCGGGAACCGTCCTCCATACGTACATCCACGATAGGCGATGCCTCATTTACAATCCGGTTCATCCGGGAGACCAACTGCTGGATCACATCCTCCAATCTTTGGCGGCTGGAAAAATGCAGGCCTGTAGCCAGAAGCTTCCCCTCCTTTTCTACAAATATCTGCCCCGGCCCATTAATCATAATCTCTGTAATCTCAGGCTCCTCTAGTAATTCCTGCAGTACGTCTAATTTGCGAAGCCCATTAAAAATCCTTTGGATCAGATACTCCTTTTCCTCTGCAGAGAGATACCTGTGCCGTTCTGATAAAACACTCTCTTCGATCCTTTCCATAACCATTTCATCCGACAGACATCCCTCCTTCTCCAGAACCGGTAACAACTCCTGCTGCAATCTCCACTGCAGCGGTTCCAGAACCTCTGTCTTGAGTCCCTCTGACCGCATAGCTCACCCTCTCCTGACTTTTCAATTGATATAAACAATCTGCTGCAAAGCTCCTTCCAGCCCTTCCCTTGCCATGAGTTCCTTCCAGGAACTCTGCTTATTCTGCTCCCATTGATCTCTGGCACGGGGGAGGTACAGGCGGTCGCAGCGGTACAAAAGATATAAGGCTGCCTCACTGACAAAACCCACATCAAATATCACTGCATGATAGGGCGTCTCCTCTGCCAGTATTGTCAAAAGCAGATCCACGTCTTCCTTCTCCAGACTATACAGATCCCGGTAATCCTCCACAGGATAGATATAATCCATCCGGTAACGCCTCTGTACCAGAGACTGGAGCTTCAGGGCTGCTTTCTCTCTCCTCTGCTTCAGATAAAAGACCAGCTCAGACATCCCTCTGATCTGGGAAGGCGTCTCCTGGACCAGATCCCGGATCCCATCAAAAAGCTCCAGATTCATATACAATACCCGCTGCTTGTCTTCCCCTAAGCCGCCCATCTGCTCCATCGGATCGCCAGATATCCCATAAGGAGAGTAAACTCCTATAAACTCCACACTCCTTCCACTCTCCCTCAGGGAAATCTGCAAAGCTCCCTTCTCCTCAGCTAAAAGGCTGAGTATCTCCCTTAAAATCTTCTCAGCAGACTGGTATTTGAATATAGCCGGACATCCTCCCTCTTTCTCCGTATCGGAAAGCAGCAGTATCCTTCCTGCTTTTTCTTCCGGAATCACCTGTTTGAAATCCATTTCCTGTCCTACTAAAAGGACATCAACACGATTCTGTTCCAGATACTCCTTCAGCTTGCCTACATTGGTAAAAAGCCTGTTTTCTATCATATATTTTTTGCTGTTCAGATAGCAGGAAAAGGCCTCCATGTACCCATCGTGATCCAGTAATGCAATTTGTAATTTTTTCATTGTACATTGTACCCCCATTGATATCCCTTCTGAGCTTCATCCTTTCCATATCCCTGTTTCTTGTATGCGGATGAAAAAATACGCCGCTGCCAGTAACGGGGCCATTGGAATCACCCACTCCCTTCCATCCCGCTGCGCATCGTAATATATTCCCTTTCTTCCGTACATAACGTATTGGATAAAATAGCGAAACCGCCTGAGAAATAATCTCTTCTTTAAAAGATGTGCCAGAGAAACTATTCCGGCAAAGAACAGCAGAAGAACAATCACCTTACCAAGAAATCTTAATCCATAAAACCCTGCTACTACAGACAGCAGCTTGATATCACCGGCTCCGATCCATCGCAGCAAAAACAACGGCCACGCCGCCGCTATTACAGCCGCAATGCAAACCACCCCAAGCCCTGCAGATAAAATTCCCTCCCGGAAATACCGGAATGCCAGCCCTGCGATCCATCCCGCCAATATTATCGGATTGCGTATCTTGTACTCCGAAAGGTCGCTGACGGAACAGGCAATCAGTATCCCCGTCATTGCCACACAATCGATCACCATCACCTCCTTGAAAATTGTGTCGCCACTATAGCACCTGCCTGCTTTTTTGTCAAATACTGCGCTTCTGTATATATTTGACAAATTTATTATTATATGATTGTAAAAAATAACTGTAACGCATATAGGCCAGCCACCCCGCTTAATCCAAATATTGCAGAAACACATGCGGAAATTTCATTTATTTTGACGGAAATATTTCCTCCAAACCAGGCAATCATTTCATTAAAAAAACAAATGCAAACCAAGCAAAACAGGCATCTTATAATAGTATCCAATAAGATTCGCAGACCCGAATCAGAGAAAAAAATAAGAACTGCTGCAATAATTCCCAAAAATACCAGAATATTCATTTTATTTTTTGTGTACCTCCATTCCAGTTATGGCATAAACCAGACCTAGTACACCCTATGCCCTGTTGTCCAAAAAAATGACGAAAGGCTTAAAATTCCTGCATAATTCTTCCATATCCTGTCTATAATGATATAAGGAAGTCCAACTATGGGACTTCCTGTGCCGGACAAACAAAGCAAACATAAAGAAAAAGCCGCAAAAGCGGCAGATTGGAGAGTATATATGAAAGACTTATTTCTGGATATGTTTTTTCCTGAAAAAAAATACGAAACGCCTCCCAATCGGGAAGATTTTCTGAAAAAAGCTCTTCAGGAAGCCAAGCAGTCCCTGGATGATGCCTACCTGGGACTGCAAAACGTTAATGATCCGGATCTGATCGATCGGTACATCTATGAATTAAATGCCGCTAACCTCCGTTATAAAGTGCTTCTTCAGGATATTAAATCCTGCGAGCCCGTTTCTCCAGAGCTGGAAATGCCCGACCGGATCTCCTCCACGAACCTGGACACATCCGCTTCCTTGTTAAACCGTTCCTTCAGATAAGAAATATGGAGATATTTTTGCGCCCTGGTCATCGCCACATAAAACATCCGCCGTTCTTCCTCCATATCCGCAGTAAGCGTTGCCTTATTATGCGGCGTAACCCCTTCATTAGCATCGGGAATAAAAACACATTCGTATTCCAGGCCTTTTGCCCCGTGCATGGTCATAATCTCTACAGCGTCTTCCCGCTGAGCCTGCCCATTGCGCATCCGCCGGCTTTTTTCCCGCTGCTCCAGCAGCTCTTCACCATAAGCCCGGACAGCCTCCATCCACTCTTCAAAACTTTTGTAACCCTTCGCATCCTCCTGCAGTTCATCCAAGATATCATACATATCCCTGGCAGGAATCCCACGGTATTCCGCATATTCCCGGATATAATCATCGTAGCCTATTCCCCTGCGGATAAAATTCACTGCCGCATAAGGTCCCAGCCCGGCCAACATCTTAATATTCTCTTGAAAATCCTCCAGCCGCCGGACCATCCAATCCTTCTCTTCATAAAAACGCTTCAATTCTTCCAGGTCTATGTATGGCTCTGTCAATGCATTTCTGTGGACATATCGTTTGGGACGATTGATGATCCGCAGCAGATCCCCCCGCTCCCGGCTTCCCTGGGCCACACGGATATAAGTAAACAGATCCCGGGCGATCCAATGGTCATACAGGTTAGGGATCATTTCCTTCATGGCAAAGGGAATATTGTACTCCTTTAATTTGGCTGTAAGGCCCCTGGCCTGAGGGTTTGTACGAAACAGAACCGCCATCTGCCGATAGGAGATCCCCCGCTCGTGATAATCCAGGATCTGGCTGCGTATCCCCTCATTTTCCTGGGCGCTCTTTTCATACTCCTGGATCCACACCCCTGTCTGCCGGGAATCCTGCGCTATAAACCTTTTAGAGAGACGATTTTTATTGTGGGAGATCAAGGCCTGGGCCGCCTGGACCACGGCGGCGGAACAGCGGTAATTCCGATCCAGCAGACACTGTTCCGGCTGAAAGTCCCTGACAAAGCTCTGCATAATATCCGGGCGGGCGCCCCGAAAGCCGTAAATAGACTGGTCATCGTCCCCCACCACAAAAAGATGATTCTCCGGCTGAGCCAAAAGCTTTAAAATCTCATACTGCAGGCGATTGACATCCTGAAATTCATCTACCAGGATAAACGGGTATTGCTTCTGCCATATTTTTAAGATATCCGGACGCTCTACAAATAGCTGGTAGCAATATACCATCATATCGTCAAAATCTAACAGACGGCGGCGCTCCAACGCTTTCTGATAGCGGCTGTAGATCTGGCGGAAGGTATCTCCCGGACAACTGGGCGAGTGATAATACTCCAGATTCATCTGCTCTCCTTTTACCCGGCTGATCTCAGATCCCAGATCGGCGAGAAATTCATTTTCATCCCGGACATCCAATTCTATCTCCTGGATAAGTTCCCGCAAAAGCTTCCGGCGTTCTTCCTCAGAGATTACATTTTGGGCTGTATAATGGTAGGCCTGCTTTAATATCATGAAAAAAATGGCATGGAATGTGCCAAACTGAACCGGGGCGGACTCCCCGGCTATCTGAAGATACCGCTGCTTCATCTCTACGGCAGCGGCCTTTGTATATGTGATAACTAAAATATGAGAGGGAGAAATCTCCCTCTCTGTAATCAGATGGCGGACCCGCTGGGTGATGACCCTTGTTTTGCCAGAGCCAGGCCCTGCCAGCACCATCATCGGTCCCTGAAAGTGACAAACTGCTTTTTGCTGCGCTTCATTCAGTTCTATGTTCATACAGATGCCTCCAACATCGCGATCCCCTTGCGGATCCGGGCGGCCGTCTCCTCCCTGCCCAGAATCTCAATCAGCTCATACGCTCCACCGGGAGTCATCTGCTTACCGGATACTGCCGTGCGCAGCGGCCAGAGGCATACGCCATTCTTAATCTCTTTCTCTGCAATATACTCCTTGCACAGGCTCTCAATCCCTTCCCTGGAATAGTCCTCCAACGCTTCCAGGCGGGGAAGCATCTCTTTCAAAACCATCAGAGAATTTTCGCTATTAGTCTTCATCTTCTTATGGGTGTACATGCTTACTTCATATTCCGGCAGTTCCTGGAAGAAATCAATTTTCTCCCGGATGTCTGGAAATACCTCAATACGAGTCTTTACCAGATCTGCAATCTTCTTCTTATCCATATCTCTAGTCACTACTTCCTCAATGATAGGAAGAGCATACGTATAATACCTCTCTTCCTCCATATTTTTGATGTATTCCCCGTTCATCCATCTCAATTTTACGATATCAAAGACCGCCGGGGCCTTATTAATATGATGATAGTCAAAGGCCTCCTCCAGCTCCTTCAGGGTATATAATTCTCTGTCCTCCGAAGGGCTCCAGCCCAGCAGCGCCACAAAATTAATAATTGCTTCAGGAAGGAAGCCCTGTTCCAGCAGGTCTTCTACCGAGGAATGCCCACTGCGTTTGGCCAGCTTTTTGTGATTTTCATCGGTAATGATAGGACAATGAACATACTCCGGCACTTCCCAGCCAAATGCCTGATATAAACGGTTATATTTGGGGGCAGAGGAAAGATACTCATTCCCTCTCACCACATGAGTGATTTCCATTAGATGGTCGTCAACAACATTGGCAAAATTATAGGTGGGATAACCATCGGATTTGATCAGGATCATATCGTCCAATTCTTCATTCTCCACGGTAATGTCCCCATAGATGGCATCCTTAAAAGTAGTCGTCCCTTCGGAAGGATTGTTCTGGCGGATAACATAGGGCATACCGGCTGCCAGATTCTTTTCTACCTCTTCCTTGCTCAGGCTGAGGCAATGTTTATCATATTTGGCAATCTCCTTGCCGTCCTCTGTCTTATCCGAAGCCCGCAGGCTGTCCAGACGTTCTTTCGTACAGAAGCAATAGTAAGCCTCTCCTTTTTCCACCAGCTGTTTGGCATACTCCAGGTACATCCCGGATTTCATGCGTTCACTCTGGATATAAGGTCCATAGCCCCCGTCTTTATCCGGTCCTTCATCGTGGTCCAGCCCTGTCAGCTTCATTGTATTATAAATAATGTCCAAAGCCTCCGGCACAAAACGCTCCTGGTCTGTATCCTCGATACGAAGCACAAAGGTTCCCTGGGCATGGCGGGCGATCAAATACTCATACAATGCGGTCCTTAGATTTCCCACATGCATCCTTCCCGTAGGGCTCGGTGCAAATCTTGTTCTAACTTTACTCATGGTAATAACCTCCTGGATCTTATCCCACAAAAAATCTCTGTCCGAAATACCTCCGGACAGAGATTTATTTTATACTCTTTTTGCTTTCTTGGCAAGCCAGTCCTTGATCTAATAATCTGTCACATAAGTCATGATCTGGCTGAGATTGCCATATACGCGATAATCCGCTTTTTCATCGCCTGTCTTTTCCTCCGTATTGATCACAATCATATACTCGCCAGTATAATATTTGATCAAATGCTGGCATACAGGCGCTGTCAGAGAAGCTCCCACTATCAAAAGAACATCCGCCTCGGCTACCGCATTACTGCTCATCGTCATCTTGCCATTATCTACCATCTCACCCAGTAAAGTAAAGCCTGGCCGCAGAGGTATCTGGCACACATCGCAGACCGGAATGCCCTTTGCCTGCCGGATATACTCTGAATCAAATTCCTTTCCGCAGACAGGGCAGCGGTTCTCCTCTACCGAACCATGCATTTCGATCACATCCTCACAGCCTGCCTTGCGATACAGGCTATAAACTGTCCTGGTGATGATCGCATCCAGCTTGCCATCCTGCTGAAGCTTGTACATTGCCTCATGGACCGGCGTAATCTCCAACTCTTTATTCAATATAATCTTTTTATAATAATCATAGAAGGTATCCACTCTCCTGGAAAAAAACATGGACGAAACGATCTCATCGTTAGAATATCCATATTCCTGTTCAATGTCATAGGCAATATGCTCCGCCCGCACTCCATTCAGGCCAGACTCCCTCATTACATTTAAGCCTCCAATGACTACAACATTCTCACTCTGCCCCAAAATCTCCCGAATCTTATCTGCTGCTGCATTCATAATAATCCCTCCTCTCCTGTATATTACGCATTTGCATTAACAGAACGCTCCTATTCTCCCAAATATGCCTGGATACACTTCACACAATTGTCAATTCCGGCCAGATCGCTGCGCACCACCAAATCATAGTTCGTCAGCGTCAGCCACTTTTCACCTACGTGATAATTGTAGTAATTTGATCTCCTCTTATCGTTTTTCAAAATCTCTTCCCCTGCTTTTTTCTCACTGATGCCATACAATTCAATAGCACGTTTCATCCGAAAATCCACAGAAGCCTGAATGAAAACATTGAAAATATTCTCTCTTTCCTTCAGCACATAGTCAGCACAACGTCCCACAATCACACAGGGACCCTCTTCTGCCACCTTACGGATCACATCAGACTGAGCCAAAAAAATCCTGTCATCCAGGGAAAGTCCTGCAAATCCAAAATCCTGATTCCCGTATACATTAATTCCCATTGCAAGAGAATATAAAAGGCTGTTAGTCGCCTTATCCTCTGCCCTGGCAAAAGTCTCCTCTGCAAATCCACTTTCTTTAGCAGCCCGGGTGATCAGTTCGTTATCATAAAACGGTATATCATATGCCTGTGCTAACTTCTGTCCAATCTCACGTCCTCCACTTCCATATTGTCTGCTGATAGTGATGACCTTATTCATCCGATCAACCTCCCTCCAATCATAGCATATTATGGAATTTTATTACAATTATTATATACCTTTTCAAATGATTTCACAATCATATTTTATGAAATATATGCGAGGGCAGCAGAGCATCTAAAGAATGAAGAAGCGAACCCCCGAACCGTAGCAGCGTACAGTCTGGGGGTTCTTTTTTTTATAATTTCCAAGATATCTGCCGCTACCCTATACTGGGAATCGGCAGCTGAATATCTACATCTTTATCATAATTTACATTAGGGATTCGGAAACCAAAAATTTCATAGAACTCCTGCCAATAACCATCAATATCCGCCAGCTGCTGCAAATTCTCCTGGGATACTGTATTCCAGTCAGCGAGCACTTCTTTCTGTACGTCTTCCCGCATTTCCCAATCGTCCATACGGATCAGCCGCTGCTCATCAGTTACTACGCCCCCCGGCGCAAATATGCGGTCATGGATCATGCGATACATCTGCTGGATACAATTCTCATGCAGATCCTTCTTTTTCATGATCTGGAAGACCAACGCAATATAGAGGGGAACAATGGGAATCGCCGCACTGGACTGTGTGACTACCGCCTTATTGACAGACACATACGCTTCCAGCCCTGGAAATTCCTGATTCATTTCATCGGCAGTCTGATACAGGTGCTTCTTAGCCATGCCAATCGATCCCTCTTTATAAATGGGATGGGTCAATTCTGGTCCAATATAGGAGTACGCCACTGTCTTGGCGCCCTCTTCCAGTGCGTCAGCTTCTGTCAACGCACGGATCCAGTCTTTCCAATCTTCGCCCCCCATTACCTTCACAGTATCGTGGACCTCCTCCGGAGTAGCCGGTGTGATCGTCACCTCTGATATCTGGTTGGTCTTAAGATCAATCGTCTGATTGGTATACTCTGCATCTGTCGTCTTCAGGACAGACCGGTAAGTCACTCCATCCGGGGTAGTCCGGCGTGGGGCGGCAATACTGTAAATCACCATATCAGCCTTTCCCCAGTCCTTCTTGATCAGGTCAATGGTCTGCTGCTTGATCTCCTGAGAATATGCATCCCCATTAATACTTTTAGCATACAACCCATCCTGCGCTGCAAATTCTTCAAAAGCCGCTGTATTATACCAACCGGCTGTTGCTGTTCTCTTCTCCTTTGCCGCTTTATCAAAAATGATCCCAATGGTTGCAGCATTACAGGAATAGGCGGCTGCGATCCTCGATGCCAATCCATATCCCATAGACGCACCGATCACCAGCACCTTTTTCGCTCCCTCTGTCTTTGGCTGCGATCTTACATAATCAATCTGCGCCTTTACCCCGGCCTTGCATCCCTCTGGATGAGCCGTTGTACAAATAAATCCTTTTACCTTTGGCTGAACAACCATTTTTCATCCTCCATTCCCGCCAATTAGTGTACTTTCCATCAGCTACAGGCAATATCATATCACAATTCCCGTTTTCCAGCAACTTCCAGATAGCCTGGCATTTTTATCCTTCCTCCTCCAGCTGGTCGATGCGGTTCTGATGCCGCTCCTCGCCAGAGAATTCCGTATTCAAAAAGGTGTCTACAATCTTCAACGCCAGTCCCGGTCCGATCACCCGCGCCCCCATGGCCAATATATTAGCATCGTTATGTTCTCTGGTGGCCTGGGCGCTAAACACATCATGGCATAACGCCGCCCGGATTCCTTTGACCTTATTGGCGGCAATAGATATGCCGATCCCTGTCCCACAGATCAGGATTCCTTTGTCACACTCCCCGTCTGCCACGGCATGGGCTACCTTCTTTCCATAGACCGGATAATCACAGGCCTCCTCGCTGTAGCACCCCATATCCTGATAGGGGATATTCCTCTCCTTGAGATATCTGATAACCTCCTGCTTTAGACCGAACCCGCCATGGTCACTTCCTAATGCAATCATAACTCCGTCTCCTTTTCCTTTATTCTTTGGATCACTTTTTTCACTCTTCTGTTAATATCAATAAAACATTTTTCATACTGCTCTTCTTCGCCCCCATAAGGATCTATGATATCGGTATCCTCCCCTACAAATTCCCCCAGGGTAAATACGTTCTCATTATCCTGCTGATAACTTTCCATAACCGTCACTTTCTCACTGAAGGTCATAGTCAGGATCAATGTGTCCGGCGTAATGTCTTCCTTCTCCATCTGCAGGGAATTCTGATGCTCGCACGGCCTAAGCTCATGCTGGGCAAGAGCTACATTGATCTTAGGACTCACCGGCTCTGAGAAAAGGACGACCAATCCCCGGGATACCGCCTCCGGCATCCCCTCCTCCTGATAAATTCGATAGAGCGTCTCTGCCAACGGACTCAGAAACGTATTCGCCGTACACAAAAAAATAATTTTCTGATAGCGTTTCATATATGATCACGCTCCTCTCCTAAACCTGTATCAAGCGATAAGCAGCCGCCTTCAGCATACGGTTCATGATCGCCTGTCCCAGACGATCCTCCCGGAAACTTTCGGCAAATATAAATTCTGCCCCCAAATGATCCATCTCTCTTAGTATATCATAAAGTCCCGCTGCAATGGAACCTTCTGTTTTCCTGGATCCCACGCTCCTCACAAGAGAACACTGATAACATTCCCTGGTCTCCTCCGTGGCGATTACCGCCACACAGCAGCCCAGCGCCTGCTTTTCCCTTACCATATCATTAATGGCAGCTATAACCCTTTCGGTATCCCCCTCCACAATTGTCATCTGGCCCTTAGGGGCATAATGGCGATACTTCATTCCAGGAGCCCTGGCCACCACATTCTCCTTCATAGCCAACAGGGCAGGGTCGATCTGTACCTCCCCAATCTCCCTCTCAATCATTTCCTTAGTAATATAACCGGGGCGCAGAATGGAAGGTGATCCCTCCGTCATATCTACAATGGTAGATTCCAATCCGATCCCCACCCCGCCCCCATCGATCACCATGGGGATCTTTCCCTGGAGGTCCTCCAGAACATGTTCCGCCTTGGTGGGACTTGGCCTTCCCGAGGAATTAGCGCTGGGAGCTGCTATATAAATTCCCGACCGGCGTATCAATGCCCGGGCTATGGGATGGCTGGGCATACGTACTGCTACCGTAGAAAGCCCTCCTGTAGTCGCCTCCGGCACAATATCCTTCTTTCGGAAAATCATCGTCAGCGGTCCCGGCCAGAAAGCATCTGCCAGGCGCTTTGCCTTCTCCGGCACAAAAGCCGCCAACCGGCACAAATCTTCCATCTCGCTGATGTGTACGATCAACGGATTATCTGAGGGCCTTCCTTTCGCCTGATAGATCTTAGCGGAAGCCCGGGGATCTAGCGCGTTTCCTCCCAGCCCATAGACCGTCTCCGTAGGAAAAGCTACTAATTCTCCCTTCTGCAGGATATCTCCCGCTGTATTCAATTCCTCATCCGAAAAGTTCTCCGGATCTATCCTGCAAATTGCCGTATTCATTATTTCCCTCCAGATATTGCATGGTTCCCAGGGCGATCGCCCAGGCTACCTTTCTCTGATAGTCCTCCCGGCACAGTAGTTCTGCTTCCTCGCTATTGGACAAAAATCCGCACTCTACGATCACCATAACACCCGCTGTATTCTTCAGCATATAGTAATCACTATTTGCCTTTGCCGTGCGGTGGTTCTTCGGATCCAGGGAAGCAACCATCTGCTTCTGGAGCAGGAGAGCCAGTTCCTTTCCCTCTTTAGAAGTAGTCTGATAAAATACCTGGGCTCCTTTGGAACTCTCCTGAGAAAAACTGTTCTGATGTACACTGATCACCACATCAGGCTGGCAGCTATCGATCACTTCACACCTTTTCCGCAGGTCTGCGATCTTTCGGTTGCTTTCTCCCTCAGCGTACAAGCCTGTATCCTCTGTGCGGGTCATGACTACCTTACAGTCATTCTGCTCCAGTATTTCCTTTAGTTCCTTTGCAATGGCCAGATTGATGTCCTTCTCATAAACTCCATTGATCCCTATCTTTCCAGGATCAAATCCCCCATGCCCCGGGTCGATGACTACCGTATACCGGGCGCCCTTCTGAGCGCTCCTTTCATTCCAGGTGTGAACAGCCCTTCCGGCATGGAATAATCCAATACCGATCAGCAACATTGCCGCCGCAAGACAAATACAGACCCTCCTTTTATCCTGTAACAGCTGTAATGCATTCTCCTTCATCTTTAATGAAACCATCCGAATATAAAATCTCATTAAAGCTTATGATATTCTCCTAGTTGGTATACTTAATAATCATATCCCAGACAGAAGCTTTCTCCAGGCCCAGTTTCCAGAATGCCAGTCCAGCCACATTGCCATCCACAGCAGCAGCCTTCACCTTCTCTTCCAAAGATGTCTCATCCTCTATCCACATACGGTATAACGCATTATCCTTTTTATATTCCCCATAGTTCATCCCTGCAGCCTCATCCCATGCCGGCTTTACACCGGCGTTTTCCAGTAGATCCGAGGAATATGCCATCGAGTAAGCCTCTGAGGTAACCTTCGTCTTCCCATCCTTCGTTGTCTCCTTCCACAGCCTGCTATAAAAGGGCAGCGCGATGATGGTCTGCTCCGCCGGTACCTGGGCCAGGGAATTGGCTACCGCATCCTTTACATAATTCAGAGAAGCCACAGGACCGGATTCTTCACTTCCCGCATAATACTCATCATAAGCCATGGTGATTACATAATCTGCCACTGCCGCCTGCTCCGCCCTGTTATAATACTGGGAATATTCCGTAGGGGCATAGTTATCCACAGACAGAACGATCCCATTATTACGGCACATAATTCCCAATTCCCGGATAAACTGAATAAAGTCTTCCCCATTTTCTTTCTTAACATACTCAAAATCTATATTAATCCCGTCCAGGCTGTACCGGATCGCTTCCGCCACCAGATTCTTCTCCAGCCTCTGGCGGCTGCTGGTACGGCTCAGCACCTTGCCGATCTTACTGTCACTGCTAAAATCATTGCAAAGGCCCCAGATCTCTGCTCCCAGGCCATGAACCCGGCTCACATAAGTATCACTGGCTAAAGAAGTGATATCTCCCTGGTTCCCAGATACGGTAAACCAGGTAGGGACTACTACATTTACCCCCTTCGTGGCATCCATCAGATTCAAAAGGCCATCGTTGGCCGCCTGGGTAGTCACCTGATGCCACACCAGATTAATTTTCTCATCCTTCAGGATATGAGGATATGTCTCCTCTTTAAAATCTGTCGTATGGGTAAATTCATATGCCTTTCCTAATGCTTTTGCCTTAACGTAACCGATCACCCCGCTAGAGGACATTACCTTGCAGAAGCCAGTCTCTTCATCCTCTGTCTCCAAAAGCAATACTTCCTCACCCTTGGCCAGATTCACCAGAATCGGGCTCTTGATGCCAGGCTCATAGCGCAATGCCGCTTTCCTGTCTGTCTTGGCATGGTCTTCCGGTTCATCAAAGCGATAATTGATGACCACTCTGTCCGGCTCCTCATACTTAGTATAATCCAAAGCCGTATAATCTTTCACATAATCCAGCGCAATATAAGCGGTGCCACCTTCGACCCTGACGATAGGATATTCCTTCGTCTCCTTGCTCTTATTGGTATAGTACACATTACTGCCAGTCTCCGCAGAGATCACCGCCGTTGCGGTCGTATACAGCAGCTGATTCTCATTACCGTCCCAGTAGAACCTGCTGTTGAGATACTTCTTTACTAACTCTATATCTAAATAGATCTGTCCATCCTCATATAATCCTTTTTTCTCGTAGAGCTCATCCTGAAGTATGATCTGTATCTGCTTGTCCCCCACCTGGAAATACTCCTCTAACGGCATGATCTCCTTGGAGGGCTTGTATTTTTTCACCAGAAGTATCGTTATGATACCCGCCAGAACCACTAATATCCCTATAATAACGGGAATCACCATTTTCTTTTTATCACTGTGCATCATCCTGTACCTCTCTCTAAATATATGGAATATCTTTTCAATATCATAATAATCTTTTATAGTATACCACTTTTCCACATAAGGGGCAACCGGACCTGTTCCTCCGGCCAGCAGCACAGGGCCAGAAATACCGGGCAGGCTTTCTGACCTCTGCTCTGTCAGCCTTTTCCGGAAAATAATTACGGAAAAAAAAGAAAATTTACTGAGATTTCGCCCTGTGGCTTATTATAATCTTAACAAGCGGGCAGACTATTCTTCGTGAACCTGGCAGCCAGATTCCTGCCAATTCACTGTATCTGTTCCAGATTCTGCCTTCATCTTCCAGATTTTTTCTGGGAAATGAAGGGGGATGCTTCACACATCCACCTGCAGACCATCCCTTTTTGACAGCTGGTACAGTTGTGATACGTTAGACTGTCTTTTTTGAAATATTTGCTGACTGGAGCTCCGAATCCCTATTAACGCCGGACATCTGCAGGCAATCCGGTATTTTGCCAATCCTCCTTTCCATTTGGTATATTCCGATTCGTCTCTCCGAAAATTATTATATGCCAGGAAAGACCGCAGGACAAGCCCAAAAAGGGCGTTTCTGCATAAAATATAACCTGTGGTTCTCAGTAATTTTAGCCAGATTTTTATTAAAAAAATCACATTTTTATCACATTTTAGGTGTAAATTATAAAATTTAGAAAAGAAGATAAATACTGCCAGTATTTCTTATGAGTTTTTCACAAATCCTAGTAGCAGGGATTCATTGACTTATAAAGAATATTAAACTATAATCTATATACAGAGAATTGTATTGTTTTTTTGCAGAATTGTGTCGAATATTTATATAGAAAGGGAGTGAGCTTATGCGTATAGAAAAAATCAACGACCACCAGATTCGGTGCACACTGAATCAGAAGGATCTGTCAGAGCGAGAGCTGCGGATCAGCGAACTAGCTTACGGTACTGATAAAGCAAAAAGCTTATTTCGTGATATGATGCAGCAGGCTTCCTATGAATTTGGATTTGAGGCAGACGACATCCCTCTTATGATAGAAGCGATCCCTATGTATCCAGACACTCTTGTCTTACTGATCACTAAGGTAGACGACCCCGAGGAATTGGATACCCGCTTTTCCAGATTTACCGAGGACAGCGAGAACTTTGACATGGGAGAAGATTCCGTCTTTACTATCGAAGAAGATCTGGGAGATCCGCTGATGTCCGGCCTTCACGATGAGGAAAACGAGGATTATAATGACTCCGAGGAGAGCAATATCCTATTGTCAGATACCGACCAGGATAAGGGCAGCGACTTTATTTCCCTGTCAGAAGCGCTGGGGATGGAACGCCGGCCAAAGACCACAGAATCCGGCCCTTCCCACGACCTGATCAAGATTTATTCCTTCCAGACGCTGAAGGAAGTAAGCAGCCTGGCAGAATACCTGGTGTACTCTTATTCCGGCCAGAATACGTTATACAAGGATGAAAAGCAGAAATGCTACTATCTGATCATTCATAAATCCGACCACACGCCGGAAGAATTTAACAGGATCTGTAATATCATTTGTGAGTATGGAAAGCCTGTACGTAATACTTATGCCAGCCATTTTTATTACGAAGAACATTATGCGCCTCTGATCAAGGATAAAGCGCTGCAGGTCCTGGCCAGCATATGATATGACAAACGGTCCTCTGCATAAGATCCAAAAAGGTGGTTGGCATGTATCATGCCAACCACCTTTTCTATTCAACCTGCAAAAATCCTGCCTATTTATTCTCTAAATATTCGTTCACTACATTGACCAATTCATCTGCATCTATGCCGTGGACCATTGCCGCCTGCTCCAGAGACTCTCCCTGGGCAGAAGGGCAGCCGATGCAATGCATCCCGGACGCCATCAGTATTGGGGCAATACCCACATCGATCTTCAACATATCTGCAATGATCATGTCTTTATTTATTCTTGCTTCCATTGATATCCTCCATTCAAAAAGCAGCACCTTCTGAAGCCTAGATCTTATCCAATTGAAAAAGCTGCCTCCCAACAGGATTCCCCTCCGGCAGAGCAGCTCTCAAGCCTTGTGTGAAGATTAACCCTCTGAGATAGCGCCAGACGGGCATGTTCCGGCACAAGCGCCACAGCTGATGCATGTATCCGCATCAATCTCATAATGAGCATCTCCCTCGGCAATAGCGCCTACTGGACATCCCCCAGCGCAAGCGCCACAGCTAATGCAATCATCACCAATCACATATGCCATTTCTGTGTCCTCCTTTTCCTTTTGATATCTTCATTCTAATACACTTTTTCAAATATTACAAGTAGTAAAAGAATGACAGCCTCTTCAGACCGCCATCTTATTGGCTATTGCGCCATCTGAAGCAATTCTTCCTTAGACTGCAGTCCTACTGTCTGGGCAGCGATCTGTCCATTCTTAAAACAATAAAAAGCCGGTATGGCAGACACCTTATATTCCATTGCCAATTCCTGCTCTTCATCCACATTGATCTTGCATACTTTAATATCGTCATTCTCCTCGGCAATCTCCTCAAGAATCGGTCCCGCCATCTGGCAGGGTCCGCACCAGGCCGCCCAAAAATCTACCAGGACCGGTTTGTCGCTCTGCAATACTTCTTTTTCAAATTCTGCCTTCGTTACATGTGTTACCGCCATATTTTCCCCTTTCCGGCATTGCTATGCCTGTGTCCTTTCTTTTCTGTAGTATATCCCCGCTAAAAATGGTTATACAACATATGCAGCAACTATCCTGCTCATTCTAACATTCTATTCTGTTTCCGTCAACGAAAAGCCTTCCCCGGCATCCAGCCTCCGGCAGATTTCTGTCAGGATCTCCCGGGCCACCTGGGACTTCGGCAGCTTCGGCAGCTGCCGTGCGCCCTCCTCTGTGATCAGCGTGACCACATTGGTATCCGTCCCGAAGCCGGCTCCTTCTGTCTTCAGATTATTCGCAACGATCATATCCAGCCCCTTTTTCTCCAGCTTCGCCCGGGAATTCTCTATCAAATCCTCCGTTTCCATAGAAAAACCGCACAGGAACTGTCCCGGCTGGCGATGCTCTCCCAGGTAAGCAAGGATATCCTGCGTACGAACCAGAGAAATACTGCTGTTATCCTCTGATTTCTTCAGCTTCTGCGAAAATGTATGCGCCGGCGTATAGTCTGCCACGGCGGCGGCTTTGATGATAATATCCTGGGAAGGAGCTTCCCGGGTCACAACGTCAAACATCTGGGCGGCGCTTTCTACCGGCAGCGTCCTGATAAAAAGAGGAGGCTCCCAGGATACCGGGCCTGCCACCAGGGTAACCTGCGCCCCCCGGCGCATAGCATTCACAGCCAGAGCATACCCCATCTTCCCAGTAGAATGGTTCGTGATATAACGCACCGGGTCGATCGGCTCTATCGTAGGGCCTGCCGTAACCAATACCTTCTTCCCCTCAAGGTCCTTCTCCTCGCCAATCTCCCGAAGGATATACTGTAAAAGAACCTCCTCCGGGGGCAGCTTGCCCACTCCCTCATCCTTACATGCCAAAATCCCGACCCCAGGCTGGATCACTTCCATGCCAAAATGTTCGAGCTTTTTCAGGTTATCCTGGACAATGGGATTCTCATACATATTTGTATTCATTGCCGGCGCGATTAACTTTTTGCATTTGCAGGCCATAACCGTGGTGGTCAGCATGTCGTCTGCGATCCCATTCGCCAATTTGCCGATCACATTGGCTGTAGCGGGAGCTACCAATACCACATCCGCCTTTTTGGCCAACGCCACATGCTCCACACTATATTGAAAATTCCTGTCAAAAGTATCAATGAGGCACCGGTTGCCAGTCAACGTCTCAAAAGTAATGGGGTTAATAAAATTGGTTCCATTGGCAGTCATAAGCACATGGATCTGGGCATGCAGCTTGGAAAGCATGCTTGCCAGATTGGCCATCTTATAGGCAGCGATACTTCCGGTCACTCCCAGAACCACTGTTTTCCCCTTTAACATAACAACCTCCATTCCACTGCCCTGGGCATGCCTGTCCCCTGGCATTTTCCGAAAACGTATCTGCCGCTTTATCAGGACAGCTGTCCATGCTTTTCATAGCGGGATACTTTACTGATCCGGTTCTTCTCGTCCACAAACACCACATACGGCTTATGTTCCTTTGCCTCCTCCGGCGTCATCTGGCAATAAGACATAATGATCACATGATCCCCTATCTGGACCTGCCTGGCTGCTGCGCCGTTTAAACAGACCATACCGCTGCCCGGCTCCCCGGCTATCGTATACGTCTCAAACCGGTTCCCGTTTTCCACATCTACCACCTGGACCATTTCATATTCCAAAATCCCTGCGCTGTCCATCAGCTCTGGATCAATGGTAATGCTGCCCACATAATTCAGCGCTGCCTGCCGCACCACTGCCCGATGGATTTTCCCCTTTAACATTGTAATATTCATAGGCACCTCATTTCTCTATGATCCGGTTATCGATCAGACGGGTCTTCCCGATAAAGACTGCAATAGCCATCAGGACGCAGCCGTTGATCTCCTCCACCGGTTCCAGGCTTTGCCAGTCCACCAGCTCTACATAGTCTATCCGGGCCAGAGGCTCTGCTTCCAATATCTGACAGATCCTCTCCTTCAATACCTCTGCCCGGCTCTCCCCAGCCAGGAATAATTCCTGAGCCTCCTCCAGGGAACGGTTCAGCACTGTAGCTGCCTTCCTCTCTTCCGGATTCAGATAGGTATTGCGGGAACTTTTGGCCAGGCCATCTTCCTCGCGGACAATAGGACAGCCTACGATCTCAATCCCAAAATTCAGGTCGGAGACCATGTGGGAGATCACTGCCAGCTGCTGGGCGTCCTTCTGCCCAAAATAAGCCCGGTCCGGCGTCACGATATGGAACAGCTTGGATACCACCGTACATACTCCCCGAAAATGAACGGGGCGGCTCTTGCCGCAAAGTCCCCCAGTCAGCGTATTCATATCTACATAAGAAGAAAAATCTTTCTGGTACATCTCGGAAGGCTCGGGATGGAAGATCAGATGGGCGCCCGCCTTTTCGCAGAGGGCAGCATCCCGGTCCATATCCCGAGGATAGCTTTCCAGATCCTCTCCCGGGCCAAACTGCATAGGATTCACAAATACGCTGACTACTACCCGGTCATTTTGTTCTACCGCCCGGTCGATCAGACTCTTATGCCCTTCATGGAGATATCCCATAGTAGGGACCAGGCCAACGGACAAGCCCTGCCTTCTCCACTCCTTTACCTGATCTCTTACTTCCTGAATTGTATTTACTATTTTCATCAACTATCACCTCATAATCAATATAGCTTTTCCAGAACTTCATCGGCCATCTGGAAGGTATGTTCCCTGGACGGGTAACTTCCCTCCTGTACCTCCAGGATATAATCCTGGAAAGCCCTGCGCATGGTGTCCCCCACCTGTGCGAACCGCTTAACAAATTTGGGGGTATAGTCTGAAAACATTCCCAGCATATCCTGATATACCAGGATCTGGCCATCACAGCCTGCCCCGGCCCCGATCCCGATCGTAGGGATCCCGGATTTAGAAGTAACCATCTGGGCCAGCTTCTCTGGAACGCATTCCAATACTACTGCAAATGCTCCGGCCTCTTCGACTGCCTGGGCATCCTCCAGAAGCTTCCGGGCAGCTGCCTCGCTCTTTCCCTGCACCTTAAATCCCCCAAAAGCGTTGATGGATTGGGGGGTAAGGCCGATATGCCCCATCACAGGGATCCCCGCTGCTGTGATCGCTTTGATCTGGGGGCCGACTTCTACTCCTCCCTCCAGCTTCACCGCATTCGCCCTTCCTTCCTTCATCAGCCTTCCCGCATTGACTACGGCGTCATAGACCGAAGCCTGATAGGACATAAAAGGCATATCCGCTACTACGAGGGCATCCTTAGCTCCCCGCGCTACAGCGGCGGCGTGGTGGATCATATCCTCCATTGTGACAGAAATCGTATCCTCATAGCCTAATACTACATTGCCCAGAGAATCTCCTACCAAAATTCCGTTGATGCCAGCTTCATCCTCCAGCTTGGCAGTAGAATAATCATAGGCTGTCAGCATTGCCAGACGCTTTCCCTGTTCCCTGGCCTCCCGAAAACTGTTGACTGTATTTTTCATAATGCTTCCTTTCCGGATATCTGCTGTTCTCCAGTCAGATTCCTTAAATACTATGTCTAAAGTGTTTACTTCGTTGCCGATTCCTCAAGCTTTCCGCGAAATCCTTTTTCTACCTGCTTGCGGGGCAGCATAACCTGGTGGCCGCAGCCCATACACTCCATCCGGATATCCATTCCCACCCGAAGCAGCCGCCATCGGTTCTCCCCACAGGGATGCTTCTTCTTCATTTTAATCTCATCCCCCACCTGCAGATCCATTTACCATGCCTCCCTTTCCTTCTCGATTCCTACTTCTCCAGCTCACTGCGGATCGCCTTAATAAAATCCTGGCTGTTCAGCACAGTGACATCCTTCATGCTGGTGATCAACGCCAAATCCTTAGTCATCCTGCCGCTTTCAATCGTGTGGAGTGTGGCTTTCTCCAGCTTATCCGCAAAAGCCGTCAGCTCAGGAAGCCCGTCCAGCTCGCCTCTCTTGCGCAATGCCCCTGTCCAGGCGAAAATCGTTGCCACAGAATTGGTAGACGTCTCCTCGCCTTTCAGATGTTTGTAATAATGTCTCTGCACTGTGCCATGGGCGGCCTCATATTCATAAACCCCGCTGGGGGATACCAGCACCGAGGTCATCATTGCCAGAGAACCACAGGCAGAAGATACCATATCGCTCATAACATCCCCATCGTAGTTCTTGCAGGCCCAGATAAAGCCTCCCTTTGCTTTCATGACCCGGGCTACCGCATCATCGATCAGGGTATAGAAATATTCCAGTCCCGCTGCTTCAAACTGCTCCTTATACTGGGTATCGTAAATCTCCTGGAAAATATCTTTGAAATTATGGTCATAGATCTTGGAGATCGTATCCTTCGTGGCAAACCACAGATCCTGCTTGGTATCCAAAGCATATTTAAAGCAGGCATGGGCAAAGCTGGCAATAGACTTATCTGTATTGTGGATGCCCTGAATGATCCCCGGTCCGTCAAATTCGTGGATCGTAGTACGGATCTCCTGGCCATCGGCTCTGGTAAATACCAGCTCAGCCTTGCCGGCGCCCGGCACCTTAATCTCTGTATTCTTATATACATCGCCATAAGCATGTCTCGCCAATGTAATAGGCTTTTCCCAATTTTTAACACAGGGGTCTATTCCCTTGACCTGGATCGGCGCGCGGAACACAGTCCCATCCAGAGCGGCGCGGATCGTCCCATTAGGAGATTTCCACATTTCCTTCAGGTCATATTCCTTCATCCTGGCAGCATTGGGAGTGATCGTAGCGCACTTTACTGCCACACCATACTTTTTGGTAGCCTCTGCTGAATCAATCGTAACCTGGTCATTTGTCTCATTCCGGTACTCCAGGCCCAGATCATAATACTCTGTCTTCAGGTCAATAAACGGAAGTAACAGCTCTTCCTTGATCATTTTCCACAGAATACGGGTCATTTCATCCCCATCCATCTCAACCAGAGGTGTTTTCATCTCGATTTTTGCCATATTTATGTCCTCCTTCTTTATTCTCATCAATTCCAGGGACTATCATACCACAAAAATACAACCTGCACAAATTTCCTCTCTCAAATTATACATTTTTCTGATTTTGATTTTTTTCCCGATCCGGCATTGACCTTTCCCCTCACAGCTGTTAAAGTAATCATACCTTACAGCGTTCCTTCTGATCCATTGTTTGGATAGGAGGGAATTCTATGAAATATCTCAATACGCCTTTGCATACAGGCAGATTTTCTAATTTTTTCACAAGAAGCTTTACCATACTTACGATACTGTTGATCCTATGTGCGGCTATCCCGCAGCCGGCCCAGGCTGCATCCGGTTCCTTTGTGGTTCTCTCCAGATACAGCGCGCAGCTCAAGATCGGAGATTCTTTCCGCCTCCTGGCCTTTACCTCCGATGGTTCGCTTCCCCGGTTCCAGAGTTCCAATTCCCGGGTAGCCTCGGTCACCTCACTTGGCAGCGTCACGGCCCACAAAGGAGGCAGCTGTAATATCACAGTGAAAACAGGCTCTTTTCAAACGGCCTGCCGGGTAAAGGTAGACAAAACACAGATTATCCTGGCTTCTAAAAATATCTCTATAGAAAATGGAGAAAGCGCCTCCCTGAAAGCCATCACGTCCAACCATTCCACGCCAGCCTATTCCAGCAGCCGGAAAAGCATCGCCATAGTAGACGATAACGGGGTTGTGACCGGCTGCAAACCAGGGAATGCTGTGATCACGGTGAAGGCCGATGATACAAAGGTCCAGTGCAGGGTAAAAGTAAAGAAACCTGCCATCCGGCTGAATAAAACCTCGGCCCGGCTATACCGCTGCCAGAGCCTGCAGCTTCTGGCTACCGTCTCCTCCGGGATGGAGCCTGTCTGGAAATCCAGCAGCGCAGGCGTGGCCTATGTAGACGACAAGGGATTGATCACTGCCAGAAAACACGGCACCGCCTATATCACTGCATCGGTGGACGGCGTTACAAAGACTTGCAAGATCGTAGTCCAGCCACCTGTGATCAAGCTTAATGCCGAACATCTTACTCTGAAGGCAGGAGAACGCTATGCTCTTGGCATACAGGTGTCCAGCGGCAACACTCCTTCTGTACGGTCCAGCAAGCCCTCTGTGGCCAGTGTGGATCTATCTGGTAATATCACAGCCAGATCTCCTGGCAAAACCACTATTACAGTATCAGAAGACGGCGCCAGGGAGCAGTGCCTTGTCTCTGTCATAAAATAAATACATACTAAGACAATTTCTGTTGATAGATCATGAAAGGAACGCTGTAAGGCTTTTTTAATCAGAAAGCAGTCCATTCCGGACTAAGCTCCCGCGAAGCTGCGGGCCTATGACCGCAACTGCCGCCGCTTTTGCCAGGTCGCCGGGAATGAAGGGCCATACACAGGCAGCCAGGGCCGCTGAATAAGTATATGGCGTATCAGAACCTGCAAACACCTGGACAAACCATATTGTCCCGAAGGCATCGCACACCGCCATGCCGGCTGCCATACCCAGAAAACATAATACATAATGGGATACTTTCTTCTGTCCGTATCTCTGGATAACCAGGCCTGCAATCAAAGGCATAAACAGAAATCCCACGAGGTATCCCCCCGTTGGCCCCAGAACCTTGCCAATCCCCCCGGAAAACCCGGAAAATACAGGAAGGCCTGCAATGCCCAGCATCAGATAGATCAAATAGCTGACAGTCCCCTTTTTCCATCCCAGCAAATATACCGTCAGATAGATCCCAAAATTAGTAAGGGAAATCGGTACAATTCCGATGGGGATGGACAAGGGTCCTAAAATACAGAGTACCGCAGCCATCATGGCGATCATCGCCAATGTCCTTACCGGCATTGCCTCCTTATGCCTGTCCATTGCCCCACTCTTTTCTTTTCCAGCCATTTCCTAATCCCGCCTTTCTTCTTCATTTTATGTTCCCTGCTATTGTACTTTCTCCCACATCAATTGTCAACCTATTTTATAAATTGGTTTACATATATGTTGTTATGGATTACTCAAATAAATTGTGTTAGAATGAAATATGCTTCAATTATAATTACATGCACATTCGTGCAGGAATGGAGAATCAATATGGAAGAAAAAAAGACAATGAAAGATTATGAACAGGAGTTAGACCGTTCATTCCAGGTATTGAAGGAAGGAGATATCATAGAGGCGACAGTGATCGGTATTGCAGATACAGAAATCACGGTTGACCTGAATTACTATACAGAAGGCGTCATTCCACTGGAGGAGTGCAGTGAAGATCCTTCCTTCTCCATTAAAAACGATGTTTCTATCGGAGACGTTCTAAAGGTTATGGTTATCGATCCGGAGAGCGGCAGCGGCAATGTAATCCTGTCCCTGCGGGAAGCGAATAATATTCTGGTCTGGGACGAATTAAAGGAAGATTACCAGGATGGAACGGTATTCCAGGTGAAGATCCAGGAAGCCGTCCCCTCTGGAGCAGTAGGCTATGTCAAGGGGATCCGCGCGTTTATTCCCGCCTCCCAGCTGGCGCTGGAATATGTGGAAGATACACAGAGCTATGTAGGCATGACTGTTGAAGCCGTGATCATCACCGTGGACGCCAGGGAAAAGCGTCTGGTCCTCTCCTCCAAGATGATCGCCAGGGAACGGGCAGTGGCAGAACGCACACAACAGATCGGCCGTCTCCGGGAAGGGGATATTGTCAGCGGTACCATTGAACGGATAGAATCCTACGGAATTTTTATTGATATCGGAGACGGACTGACAGGCCTGTGCCATATTTCCCAGATCACCAATAAATTTCTTAAATCTCCAAAAGAAGTGGTCAAACTAAAGGAAAAGGCCACTGCTAAAATCATAAAGATCGAAGGGGACCGTATTTCTCTTAGCATTAAGGCATTGAAGGAAGATGAGCCGGAAGAAGAGGAAGCCTATGATATCCCCCAGGAATATGCCGTTGACGGAGAAAAGGGGTCCGGCTCTGAAGATGAAAGCCCCTTCGCTAAGCTTCTACAGGGGATCAAACTATAAAAAGCATTGGGCAATTTTTTACCCCATAAAAGGCAATGGGAAGATGCAAAATCTTCCCATTGCCTTTCTCTCTCTAGCGTTCCCACAATTCCACACTTACTGTGAAAGCCCATGGGCCAAAATAACTTTTTTAGGGCACTTAGCAGCGCATTTGCCACAGCCAGTACATTTGCTCTGGTCAATATGGGCCACATTATCCTGTACCGTAATCGCATCAGATTCACACTGATTGGCGCAGATGCCGCAGCCAATACAGCCGGTATCGCACACTGCCATTACCTTCGGTCCCTTATCTCTGTTGGAGCAGGATACTGCATATTTACTGTCATAGGGGATCAGCTCAATCAGTCCGTTGGGACATTCTGAAGCACATTTCCCACAGGCCACACATTTTTCCTGGTCGACCACTGCCACACCATTTTGAATATGTATGGCATCAAACTGGCAGGCGGCTACACAAGAGCCCAGGCCAAGGCAGCCAAAGCTGCACGCCTTATCGCCCCGCCCCGGGATCGCCGTTGCCCTCTTACAATCTGTAATTCCATAATAATTGGCCTTCACACCAGCCTTATCACAGGTTCCGGCGCATTTCACATAAGCTGCCATCTTTACAGCCTCACCGCTGTCCACGCCCATCACCTGGCCAATCTTATCCGCTACCGGAGCTCCGCCTACCGGGCAGGCATTCACAGCGGCTTCTCCCGCTGCGATAGCCTTTGCCAGGGCATCGCATCCGGCATAACCACAGCCGCCGCAATTATTGCCAGGAAGCAGCTCCCGGACTGCAATCTCTTTTTCATCCACCGGCACCGCCAGCTTAATTCCTGCAAAGCCCAGAAGAAGACCGATCAGTACGCCGATAACACCTACCAAAACTGTCGCATATATAATACCCGTTGCCATTCGTCTCCTCCTTTCTACACTAACCCTGCAAAGCCACAGAATGCGATCGCCATCAGGCTTGCTGTCACCAGCACAATAGGAGTCCCCTGGAATGACTTCGGGACATCATTATACTCACATCTTTCCCGGATGCTCGCCATAATCACAATAGCGATCAGGAAGCCGATAGCTGTAAACAAACCTCTTACTACGCTGCAGGCAAAACCGTAACCAAAAGATTCTTCTGCATAATCTGTTACATTGTTCAAAGCAACCCCCAGCACAGCACAGTTAGTCGTGATCAAAGGAAGATACACGCCTAAGGATGCATGCAGGGCAGGCATAAACTTTTTCAAAACCATTTCAATAAACTGTACCAGCGCAGCAATGATCAGGATAAATGCAATCGTCTCCAGATAATCCAGCCCTGCCGGTTCCAAAATAAAATAATAGATCGGATAGGTAATGGCCGATGCAATAGTGATAACAAAGGTTACCGCAGCTCCCATGCCTGCCGCCGTCTCAATTTTCTTGGATACTCCCAGGAAGGGGCAGATACCGAGGAACTGACTAAGTACAACATTGCTCACCAGCATGGATGAAATAATAATCACAAATAAATTTCCCACTTAAATCAATCCTCCTTTTCCTTTGCTGCAGCGGCAGCCACCTGAGACTTTTCTTTGCCCTCCTGCTTCTTAGCGGCTTCCTTGGCCGCCTTAGCCTTCGCAGCCGCCTCTTTGGCCGCCTTGGCCTTGGCTGCCTTCTCTGCTGCCCGCTCTGCTTCCAGGATTCCCTTATTGGCTGCGCAGCTGGTCCCAATACACTGGGCGCAATTGCCGCCGCAGGCAATATCACCTTGCGCTCCCACATTAGTAGCAGAAGGCATTTTTAATTTATTCTGGAGAGCCGTCAGGAAAGACAGTACCAGGAAGGCTCCCGGCGCAAGCACAAAGAATGTGATATGAAAATTGTCGGGAATAAAAGTCTTTCCAAAAATAGCGCCAGAGCCTAAAACCTCACGGCAGATACCGATACAGGTAAGGCCAAAGGTAAAGCCCAGTCCCATGCCAATCCCATCGAATACGGATGGCAGCACGGGGTTCTTGGAGGCATAGGCCTCGGCCCGTCCCAGAATGATACAGTTTACTACGATCAACGGAATATATACACCCAGCGCACTGTTCAGGGAAGGCAGGTACGCCTCCAACAGGAGCTGGACCACCGTAACAAAAGAAGCTACAACTACAATAAACGCCGGAATACGTACCTTGTCAGGAATCAATTTCCGCAACAGGGAAATCATCAGATTTGACATGACCAACACCGCCGTAGTCGATAATCCCATTCCCAGGCCATTGATCGCCGAGGAGGTTACCGCCAACGTAGGACACATACCAAGCATCATGACAAAGGTAGGATTCTCTGTGATAATACCATTTTTCAATCGTTCTGTACATGAATTCATATCCTGACCCTCCTATTCTGATAATCCCGCAACAAATCCCAGGGCCCCGTCAACCGCCCGGGTAACCGCCCGGCTGGTAATGGTTGCGCCGCTGATCGCATTGATCGTTCCGCTCTCTGTGCTTCCCGTATTATCCTTAACAACGGCTACTTCCTGCCCTGTAGTCATGCCAATGAACTGCCCGTTCCAGTCCTCTTTCGCACTGTTCTGGCCCAGGCCGGGAGTCTCATTGCTGCAGCTGGTAATACGGATTCCCTTGACAGTTCCTTCATTATCAATGCCCAGGGCCAGTTCCACCTCTCCGCCATAACCTTTGGCGCTGCAGGTCATAACATATCCGGCGTCCTGTCCGTCTACGCTGGCCTTAAGAGCCTCCGTGATCTCTACATCACTGAGAACCTCCCCGCCTTTGGTAACCGTCCCTGCCGCCAGCTCTTCATTATATGCTTCAAGAGCCTTGTCTGTATCAGGATCCTCCGCAAATTCAGCTCCCTCGTAAACAGCCTCATAAGCCTCCGCTTTCGTCTTGGCCTCCTGCTGCTCAATCGGTTTTTTCGTCACAGTGAATACAATCCCCAACAGCAGGCCAGCCACCACTGTGATCACAAAAAGGCTGATCGTATCATGCACTAATGTATTCTTCTCTGTCTTATTATTTGCCATCCTTAATGCCCTCCTTTCCAAACGGAACAGGAATCGTCACCTTCTCAATTAACGGCACTAAAAGGTTGCTGATGATGATCGCATAAGATACACCTTCTGCAGAAGCGCCGAAGATACGGAACACGCCCGTCAGGATACCCAGAAGGATTCCAAAGACGACTTGCCCCCGGGGAGTAATAGGGCTGGTAACATAATCTGTCGCCATGAAAAAGGCTCCCAGCATCAATCCGCCGCCAAACAGCTCTGCCGCCAGATAGGTAACATCCAGCCCTCTTCCGCCGAAAAGCAATACAAATATTGCAAAGGTTGCTATGTAGCATACCGGTATCCTCCAGCTGATGATCTTCTTAGCCAGAAGGTATGCTGCGCCAAGCAGAAGGGCCAGTGCGGAAGTCTCTCCGATCGTTCCGGCGATATTCCCCAAAAACATATTCCGAACAGATGTAACCGCCTGGTCGCCGCCGGCTCCCAGAAGTTCCGCCACCGAAGCAGCCTTGTCGCCATTCTTGATAATAGCCAGGGGGGTCGCTCCTGTCACCCCGTCATAGGTAAAAGAAGTCATCCTCCCTGCAAAAGAAACCATCAGGAAACATCTTGCCCCCAACGCCGGGTTCATAAAATTCTGTCCCAGGCCGCCGAAAAGCTGCTTTACGATCAAGATAGCGAACACGCTTCCCAGAATCGCCATCCAGACCGGAAAGGTGGAAGACAGATTCAATGCCAGCAAAAGCCCAGTCAGGGCGGCGCTTCCATCACTTACCGTCAGGGGAAGCTTCATCGCTTTCTGCCATATGTATTCTGTCAATACACAGGCCACAATGCAGGTCGCTATCAGAACTGCCGCTTTCACGCCGAAATTGTAGATCCCAAATATAGTGGCGGGCAGCAGCGCAATGATCACATCGTACATAATGCTCTTCGTAGAAGTCTCGCTGCGGACATGGGGCGATGATGATATATTTAACAGATTACTCACGATTCAATGCACCTCCTATTTTTTTCTCCTCTGTGCCGCTACATATTGGCGCGCCTGCTTAAAGGTCTGGGTCAGCGGCCTCCTGGCAGGACATATATAGGTACAGCTGCCACATTCATAACATTCCATACCATTCAGCTTCACAAAGGCATCATAATCATTATTCAACGCCGCCTGCGCCATCTTCTGCGGGACAAGATTGCCCGGGCATGCCTCCACGCAACGGCCACAGCGGATACAGGGTGTAGGCTCCAGTTCAGCCACTTCATCCCTGGTCAATGCCAGAATAGAAGAAGAGGTCTTGACTACCGGGACATTCAGATCAAACATGGCGACTCCCATCATGGAACCTCCGGAAATAATCTTCACCGGTTCCTGCTTGAATCCGCCCCCTTCCTCAATTAATTCCCCATGGCTGCACCCCAGCCGTACATTTACATTGACCGGAGACTGGAAGGCGTCCCCCGTCAGCGTCATTACACCGGTGATCAGAGGCGTCTGCCTGCACACCGCCCTGTATATAGCGATCACGGTAGATACATTATCCACGATGCAGCCCACGTCTGCAGGAAGCTTGGCAGAATAGATCTTCCGTCCGGTCGCCGCATAGATCAATGTGCGCTCGCCGCCCTGAGGGTACTTAGTCTTTAACACCTTCACTTCTATCCGGTCCTCATTCTGAACGGCTTCTTTCATCTTGGAAATAGCATCCGGCTTATTATCTTCAATGCAGATCAGGCCCTGCGCCTTATCAAAAAGCTTTAGCATAACCTTCAGGCCGCCTATGATCTCCTCCGTACATTCCATCATCTGACGGTAATCGGACGTCAGATACGGCTCGCATTCCGCACCGTTTACCAGAATATAGTCTATCTTATCCGGTTCCTTGGGAGTCAGCTTTACATTAGTAGGAAAGCCCGCGCCCCCCATACCAACGATACCCGCCTCCTTCACGATATCGCGGATCTCATCGTTAGAAAGCCTGGTGTAATCCCGTTCCTCCCCCAGACCGTCAATCCCCTTATACTCTCCATCATTTTCAACCACCACACAAGTGACCTGAGAGCCATTCAACAGCATCCTGGGCTCCACCGCCTTTACCGTACCGGAAACTGAACTGCAGATATTGGCAGAAATGAATCCACTGGCTGCGCCAATCTTCTGCCCTACCAGCACCTTGTCTCCCTTAGCTACCACAGGTGTAGCAGGCGCACCGATATGCTGTGACATAGGAAATACCAAATCGCCCTTCGGCATTACATCTTTAATCGGCAAATCCTTAGACAATTCTTTTCCCTCGTAGGGATGGACACCCCCGCGAAATGTTGCTTCACTCATTTCGGTTCCCCTTTCTTGTTTTTATTTTGTTGTAAAAATGTTACAACAATCCATATTTTATTGTACCATTTGTATGACAAAAGTCAATATTAACCCACATAATTCGTGGATATTTACCAATAACTCCCGCATTTTTCGTCACAGAATCTGGAATATCCCCCATTCCATGGGATTTATCCCAAACCACCAGAAGGCGGCAATCATTCCGGCGCAAAATAATACCGATAGCAGGGTCATAATGCCGCTTCCCGAATCCTCCGTCCGCTGAAACCCCTGGAAGCAGCCAAGGAAATCTCCCAGTAACAAAAGCGCGATATCTGCTCCCAGATTGTCCACGCCAAAACCCTCCTTCAAGCCATAATAGCCAAACAGAATGACAGCCATAGACAGGATGGCCCCCAGCGCCCCTCTCTGTATCCGCACATCGAACAGCATCTCCTGCTGTAGGCGTGTGATCGGCAGGAGCATAAAAAGCACTACCGGATAAAATGCCAGTTTCAGATGCTCCCAGACACTTTCATTGACCGGAAGCAGGGGGACCGCCCAGCCTGGTCTCCCCAACAGCTCATATCCCACATGGATCGGAAAGGCCAAAATAAAAGCAAGGAGAGCGATCACGACAATAGCTCTCCTTTTTTTCAGGGGTGTGGACTTCACTTTTTCCGATGGATGATGCATTGCATATATTCGATTGATGGTAATCTCCTCCTTTGCACCAGTGCAGACGGTGCCTTTTTTATCAATATATGCAATAATTCCATTCTTATACGGGCTTATTCGGGCAAAAAAATAAAGCTGCCTAGCGGATTTGAACCGCCGACCTCCGCCTTACCAAGGCGACGCTCTACCAACTGAGCCAAGGCAGCATTCCATCGGATATCTTAACCGACAAGGGCTATTATACAATAATGATCCCCATTTTGCAAGCCCCCAATACACTTTTTTCAATAGAAAAAAGAAAGGACCGCCGGTATACAACGCCGGCAGCCCTTCCACTTCATCCACCCATAGTCCCGAGAAAGGACGGCAGATTATTTCAGTTTCATGCTCTTCTTATAACCCGTCTTAGCAGTAAACAGCTTCTTATACGCTTTTTTCTTCTTTTTGGGTGATTTGATCATTGCCTTCTTCTGTATTCCCTTAATCGCATTTTTGCCAACAGATTTCAATACAGTTGTCTTCAGCACGATCGTCTTCAACTTCTTACAATTCTTAAAGGCATTTGCTTTAATCGCCTTTACATTCTTTCCAATGGTAACCTTCTTTAACTTTTTGCACTTGGCAAATGCATTCTTGCCGATGCCGGTCACCTTATATGTGGCCGAAACGCCATTCTCTGTAATCTTCACAGTGGCAGGAACGGTTATGCTGGTCTTATCCGCCTTGGCAGGAGCCTTATAATCCACCGTCTTCGCCTTGGCATCGGTCACTACATAGGTAGCGCCGGACACGGCAACCTCGGTGCCTGCTGCCGTCCCATTAGCGGTATCGCCACCTGCGTCAGGCGCAGGCTGCTGGCTTGCTGTCGGGACAGTCTGCCCATTGCCCCCATCAGGGGCAGGACTGTTCTGCCCGTCCGGAGCAGGCGTATCCGTTGACCCAGGATCAGGAGATGCTGGAGCATCACTGGGCGGCGTGGACGGGCCGCCCGGTTCCCCTGTCCCATCCGTCACAATAACCTTGATCACTTTGCTCAGTCCGCTGCTGGTCAGGGCAGTAACCGTAGTCTCTCCCTCTGCTACCGGCTGCAGCATAGCCGTAACCTTACCCCCTTCCGGAGTAACCGCCTTGGGATCCACCAATACAATGGATTGGTCAGCCGACACAAAGGCCACCTTGGAATTGGTGTCCACCGGAGTCAGAGATAGCGTGAGAGGCTGAGCCTCTTCTTTTGTAGACAGGGATACCGTAATATCCTCATCCGTGATTCCCGTGGCAGGAACATCTGTCGTGGTAACCGTCTTAAAGGTAAGTTCCTTCAGGGTAAAGGTTACGGTCACCTTAGTAATATTAGGCGTGGTAAAGTTAGCTACATGATTACTGCTGTCTATCGTAACCCCTTCTATCATAGCGTTGTTCCAGGCATTCACCGGATTACCGCTGTCAAAGGTGGTATTGCTCATCGCAGAGCTGAAATCATGTTCCAGGATTGTCACCGGCTGGTCATTGATCGTCATAGCATCATAATGGATCTTTGCCCTTTTTACCGTAGATGCATTGTTATTTCCCTTGGATACATCCCAATCCTTAATATAGATGGCAGTCAGGTTACTGATATCTGTAATCCCCGCCTTCTGGCCAGCCTTGCTCAGATCCCTGGCCAGATCAAATTCTACAGTATACTGGCCATCCTCAGATACAGATATCGGCTGTCCTACCTCCATTCCATAATAATTATGGGAGGCATCATTATACAATACATTTAACGCCAAATTGATCTTCGTGTAGTCCATAGTAGACTTTACAACTACCTTTACGGCCTTAGTCACACCGCTTGCCGCCGTAACGATAACATATGCAGTACCCTGCGCCACGCCGATCAGTTTACCGGCAGCGTTCACTGTTACAATCTCTTCATCAGAAGAAGTATAAGAAACAACATCTGCGGAATCGGCAGGTTCCAGGGAAGTCTGTATCGTTGCGCTGCCGCCGATCCCAATCTCATAGGTATCCTGGTCTGTTACAATGGCCGTTGCCCCATTCTCAGATGCAGAAGCGGTAACCGTTACCGGAATATCCACAACAGCAGAACCACTCTGGGAATATGCATGTACTGTCGTATTGCCAATAGCTTTGGCATGGATCATCCCATTATATACAGTTGCGACCGCATCATCGTCCACACTCCACAGGACTACATCATTGGTATTTTCCGGCGCTGCCTGTACGGACAGTGTCTTATACTGGCCAGGATTCATAGAAACTGCAGTCTCCGATGGAGTGATCGCTGTGATCTCTGTTATGGCGGGATCTTCTACAATATCTGTAAAATCCCAATTCTCATTCTTCTCAGACAGGCCCAGGAAGGTCCCTCGCATCATAGCGTCAATGATCGTCTTGAATACCGGTTCACATTCTTCCCGGTCGTAGAAAGTATAACCGCCGGTATATTCCCGGATGTCTGTATTATCGTTGTAATGCTGGTCCCAGACAATGGAAACGCAGCCGGCCTTCTGGCATGCCTTGTTTACAATCTCACTGTACCAGGCCCTTGCCACATCATTGTAACCTGACTCCGTGCCTTCCTGCTTATAATTCCTGTTGCCCCACTCTCCCAGATATAAAGGAACCTTATGCTTATTTGCCATACTGTGCAGGCCGCTTACCATTTCATATACCTGCTCATAAGTCCAGGTCACATTGGTAGTAGCCTTGTAAATATGGGCGCCAAACATTAAGTGGTTGGTAGTATTATAAGAATCTGTAGGCAGTGTAAAGCTCTTATGCGTTCCTGTATTGGCATAATGCGCTACAGCTGCCAGCCAACGCTTTGTATTGTTGGAACCGGTAGAACGGACTACATTAACAAAAATCTGATTTAAGTTTACGATAATGGGCGTATCATAATCAACAGCCGCAGAGCTGTTCTTATTATCTCCCTCCATGCAGGTAATCTCATTCATGGATTCAAAAATCAGATGTTCATCGTAATCTTTAAAGTAAGTCGCAATGTTTCTCCATACATGCTCAAATTCATCATACACAGCATCAATATCGTCTGCCGATACCCGCAGCCAGCCCGTCTGCTCCGCTCCGTCATGATGAATATTGATGATAGCATACATGTCCTGGGATACGCAGTAATCAACAATCTCCTGTACCCTCTGCAGCCATTTCGCATTCAGGGCATATCCATTGTCCTCATCGATCATCGTCCCCCATGTGACAGGGATGCGCACTGTATTGAAACCATCATCATGCAGCTTCTTAATATATTTTTTCGTTGTGATCGTCTTCTGCCAGCTGGTCTCTGAAGGAGTAAACCCGGAATGTCCATCCATGGTATTCCCCAGATTGATGCCGGCTCCCATTTCCTTCACCACAGCATCGTTGCTCAGTTCCCGGAACACCATGGGGTTGCCCTTCTCCGTAGAGTCTGCAAAAAGAAGATTAGATTTCGCCTTTTCCAAAGCAGTACGGGCGTCCCCATAGCTTCCGGAATCGGTGTCATATACATTCTTCGCCGCAGACAGGGCAGTCTCGTAAGCCTTCCATGCCTCATTGTCCTTTTGGTAGCGGGAGGTGTCTGTCTGGTCGCAATAATCCAAGGTCATCTTTAGCTTTTCCTTGTCTGTAGCCACCTCTCCCGGATCAGACGACTCTGGATCCGGTGTTGTCGACTCAATATTTTTCGGTACTGTGAAATCTTTAGGATATACAGCGCCGTTATTAAAACGGATCCCCAGCAATTCCATCTCTACATCAGAGGTCAACCTCTTTATCGTAATTGTAATCTTGTTTTTGGCATCATCAGATAGGGCGGTTCCCGCAGAAGTGCTTTTATTCAAATTTACTTCCGGAAACTGATAGATTCCTGTCCCGGCGGCGCCCACGATATTGTCCTGAATGGTATTTCCGGTCTTCCCCGAGGTATTCTTCCTTCCGGCAAGGTATTTGCTGGAAGTCTTTCCCAGTTCATTTTCATCCCCCAGATAGGCCTGAATATTTAATACGGACATGCTAGAGCCCGTTGTGATGTGTACATAAGCGGTAAACTTGCTTGCTTTGCTCCAGTTAGGATCTGCCTCGTTCAATTCTGTCTCTGTAACCTTACAGATCTCTTCCGGATTCTCCAGATTCACGGAGGAATCTGCCCGTTTCACGGATGATGTGTTCTGTACCGCCTCTGCCGCTTTGGATACGGCAGAAAAATCACCCGGGATCAGGCTGAGCGCCATAGCTGCTGTCAATAGAAAAGCCATTCCTCTTCTTTTCATGCGATGGGTCATATTTTTCATCCTTTCTTATGTAACTTTGGTCAATATTGCCTGTTTTTTATTATTTGTCCCCTCCTTTCTACTAAAAATTGCACAAATTATTACAATATAATAATATCATAGGTTTCGTTGTTAGGCAATCTTTTCTTCCTTATTATAATGTATATATAAAACAAGAGGCGTATCCTAATGGATACGCCCCCTGAAAGCTCTTTCAACTAATAATTAGTATTCAGATATTTATTTTACCTTGACAGTCATCTTTGCGGACTTCTTACCAACCTTGACTGTCATCTTGGCACTCTTGCCCTTCTTAAGGCCCTTAACGGTTACGATCACTTTGCCCTTCTTGACAGCGGTCTTAACCTTCTTAGCAACCTTCTTGCTGAACTTAACGGTAACCTTATCGGTAGTTGCCTTCTTCTTATTAGCTGCAGTTACCTTAAAGGTAGCCTTAGCCTTCTTGCCCTTCTTAACGGTCAGGGTCTTCTTGGCAGCCTTAACCTTCTTAACCTTGTTCTGTACCTTAACAGTTACCTTAGCCGTCTTATTGCCGGACTTCAGGGTGATCTTAGTGGAAGCTCCCTTGGTAGCCTTCTTCGGTACGGAGATCTTGATCTGTTTCTTACCGGATACCTTGCTTACCTTAGCAATCTTCTTGTTAGCGCTCTTTACTGTTACAGCGGCAGCCTTGGAAGCAGCTGCAGTCTTTGTTACAGTGTATTTTACCTTGACAGACTTACCAGCAGCTACGACAACGCTCTTCTTAGCTACAGTAAGCTTCTTGGTAGCAGCAGTCCCGCTGGCAGCTGTACCAGTTGCAGAAGTGCCGGTTGTAGAAGTGCCAGTTGCAGGAGCAGTCGGCTGTACGGATGCGCTGGGAGCAGGTGACTCTACGGATCCACTCTTAGCGGCAAGGCCTTCTACGGTAAAGGTTATCTCCATGCTTTCTTTCCATTTGAAATTCTTCACGTCAATAGGAGATGCATTCTTAGTCTCACCATAACTATTATAGAATTCCAGACGGTAATTTCCCTTTTCTTCTATGTCGCCCTGCAGGACTTTTTCCTGATCTACTGCGATCAGCTGTCCATCCAGAGAGATCATAATATCTTTTACTGTCATCTTAGAAGCGTCAACAGTAGCATCTTTCAGAAGGATG
>CANPZE010000015.1 GCA_947589315.1 uncultured Lachnospiraceae bacterium | reverse complement strand
ACTTCTTCTTTGGTGGGCTTCATCCCGATGCAGTTCATGGAAGCGGGGCTAAGCCGGGAACCTCTCCACAGACCTGTTCCAAGTGTGGCGGCAAAGGCCAGGTGGTATTTACCCAACAGTCCCTGTTCGGCATGGTGCGTAATGTGCAGACTTGTCCGGATTGCCGGGGAACAGGTAAGATTATTAAGGAACGCTGCCCGGATTGCAGCGGCACAGGTTATGTCAGCAGGCGGAAGAAGATTGCTGTTACGATTCCCGCCGGTATTGACAACGGCCAGTGCGTCCGGCTGCGTGACAAAGGGGAGCCGGGGGTCAATGGTGGCCCCAGAGGGGATCTCCTGGTGGAGGTCGTAGTCAGCCGCCATCCTATTTTTCAGAGACAGGGCACAGATATTTATTCTTCCGCGCCGATCACTTATGCCCAGGCAGTCCTTGGGGGTGATGTTCGGATCAAGACGGTAGATGGAGAAGTTATCTATACGGTAAAACCGGGAACTCAGACAGATACCCGGGTGCGTCTGCGGAATAAGGGAGTGCCTTCCCTGCGGAATAAGCAGGTCCGGGGAGACCAATATGTGACCCTGGTAGTCCAGGTACCTACTAAGCTTAACAGCGAACAGCGCGAACTCCTGAAGAAATTTGACGAGGCCATGTATGGCAGCGGGGAGGATGCAGACAGCGAGGCGGAATCAGAAGAGGGAAGCCGGGGAAAGAAACGCTTCGGGAAAAAGAAGAAATAAAATAAGAGATCAGATCATGTAAACAGTGACGAGATCCATCTGTATTTCAGATGGATCTTGTTTTGCTGTAAAGGCCTGGTCCCTTCCAGGTTTAAAAGCCCTTCTTTCGGCTATACTATTTCTGGAAAACTCTTTAAAAAGGGAATAGAGAAAGGAAGGCAGTAGAAGTATGTTAGTGGAAAAAAGACAGTGCAGAAAAGGAATGCAGATTGAAGCCGTATATGGAAGGGAAATCTTGGATTCCCGGGGGAATCCGACAGTAGAGGCGGAAGTGGTATTGGGAAACGGCGCCAGAGGCAGGGCGAGCGTGCCTTCCGGGGCTTCTACCGGAGCTTATGAGGCAGTGGAGCTGCGGGATGGAGGCGCCCGTTATCTGGGCAAGGGGGTCCTCCGGGCCGTCCAGTCGGTAAATCAGGTGATCGCCCCCGGCCTGATAGGGATGGACGGGACCCAGCAGCGTCTCATTGACCGCTGGATGATTGAGAAGGATGGTACGCCGAACAAATCCCAGCTGGGGGCCAATGGGATCCTGGCTGTCTCCCTGGCGGTGGCCAAGGCGGCTGCTGCAGGGAAAGGCATGCCGCTGTACCGTTATCTGGGAGGCTGCAACGCCCAGGCGCTGCCGGTGCCTATGATGAATGTGATCAATGGGGGACGCCATGCGGATTCCTCCCTGAACATTCAGGAATTTATGATCATGCCGGTAGGCTTCAACAGCTTCCGGGAACGGCTGGAGGCGGGGACTAAGGTGTTCCACACGTTGAAAAAACTTTTGATGGCAGAGGGATATACCACTTCTGTGGGAGACGAGGGAGGCTTTGCCCCGGCCTTTGCCCAGGACGACCAGGCGCTGGATTATCTGGTGCGGGCTGTGGAGGAAGCCGGTTACCGCCCGGGACAGGATTTTAAGATCGCTCTGGATGTGGCGGCAACGGAAATGTATGATGCGGCCAGAGAAAACGGACGGGAGGGGGAATATTATTTCTGGAAATCCGGCCAATATATGAGCGCAGACCAGTTGATCGAATATCTGGGGCAGCTTTGTTCCCGGTATCCGATCTGTTCTATAGAAGATGGGCTTGCAGAAGAAGACTGGGAGAACTGGAGCAGGCTGACCCAGGCCCTGGGAGGGCGGATCCAACTGGTGGGGGACGATCTGTTTGTGACCAATACAGAGAGGATCCGGCAGGGAATCCAGCGCAAGGCAGGGAATGCCGTCCTGATCAAGGTCAATCAGATCGGTACTTTGTCGGAGACATTGGACGCTATCCGTATGACAAAAGAAAATGGATGGAGGGCTATCATATCCCATCGCTCAGGGGAAACGGAAGATACCAGTATTGCAGATATCGCAGTAGCCATGCATTCCGGCCAAATAAAAACAGGAGCTCCCAGCCGTACCGACCGTGTGGCCAAATACAACCAGCTCCTGCGCATTGAGGAAGAACTGCAGAGACAATAGCCCTACCAGTCTTCAATATCATCCAGATCAATGGGATCAGCGGCGGGGGAAGGCGGCTCCTGCTGCTGGTCTGTGACCAGGCCCTGGATCTGTTCCTCCGTGATCGCATTAGAAGGGGAATCCGCTGTCTCAGCCGGGCTCTCTGCCTGCTCTTCCAGCGCCCGCTGCTGCGCTTCCAGGCGAAGCCGGTTCAGCAGCTGCTGGGTCTGCTCATCCCGGTTGTCAACGGAATAACAGCCCTCCTGGTCCTGACACATGAAATACTTAATAATATGGCCGCTGCACATGCGGACATGGCTGCTGTTGCAGTGGTCTACATCTCTGCAGTAAGGCAGATTGTCATACATAGTGATCCCATAATCCATGGAAGAATCGTAATGGGCGTTATATTTTACCGGCGTACTCATAGTATATCAACCCCTCTAATTGGTGACAGAATTGCTGTGGACAGGTGAAATTTTATTTTATTATACCTTATTTTATCCAATAGGGCAAATTGACTTTTTATTGATGTGTGATATAATTATGAGCAGATTGTCCAAAAGTGAGATGGGGGAAAATATGAAGCGATATATCAAAAACTTTGCAAAATATAAATTTTTATTGATCGAGCTGGTAAAAAAGAATATTAAATTAAAGTACCGCCGTTCCTACCTGGGAATTCTGTGGACTTTGATCGAGCCGCTTCTGACAATGATGGTCCTGACCTTCATCTTTGGATCTTTTTTGGCCAGGGGGGACGCCCAGTTCCCGGTATATGTGTTGTCGGGAAGGCTGCTGTACAGCTTTTTCTCCAATTCCACCAAGGCGGCGTTAAAGTCGGTCAGTGGAAATGCTTCTATGATAAAGAAGGTATATGTGCCTAAGTACATGTACGTGATCTCAGCGGTATTGTCCAATTTTGTGACCTTTTTGATCTCATTGGTAGTCCTTCTGGGAGTATCCATTGTTTTGCGGGTAAAGCCAACGGTCTATCTGACAGGCGCCGTTGTGCCGCTGATCATTTTATTCGTCATGACATTGGGGATAGGGCTGATCCTTGCCACTTTAAGCGTATTTTTCCGGGATGTGGAATATATCTGGAGCGTATTGACCATGTTGATCATGTATGCTTCTGCTATTTTTTATCCTGTGGAGCGCGTTGTGAAAGGGGGCAATGGCTGGGTATTTGATATGAATCCGGTGTATATGTGCATTGCCAATTTTAGGAATTGTGTATTATACGGCATACCTATGAGCAGCCAGTATCTGCTGGCCTCTTCTGCATTTGCGGTGGTATTGCTGGCGGTTGGGGCACTATTGTTCTGCAGGCAGCAGGATAAATTTATATTATATGTATAGAAACATCCGGCTGGATACGGGCCAAGAAAGGAATGGGACTAGCGTGAAGGAAAATGTGGCGGTTAAGGTAAAAGACGTGGGAATGCGCTTTAATTTAAGCCAGGAGCGGGTGGATAACCTGAAGGAATATGTGATACGGCTGGTAAAGCATGACCTGCGTTTTGATGAATTTTGGGCTCTCCGGGAGATTAATTTTGAGATAAAAAAGGGAGAACGCCTGGGCGTCCTGGGCTTGAACGGATCTGGGAAGAGTACCTTGCTGAAGGTGGTCTCCGGCGTCCTCAAGCCGACTACCGGTACGGTTGTCACCAAAGGGAAGGTCGCTCCCCTGCTGGAGCTGGGGGCTGGTTTTGATAAGGATTATACAGGACGGGAAAATATATATCTCTATGGGGCCGTCCTGGGCTATACCAGGGAGTTCTTAGATGAAAGATTTGATGAGATCGTGGACTTCTCCGGCCTGGGGGAATTCATCGATGTCCCTATCAAAAATTATTCTTCCGGTATGAAATCCCGGCTGGGCTTCTCTATTGCAACAGTGGTGGAGCCGGATATTTTGATTCTGGACGAAGTGCTTTCTGTAGGCGATAAGAAATTCCGCCGTAAAAGCGAGAAAAAGATCATGGATATGTTTGATAAAGGCGTTACCGTTCTATTTGTCTCCCACACGCTGGAGCAAGTGGAACGTCTGTGCGATAAGGCGATCATCCTGGAGGGGGGCCATTTGGTGGCCAAGGGACCCGTAGAAAAGGTTGCCCGTATTTATAAGAACATGACGGAATAGAAATAAGAACAAGAGGTGTTTAGATCATGGAGAAAGGACTTTTTGTACACAAGACAAGAAGGAAAGGACTGTGCCGCATATTGGCCGTATTAGCGGCCTTTCTTCTGTGCCTGGGACTGTCGGAGAGCGGCGCCCGGGCAGCCGGAAGCTATCAGATACGGATCAATAAGCAGATGAACTGTGTGACTATATACAGATTAAATGCCAGAGGGAAATATGAGCCGGTAAAGGCTATGGTCTGTTCCACTGGGGCTGCTACCCAGCCGGGGACCTATTCCCTGGGAGAGAAGATGCGCTGGCATGTGCTGGATGGCCCCTGCTATGGACAGTATTGTACCAGGATATATGGAGGTGTTTTATTCCATTCCGTGTGGTACACCGGCCCGAATAATCCAGGCACGCTGTCAGTATATTCTTATAATAAGCTGGGTACGATGGCTTCCCATGGCTGTGTCCGGCTGACGGTTGCCGATGCGAAATGGATTTATGATAATGTACCTTCTGGTACCTCTGTGACCATTTACAACTCTTCCGATCCAGGACCTCTGGGAAAGCCGGAGGCAATCCAGGTGCCCTATTCCGTACCTTGGGATCCTACTGATATCTGGAGCAGCGGGAATCCCTGGAATGGCAAGAAACCTTCTATCACAGGTGCTAAGAGCCAGAAGGTGGATTATAACTGTGATTTTGATGTGTTAAAAGGGGTGAAGGCTAAGAACACTACCGGCTTTGACGCCACTGCGCGGATTAAGACCAGCATTACGTATCAGGGACAGAAGGTGAAGAAGGTAGATACCAGAAAGCCTGGCGTTTATAAGGTAGTGTATAAGGTTGTTGATGAGATTAAGAGAAAAGCTTCTGTAACCGTAAAGATCCGCGTGACGGCGGCTAAAGCGGCCCCCAAGATTTCCGGGGTAGAAAACCTGTATGTGAAGTCAAAGGATAAGCTGACCAAGGGCTATGCGCTGAAAAATGTTAAGGTGGTTCAGAACGGAAAGGAACTGAATAAAAAGTACATTCAGGTTACCTATAAGAAGCTTAAGAAAAAAGTATATAAAGTGATTTATGTAGCCCAGAATGCCAGCGAACCCGCAAAGGCGACTGCGAAAGCATATATTGATTCGACTGCGCCTAAGCTGAAGGGGATTACGCCGGGCGCCACCTATCCGGTGGACAGTACTGTGGCAGTGGATGAAGCTTATGCGAAGAGCCTGGTTCAGGTATCGGATAATCTCTCTGACCTTGGCAAGGGTGATATTAAGGTGAAGATCACTAAGCAGGAGACAGCAGAAGGACTGTATCAGGTTGTTTACCAGGTGAAAGACCAGGCTGGAAATTCCCGGAAGGTAACGATTTATCTGCAGGTAACAGCAGCGCAGCCTTCTGTCCAGATTCAGGGGGCAGCCGATATGACCCTGTCTACTGTTACGCTGGGGCTTGGAGCCGCAGCTTCCAATGAAGAGGTGCAGGCTGCGCTTTCGCAATATCTGCTGCAGAGCGCCGGTGTGAAGGCATATTCCGGAGAAGCGGATATTACCGCCAGCCTTCAGGTTCAGGTTACTGTCTTAAGTGATACCAGTTATCAGGCGGTATTTGCAGTAACAGACGCTAACGGCAATACAGCAACGCAGACAATTACGGTTACCATGGTTCGGGAGGATGTTCCGTCCCCAGCTGTATAAACTAAGAAGTATTAGGCATCGGAAAACGCAAAAACAGTGTTTTCATTGCTATTTGGGCCGCTGGATGCGGCAGGAGGGTTAGGATGAAAGAGAAAATGTCAGCAGTAAAGAAATTTTTGGCATTCTATGTGGCATTACCGATCATTCTGGATCTGATCATTGAATGCCTGAATCGCAAATCTTTTCTTGCAGGGTTGCAATACATGGTGGAGAAGCCGTCCTTGTTTTTATTCAATGTGCTGATCATCATGCTTACCCTGACGATTGCCATGTTTTTTCAGAGAGAGATTTTTGTCCTGGGCTTAGTGTCAATGGTATGGCTGGTGTTTGGGGCGGCCAATTTTGTGATACTGCATTTTCGGGTGACCCCATTTTCAGCAGTAGATTTTACCCTGATCAGCAGTGCGATCAGCGTGTCGGGGCATTATCTGTCTGTAATGAATATTGTTATGATGTTTGTGGCTGTGGTGATCCTGCTGGTAGCGGCAGTCTGCCTGTTTCGCCAGGCCTCCCGCTATCAGAATAAGATAAGCCGGAAGGGGTACCTGACTGCTGGTTCCATTGTGGTGGTTCTGGTCCTGGGGATCCTTTTGATGCGTTATTCCAGTACATCGGTACAGGCCCTGTCCACCAATTATACAAATATATCAGAGGCATATGAGAATTATGGTTTTGTTTACTGCTTTGCCAACAGTCTGATCGATACTGGCATAAGCCAGCCGGAGGAGTATTCGGAAGAGACTGTGAAGGAAATCGTAGATACGCTCCGGGAGGAGCCATCGGAAGACGGCCGGCCCAATATTATTATGATCCAGCTGGAATCCTTTTTTGATGTGGAATATGTGAAGGGACTGGAATTTTCTGATGATCCCCTGCCCGTATTCCACCGTCTGCAGAGAGAATATTCGAGTGGGCTGCTGACGGTTCCCACAGTGGGGGCAGGAACCGTGAATACAGAGTTTGAAGTGCTTACGGGAATGAGCCAGCATGATTTTGGCGTTAGTGAATATCCCTATAAGACGGTGCTCAAGACGAAGGCTTCAGAAAGTATTTGTAATGATCTGAAACCATTGGGGTATACGTCCCATGCTGTCCACAATAATACAGGAAGTTTTTATGGAAGAAACCGTGTCTTTGCCAATCTTGGCTTTGATACCTTTACTCCCCTGGAGTATATGAATGATGTTACTTTGAATGACAATGGATGGGCTGAGGATGCGATTCTTGCCAAAGAGATCCTGAAGACTCTGGACTCCACAAAAGGCCAGGATTTTACGTTTGGGATTACAGTACAGAGCCATGGCAAGTATGATGGGATCGTCCAGGAAGGAAAGCCTCCGGTAACAGTGTCTGGCGCACCGGAGGACAAGAAGGATGCATACCAATACTATGTGAACCAGATCTATGAGGTGGATCAGATGCTCGGAGAACTGATCCGGGCGCTGTCTGCCAGAGAGGAAAAGACTATTTTGGTCCTGTATGGGGATCACCTTCCCAGCCTGGATCTGGGAGAGGGGGATCTGGCCAACGCAGACCTGTACCAGACACAATATGTGATCTGGGATAATATGGGGCTGTCCCGTCAGGAGAAGGACCTGCAGTCTTATCAGCTTTATTCCTATGTGCTGGAACAGGCGGGGATACATGAGGGGCTGATCACCCGGTATCACCAGCAGACAGACTGGAACAGTGAGGAATATGCTCTGGGACTCCAGACTATAGAATACGATCTGTTATATGGAGAGAATTATGCCTATGGAGGAGAATGCCCGTATCTTGCCAGCCGGCTGCATATGGGAACGGAACAGATCCGTATTACCGATGTAGAAAAGAAGGGGAAGGATTATCTGGTAACTGGTTCCGGGTTCACTCCTTATTGCAGGATATATATTAACGAGGAAGCTGTAGAGTCGATATGGGTCGATGAAAGGCACCTCCTGTTGCCGGGAACGCTTCCACTGCAGGAAGAGACGCATAAGGACCGGGGAGCTTTGCAGGATACAAGGAATATTATCCAGCTTCAGGTGGAGACCGGCGATGGGGTCCTGCTTTCTAAGAGCGGGCGTTTAGACTGGGCGGATACCACCGTTGGGAAAGAATGATAGGTAGAAGGTAATAAGCAATACAGGCATAAAAAGAGTCATGTTTTGTCGAAAGGCAGAACATGACTTTTTTTGTGGGTGACTTACTTTGACATACTTCGCAGATAGTATCTCGTATAATACTTTCATGGAAATCAGATTTTATGCAGACATGTTTTTTATTCTGAACCTGATCATGAACCTGTTTCTTATGTCTATGACTGTGGCGATCAGGAGAAAACAGGCCAGAAAGGGGAGAATAGGGGCAGCGGCAGTGGCAGGGGCTCTGGTATCTACTGGTCTGGCCTGGCTGGAGCTGGGACAGAAGGATCAGGCTTTGGGGTTCTGGAGAATCTGCCTTCTGGCAGCAGGCTTCCTGGAAATGAATCTGATGTTGTGGCTGGGGCTTCCGGAACGCTTTCTGAAGGAACACCTGAGAAACGCTATTACCTTCTGGAAGGTTACGGTCCTGACAGCGGGCATGCTTTTTCTGTGCCGGGAACAGCTGGGAGCTTTGCTGCCGCAGGAAAGGGGAACAAAGTACGGAAGCTGGTTTGTATTGGCAGGCGCCGGGGGCGTTACCCTGGCCATGTATCTGCAAAAAAGATTGTTGGGTCTGTGGGAGCAGGAGCAGAATCATATTATGGATGGAACATTGATCCAGGAGGGGAGGGAATATTCCCTGCGGGCTCTGTATGATACCGGTAATCGCCTGATCAGTCCGTATACCCAGGAGCCGGTGATGGTCATTTCACGGGAATTGCTGGAGCAGCTGGGCGTAACACAGAAACAGAATCCTGTCCTGATCCCCTATCATTCTATTGGAGGAAGCGGTCTTTTAGAAGCATATCGCTTAGAGGAGCTGCTGCTTCAGAATGGAGAGCATCGGCAGAATTTTCTGGCGGCGGCCAGTGACAAGATTTCCGTGGATCGCACGGTACAGTTGATTTTAAACAAGCCATGACAAATGGAGTATTAGTGAGGAATGGAGGAACAGATGATTAAAATATCAATGCCGAATAAATTTCAGTTCCGGATCATGCCGGAGATCCGAGGCTTTTTCTCATCCCCCAAAAGCGGGGATATCCATTACATAGGAGGGGCGGAAATACTGCCTGCTCCTTTTACACGAGAAGAGGAGGTAGAGGTCCTGAAACGGTTAGGGACCGAGGCTGACCAGGAAGCCAGGAGCAGCCTGATCGAGCATAATCTCCGCCTGGTGGTCTATATCGCCAAAAAATTTGATAATACCGGGATTGGCGTGGAGGATCTGATCTCTATTGGCACCATCGGCCTGATTAAAGCGATCAATACCTTTAACCCGATGAAAAACATCAAATTGGCAACCTATGCCTCCCGGTGTATTGAGAATGAAATCTTAATGTATTTAAGAAGAAATAATAAAGTAAAGCTGGAAGTCTCTATTGACGAACCGTTGAATGTGGATTGGGACGGAAATGAGCTTCTCCTGTCGGATATTTTAGGGACAGATGAAAATGTGATCTCCAAGAACCTGGAGGATGAGGTAGATAAGCGCCTGCTATACTGTGCTCTGGATAAGCTGAGCGAGAGAGAACGGGGGATCATTGAACTGCGCTTCGGGATCAATACGCCGGACGGACAGGAGAAGACACAGAAAGAAGTGGCTGACATGATGGGAATTTCCCAGTCTTATATTTCCCGCCTGGAAAAGAAAATTATGAAACGCCTGAAAAAAGAAATCCTGCGTCTGGAACAGGTATAAGAATGCTGTGATTCGCAAATGCTACATACATAGACAATAAGGCATGAAAATGCCGTGAGAAATGGAGAAGAGCAGATGTCAATGTATAAAGTAGAAATTTGCGGAGTAAACACATCGAAATTACCATTACTCACGAATGAAGAAAAGGAAGAATTGTTCCAGAAAATAAAGGCCGGAGACCGGAAGGCCAGAGATACCTTTATTAAAGGTAATCTGAGGCTGGTGCTCAGCATTATCCAGAGGTTCTCCGGATCGAATGAAAATATAGACGATCTGTTTCAGATTGGATGTATTGGTTTAATGAAGGCTGTCGATCATTTCGACACAACTATGAATGTAAAGTTTAGTACCTATGCTGTCCCTATGATCATAGGGGAGATCAGGCGGTACCTGAGGGATAATAACAGTATCCGTGTCAGCAGGTCTATTCGCGATACAGCATACAAGGCTATTTATACTAAGGAAGCAATGATGAAACAATCGGACCGGGAGCCTACCATTGAAGAATTAGCAGAGAAGCTGCAGATTCCGGCCCAGGATATCGTATTTGCCCTGGATGCGATACAGAGCCCGGTATCTTTATATGAACCGGTCTATGCAGAGAGCGGGGATACGTTATATATTATGGATCAGATCTGCGATAAAAAGAATAAGGAAGAGAGCTGGGTAGAGGAGATATCATTAAAAGCAGCGATTGACCGGCTATCCCAGAGAGAACACCAGATTATAGAATTGAGGTATTTCCAGGGCAAGACTCAGATGGAGGTGGCGCAGGAGGTGCATATTTCCCAGGCGCAGGTCAGCCGCCTGGAGAAAAAGGCGCTCCGTACAATGAAACATTATCTGGGGTAAAGGAGCATAGACTAATAAGGAGCAAAGAAGGGAATTGCTGCTATGCGAATCTGTGAGCTCCGGGAAAAGGAAGTAATCAATATCTGCGATGGGGAACGGCTGGGGAATGTGTGCGATGTGGACTTCGATGTGAAAACAGGGTGCATCAAAAGCCTGATCATTCCCGGCCCCTGCAAGATCTTCGGCATATTGGGAAGGGATCATGAATATATCATTCCTTACTGTGATGTCCAGCGGATCGGTACGGATGTGATCCTGGTAGAGGTAGAACGGGAAAAATGCCTCCATAAATGCGACTGGTGACAGAAAAACAGCGTCTTCCATGTCTGTGTTGCCTGCCCTGGCATCCATTTCCCTGAAAAAGGGATTGCATTTTCTCCGGCTTTCTTTATAATAATGGTTAGACCATTTTTTGGTAAATAACTGTGCCTTAGGGAGCAGAACGGAGGAAGCCATGAAGTGTCCATTTTGTGGAGAAGATGATACCAGGGTGATCGATTCCCGGCCGGCAGATGACAATGCATCTATCCGCCGCAGGAGACAATGCGACAGATGTAAGAAGAGATTTACTACCTATGAAAAGGTGGAGTCTATTCCGTTGGTGGTGATCAAAAAGGATATGAACCGGGAGACTTATGACAGGACAAAGATTGAAAAGGGTGTGTTCCGCTCCTGCCATAAACGGCCTATTTCTGTAGATCAGATGAATGCTTTGGTGGATCGCGTGGAAGCAGAGATCTTCCGGCAGGAAGAAAAGGAGATCGCCAGCAGTGTGATCGGTGAATTAGTGATGAAGGAACTGGAGGAAATGGATCCGGTGGCTTATGTACGTTTTGCCTCTGTATATCGGGAGTTTAAGGATGTCAGTACCTTTATGGAGGAACTGAAGAAAATATTAGATAAATAGTAAACAGGGTGGGGAAAGCTTCTTTCATAGAACGGTGAAAGGAGCTATCTTGTATAGTAAATCTTATTGTGCAGCGGTCCAGGGGATCGAAGGGTGCATTATCCAAATTGAGGCAGATATCTCAGAGGGTCTGCCTAATTTCTCATTGGTGGGTTACCTGTCCTCCGAAGCAAAGGAGGCCAGGGAGCGGGTGCGGATTGCCTTGCGGAATACAGGCTTCCGGTTTCCCGCCAAACGGATCACCATTAATCTTTCGCCGGCAGATATCCGAAAGGATGGGACCGGCTATGATCTTGCCATCGCAGCAGCGATTCTGGCTGCCTGTGGGTATATTCCCCAGGAAAAGCTTTCCCAAACATTATTGATAGGAGAATTGAGCCTGGAAGGGCATATTAATCCGGTAAAGGGCGTACTTTCTATGGTGTATACCGCCCAGGAACAGGGAATGAAATATTGTATTCTGCCGCGGGATAATCAGCAGGAGGCTCTGGCTGTGAAAGGGATAGGGACGATCGGAGTGGCAGGCCTGGATGAAGTGATACGGATCTTCCGGGAGGACAGCCTGGAGCAAAGCTGCCGGCAGGGAGGGGTTACTGTCCGGGATTCCGGGGAAACCCTGGACTTTGCAGAGGTAAAGGGACAGGCGGCCCTGCGGCGGGCTGTAGAAGTGGCAGTCAGTGGAAGGCACAATTTATTGATGATCGGCCCTCCCGGCACAGGAAAGTCAATGATTGCCAAACGTATTCCGGGGATCCTGCCGGCCATGGGCGAGGAAGAGCAGCTCGAGATCTCAAGGATATACAGTGTGGCGGGGCTACTGGGTCCGGATATGCCGATTCTTACAAGACGTCCCTTCCGGGCTCCTCACCACACGATATCACAGGCAGCGCTGGTAGGAGGAGGGCGGCGGCCACAGCCGGGAGAAGTCAGCCTGGCCTCCGGCGGGGTGCTGTTCCTGGACGAGCTTCCGGAATTCCACCCCCAATCCATTGAGGCATTGCGCCAGCCTCTGGAGGATGGATGGGTAAATGTTGCCAGGCTGAGCGGCAGTTGCCGATATCCAGCCAGGTCTCTTTTGGTGGCGGCGATGAATCCCTGTAAATGCGGCTATTATCCTGACCGCAGCCGCTGTCGTTGCACGCCCGGGCAAGTAAGGCGTTACCTGGGAAGGATCAGTATGCCACTGCTGGACCGCTTTGACCTTTGCGCAGAGGCAGTCCCTCTCCGTTATCAGGAACTGGAGACTGGCGGGCAGGAAGCCGGAGAGGATACGGAAAGTATACGGCGGCGCATTTTTCAGGCCTATAGGGTCCAGGAGGAACGCTACCACCGGGAAAGCTTTCATTATAATGGGGAGCTCCCGGCAAAAAGTGTAAAAAAATATTGCCGGTTGACAAAAGAAGCAGGGGACTATCTGGAAATGATCTTTGAAAAGCTGTCATTTAGCGCCAGAGCATATCATAAGATTTTAAAGGTTGGACGAAGCATTGCAGATCTGGAAGGAAAGGAAGAGATCCAGCGTTCCCATATCAGCGAGGCGGTATGTTACCGGAGTGTAGACCGGAAATACTGGGGAGGTGACGGGGAATGAGCGGCACAGAAGAAAAGCAATATGCGTACTGGCTGTCTGCTATCCCCGGGATCGGCAGCCGGAAGATCCAGAAACTTTTGCAGCAAATTGGCAGTCCCAGGGATATTTTTCGGGCGTCCAGGGAAGAACTAAGGCAGGCTGATTCCCTCCGGCCGTCAGACCTGGAACGGCTGCTGGCCTCCCGGCAGGAAGAGAAGGTAAAGCGGGCCTATGATAATCTCCAACGTCAGGGGATTTCCTTTTTGTGCTGGCTGGAGGAGGAATATCCCCAGAAGCTGCGCCATATTTATAATCCTCCCTTCAGCCTGTTTTATAAAGGGCAGCTTCCGGAGGAAGGCAGGCCTGCTGTGGCAGTGGTGGGAGGAAGGGCGGCCTCCTATGCGGCGAGAGAAATCGCAGGAAGTTTCGGCCGGCAGCTGGCAGAAAACGGAATAGCCGTGATCAGCGGGATGGCTTTAGGCGTGGATATTGCGGCGCAGAGGGGCGCGCTTTCTGTTGCCGGGGGAAAAACCTATGGCGTATTGGGCTGCGGCGTGGATATCTGTTATCCCAGGCAGCATATCGAAAGCTATATGCAGATGCAGGAACAAGGGGGCGTGCTGTCGGAATTTCCGCCGGGCGTGCAGCCGCTGCCCGGTAATTTCCCCATGCGCAATCGCATTATCAGTGGACTTTCTGACGGCATTCTTGTCATTGAGGCCAGGGAAAAAAGCGGTTCTCTGATTACTGCAGAGCTGGGAGCAGAGCAGGGAAAAGATGTTTTTGTAGTGCCAGGGGATATTACTGCTCCCGGCTATGCAGGAAGCAACCGGCTGATACAGAACGGGGCGGCACTGGTCACCTGTGTCGGGGATCTTATGGATGGCTTGGGGATTTTTTTAGATGAAAATGTAAGCGCTCATAAGAAAAAAAATGAGGTTATGCTTGAAACCACAGAAAAAATAGTGTATTCTTATTTAAGTTTGGAGCCAATCCACCTGTCCGGCATTGCCAGAATGTCGGGACTTTGTGTACAGGATATCATGGAAGCGCTGGTTTCTATGGAACTGAAGGGTGTGGTTCGGGATATTGGCAATCATTATTATGCCATATCCTCGTTGGAAAGGATGGAATATCAATGGCGAAAAATTTGGTAATTGTAGAGTCTCCCTCCAAAGCGACAACAATTAAAAAATTTTTAGGGAACTCCTATGAGGTAGTGGCCTCCAACGGACATGTGAGAGATTTGCCTAAGAGTCAGCTGGGCATAGATGTGGAACATGACTTTGAACCCAAATATATTACGATACGGGGAAAAGGCGACCTTCTTGCCAAACTGCGCAAGGAAGTGAAGAAGGCAGATAAAATTTATCTGGCGACTGACCCGGACCGGGAAGGAGAGGCGATATCCTGGCATCTGTCCAAGGCGTTGAAGCTGGAAGATAAGAATGCCAGCAGGATCACTTTTAATGAAATTACCAAAAATGCTGTCAAACAGTCCATTAAGCATGCACGGCAGATTGATATGAATCTGGTGGATGCCCAGCAGGCCCGCCGGGTATTAGACCGTATGGTGGGTTATGGGATCAGCCCGGTACTTTGGGCCAAGGTAAAACGAGGGCTTAGCGCTGGCCGCGTCCAGTCGGTGGCTTTGCGCATTATCTGCGACCGGGAGGAAGAGATCAATCTTTTTATCTCCAGGGAATATTGGACTCTGTCCGGAGAATTTTACCTGGAGGGTGAGAAGAAGCCGCTGACGGCAGAATTTTATGGAACAAAGAAGGAAAAGATTTCTATAGAATCAGAGCGGGAACTGGATCAGATCCTGTCTTCTCTGGAGAAGGCGTCCTTTGAGGTCTCGGAAGTGAAAAAGTCTGAGAGGACCAAAAAGTGCCCGTTACCTTTTACCACCAGCACCTTGCAGCAGGAGGCGGCCAAGACGCTGAATTTTTCCACACAGAAGACGATGCGTCTGGCCCAGGGGCTTTATGAAGGCGTAGCAGTGAAGGGGAGAGGGACGGTCGGCCTGATCACATATCTGCGTACGGATTCTACACGTGTCTCCGATGAAGCTAAGGCGATGACTGTAGAATATATAGAAGAAAATTATGGAAAGGAATATCTGGCGCAGGATGGAGGCCAGAAAAAATCCGACAAGAAGATTCAGGATGCCCATGAGGCGATCCGTCCTACTTATATTGATATCACGCCGGCTATGGTGAAGGATTCTCTCAGCAGAGACCATTTCCGGTTATACCAGCTGATCTGGAAACGGTTTATGGCCAGCCAGATGGCTCCGGCCAAATATGAGACCGTATCTGTTAAGATTGATTCTGAGGAGTATCGTTTTACTGCCGCCTCCTCCAAGATTGTATTTGCGGGATACCTGACGGTATACCAGACTGAGGAGGACAAGGTAGAGAAGAAGAGCCTGTCGCGGAATCTGGTGAAGGGCGCTAAGCTGCAGGGGAAGGAATTTGAAAAGAAGCAGCATTTCACGCAGCCGCCGGCTCATTTTACGGAGGCCTCTCTGGTAAAGACGCTGGAAGAGCTGGGGATTGGCCGTCCCAGTACCTATGCCCCCACCATATCTACTTTAATTAACCGCCATTATGTATCCAAGGAGCAGAAAAATTTGTATGTGACGGAGCTGGGCGAAGTAGTCAATAGTATCATGAAAAAGTCCTTTGCCAGCATTGTAGACGTAAACTTTACTGCGGCATTGGAGGGACTGCTGGACCGGGTAGAGGACGGGAGCGTACGATGGAAGACAGTTGTAGAAAATTTTTATCCTGACTTAAATGAGGCAGTCACAGTAGCCCAGCGGGAGCTGGAGGAGATTAAGATTGAAGATGAGGTTACAGATGTGGTCTGTGAGGAATGTGGCCGCAATATGGTGGTGAAATATGGCCCTCATGGAAAGTTCCTGGCCTGTCCCGGCTTCCCGGACTGCAGGAATACAAAGCCTTTCTTTGAGAAGATCGGCGTGGCCTGTCCCAAGTGCGGCGCCGATGTAGTAATTAAGATGACGAAGAAGGGAAGAAGATATTTTGGCTGCATGAATTATCCGGATTGTGATTTTATGTCATGGCAGAAACCGTCAGCAAAGAAGTGCCCTAATTGCCAGGGGCCGATGGTAGAGAAGGGCAATAAGCTGGTCTGCATGGATGAACAGTGCGGCTATGTGGAGGCGAAGGAGAAAAAATAACCATGAGTTTGGAGTTACTGGATAAGACAAGGCGGATCAATATGCTGCTGGGAGAACAGGAAACAGATAAAGTGGATTTTAACGATTTCTGCCGGATCCTGTCCCAGGCGCTGCAGGGGAGCGTCATATTGGCCAGCCGGAAGGGGAAGATCCTGGGATTAAAAGAACGGAAGGGGATACCGGTACTTCCGAATTTGGCAAAAGTGACATATGGCAGTTACCTGGAAGCCGCTCTCCAGGAAAGATTTCTCAGTATCCTTTCCACCAAAGAAAACGTGAATCTATTGACTCTGGGGTTGGAGCCGGAGGCCGTGGAGCAATATTACGGGATGATCGCCCCGGTGAATATGGGTGGAAGAAGGCTGGGGACTTTGTTTGTATACCGCACAGACGGAGGATTTTCTATTGATGATATTATCCTTACAGAATATGGGGCTACTGTGATCGGCCTGGCAATGCAGAGGGCAGAGAGTGAAGAAATGACAGAGGAATACCGCAAAGAACAGGATGTGAAGGCGGCGGTCCGCACTCTGTCCCGCCTGGAAGCCAAAGCCATGGCCTGCGTGCTGGATGAACTGGATGAGGAGACAGAGGGAATACTGGTCACCAGTCGGCTGGCAGATAAGGTGGGCATCACCCGTTCTGTGATCGTCAATGGATTAAAAAAATGTGAGAGCGCAGGGATCATCAAGACCAGGTCGTCAGGAATGAAGGGAACCTATATCCGGATTGTAAACGACCTGCTGTCCTGCGATATGATCCGAAGCTGTATAGAAGAAAAATAGATGGAACGATAGTTCGGGCCGATACAGGCCCGGGCTGTTTTTTTGGATCGGGATTATTTAGGAATATCTGGATTGGTGTAAAAATGTCTTGTATTTTATCTGATTTTCATTATAATTAGAAGTGAGTAGTTATGTTGTGATGATATAGTCAGGATATATGTACAGAAAAAGAGAAGGGGAGGAGAGAAGGATGATCGCATCGGGAGCATATAATTATATCAATGTGCTGGAGACCGTAGCGGATGCCAATTGGACCAGGAATTCATTGATTTCCAATAATATTGCCAATGTGGACACGCCGGGTTACAAGAGAAAAGATCTGGCATTTGAAAATTATCTGCGGGATGAACTGAGCGGCGGACTGTCTCTGGATGATGAAGTGGCTGAGGCAGAGCTGGATGTGTTGACCGGGCGTACATATACAGATTATGGTACTGTCAGTTACCGCCTGGATGGGAATAATGTAGACATTGACACGGAGAATGCCGCACTGGCTAAGAACCAGATACGGTATTATACCGTATTGGATTCGATCAATCAGGAGTTTAGCAGGCTGAAGACCGTACTGAAGACCGGAGGCTGATAGATTGATAAGACAAGAGGCTTGCTGATACGCAGAATAGAGTGGAGGCTGAATATGAACGTTTTTTCAGGAATGGATATTAGCGCCAGCGGCATGACCGCACAGCGTACCCGTCTGGATATCATTTCGCAGAATATTGCAAATGTAAATACGACCAGAGGCGCAGACGGTGAAGTGTATAAGAGGAAATCAGTGATTTTCCAGGAGAAGAATTATGTTTCTTTTGACGATACTCTGATCGCAGCCACCGGGACTGTGGGAAAAGGAGTTAAGATCACAGATATCATAGAGGACAAGGAGACGGAGTGCCGGATGGTATACGACCCTTCCCATCCGGATGCAGATGAGAGAGGCTACGTCACTTATCCCAATGTAAATACCGTTACGGAAATGACAGATATGATCGATGCCAGCCGTTCTTATGAAGCGAATGTGACGGCCTTTAATGCCAGCAAGAATATGCAGCTGAAGGCATTGGATATTGGTAAGTCATAATAATACAGGGAATTAGAGAAAACAGGAGGACAAGATCCATGGATTTGTCATCAATTTCAGGAATTAATACAAATTTTCACACGCCGACGATATCTTCTCGGCTGGATAACTCCCTAGGTGATCAGCAGGAAGAGAATGGGGTATTTCATTCTCTGTTGGATTCTGCAGTGCAGATGATCCGGGATGCCAATGATTACAGTAATGCGGCAGAGGAAGAGGAAATCAAGTTTTCACTGGGTGAGACGGACAGCATTCATGATCTGATGATCGCGCAGCAGAAAGCAAATGTATCATTACAGTATACCGTAGCTGTGCGGGATGCTTTTATACAGGGATACAGAGAGATCATGAATCTTCAATTCTAAAATAAAGCCGACAGGCGACAAGGGAGTTTATAGACGATGAAGGAACGAATAAAAGAGATTCCAGTCCGGTTTGTAGAGTTTTGGAATAAATATTCCAGCAAGCAGAAGACCATTATTATCAGCGTGATCTGCGCCGTCCTGGTGCTGATCGGGGTGGTAAGTTATCTGGTATCCAGGCCTACCTGGGTCAGATTCCAGGAATTCAGTACTTTGGAAGATGCCAGCCAGATGTGTGATGCATTGCAGGAACAGAATATTGCCTACAAATCTTCCCGGGATGGGCTGACGATTTATGTGCATGAGAATGCTATGACGGATGCCCTGTATGCCATGAGTGACAATGATCTGACAGATACAGGATATACCTGGGATGAAGCTTTTGATAATAGCATGTCTACCACAGAGAAGGAGAAGTCCCAGAAGAGGGTTTTAGCGTTGCAGAGCGCTCTCCGCAGCAGCATGGTAAACGGCTATTCGTTTGTGCGGGATGCCCAGGTATTCATTGACGTGCCGGAGAATACATATAGTGTTCTTGATGAGGAGGCCAAGACTTCTGTGACAGCCCTGGTGGTCCTGGAGGACGACAGCGAGGATGTATTGACGTCCGATGTCGCGCAGTCCCTGGCCAGCTGGCTGGCGAATGCAGTGGGCACAGATACGGAAAATGTAGTGATCAATGATTCAGAAGGAAACTGCCTGTATAATGGTTCCGTGGGCAATGGCCTGGGCGGGACGATCACTGGCGGCGCAGTGGAATATGCCGAGAAGCTCCGCAATACGATCGCCAGTAACGTCATTGATATGATGGTAAAGAGCGGATACGATGATGTGGAAGTAGGAACCCAGGGTATCCGGTTTAATATGGAAGAAGTCGATGAGCTGCGGAAGGAATATACCAGTCCGGAAGGGGCCGAGGAGGGAAGCGGTATTGCTAAGAACCGTTATACCTATTCCTCTACCGGCACTTCAGGAGGGCCGGAGGGAGAGCCGGGGACTGCGAGCAACGATTCTGACAATACAGATTATACATGGAATAATGGCACCTCCAGCAATTCTTCTGTGGAAATTGAGAAGCTGACAGACATTTTTGTCAATGAAACGATCCAGAATATCCGCAGGGAGACGCCCGCCATTGAATATGATGACTCTTCTCTTGGGCTGGTGCTTCTCCAGTATCAGGTCTATGATGAAGACCGCCTGAAGGCGGACGGTACCCTGGATAACATGACATTTGATGAGTTTATAGCCCAGAACAATACCAGGACGCCGCTGGAGGTGACTCAGGAACAGCTGGATCTGATTGCTGTGGCTACCGGGATCAATGCAGATAATATTCGTGTCATGGCATATCAGGTGCCTAAATTTGTTGAGAGTACAAGAGGGGGACGGACCTTTTCAGATTACCTGATGATCATTTTAGCTGTTCTGATCATTGCGCTTTTGATCTTTGTAGTGATCCGTGGGACGGCGCCGGTCAGGGTATCCGAAATGGAGCCAGAGCTGTCTGTGGAACAGCTCCTGGCAACTACCAAGGAGAACCAGTCCCTGGAGGATATTGAATTTAGCGATAAATCTGAGACCAGAAAGCTGATTGAAAAATTTGTGGACGAAAATCCGGAGGCTGTGGCACAGCTGCTGCGTCATTGGATTTCTGATGATTGGGATTAAAAAAGCAAAAGGCTTTGGACTTTTTCAGAAAACGCAGGGTCAGAATGGAGGAGCGACATGGCAAAATCAACGGTAAAAGCGGAGGATATAAGCGGAATTCAGAAAGCGGCAATCCTTTTGATTTCCTTAGGGCCGGATAAGTCTGCCAATGTATTTAAGCATTTAAAGGAAGACGAGATCGAACAGCTGACTTTGGAGATTGCCAATACCAGAAGCGTATCGCCAACGGTAAAAGATGAAGTGATGGATGAATTTTATGAGATTTGCCTGGCGCAGCAATATATCGCAGAGGGTGGTATTACCTACGCCCAGGATCTGCTGGAAAAGGCGCTGGGATCCGACCGTGCCAAGGATGTTATCGGAAAGCTTACGGCTTCCCTACAGGTACGTCCTTTTGAATTTGTGCGTAGGACGGATGCCGCCCAGCTGCTGAACTTTATTCAGGATGAGCATCCACAGACCATTGCCCTGATCCTGTCCTATCTGCCTACCGGCCAGGCCTCTGCGATCATTAGCGCCCTGGCGCCGGATAAACAGACAGATGTGGCGAAACGTATTGCCCAGATGGATCGGACCTCGCCAGATGTAATAAAGGAAGTGGAAAAGGTATTGGAACAGAAGCTGTCATCCCTGGTAAATCAGGATTATACGATCGTAGGCGGTGTGGATTCCATTGTGGAAATCTTGAATACTGTGGACAGAGGCACCGAGAAACATATTATGGAGAGCCTGGAGATCGAAGATCCCGAACTGGCAGACGAGATCCGCAAGAAGATGTTCGTGTTCGAGGATATCCTTACTCTGGACGACCGTTCTGTACAGCGCGTGTTGCGTGAGGTAGACAACAATGAGCTGGCAATGGCGTTGAAGGGTTCCAATGAAGAGGTTCAGAATCTGATCTTTAGCAACTTGTCTAAGAGGCTGGCTACTATGATCAAAGAGGATATGGAATTTATGGGGCCTGTGCGTATGAAGGATGTAGAAGAAGCGCAGCAGAAGATTGTAAATATTATTCGTAAACTGGAAGATTCGGCTGAGATTATTATCTCCAGAGGCGGAGGTGACGAGATCGTTGTCTAATCTGATAAAGTCTGCCTATTTTAATGTGGTGCCCAAGGAGGAACGGATCATTGATTCCGACCAGAAGATTCCAGTCTTTCTGCCGGAGATCCTGAATCAAAAAAAGGAATCCAATGCCTCGGGCGGCAAAGGCCTTCCGGGAGAGGATGGAGACCTGGCGGAAGAGGCGCAGGAAAGTCTGGGAAGTATCCCGGATTTTCAGACGGGACTGAATATTGTAAACATGGATGACATCCTGAACCAGGAAAGAGAAAAGGTGGCCCGGGAGATATCGGAGCAAGCACAGCAGATGCTGGAGGATGCAAGAGTGGAAGCGGACCGCCTGCTGGAGGATGCAAGGGCGGAGGCTGTGCTGATCCGGCAGAATGCCCTGGAGGAAGGAAGGAATCAGGGGCTGGAAGATGGCTTTGCCCAGGCCAGGGACAAGATGGAACAGGAGAAAGCCCAATTTCAGCAGGAAATGGAGTCCCAGCGGGCAGAATTAGAAGAAGAGATCCGTCAGATGGAACCACGCATGGCGGATATTATGATAGCTCTTGTGGAAAAACTGATCGGGATTGTATGTCAGGATAAGAAAAAGGTTATCGTCTATCTGATCGACCAGGCCCTTCATCATATGGAGCGGGCTGGGAATCTTACCCTGCGGGTCTCCCAGGAGGATCTGCTGACAGTGACAGCGCAGAAGGAAAGCTTAATGAAAGCAGCTTCCGGCGTCACTGAATTTAATTTGGTAGAGGACGCCAGCCTGGAGTCCGGTCAGTGTATTATTGAGACCGATAATAAATTGATCGATTGCAGCCTGGATGTGCAGTTACAAAATCTGCAGGAGCAGATCCGGCTGCTGACCACCCTTTGACAGTTCTTGCCGGCATAACAGCCGGTATCATATATTCTATCACAGCTACAGGAGGAAGGAGCGTATCATATGCTTGATATTGATTTATCAAAATATAATATGCTTTTAAATCAGTCCTATGAGAGGCGTCTTGGCAAGGTGACAAAGGTGGTGGGACTTACGATAGAATCTATCGGGCCTACTGCCAAGTTAAAGGATTTGTGCCGCATCATCACCCGGGATACGAATCAGGTGATCCATGCAGAGGTGGTTGGATTCCGGGATGACAGAGTCATTTTGATGCCATATGACCAGACGGAGGGAGTGGGGCTGGGAAGCCGGGTAGAGAATACGAATGCTCCCTTAAAAGTAATAGTAGATGACAGCCTGTTGGGAAAGACATTGGACGGGCTGGGACGTCCTATTGACGGAAGTCCCATGGAAGGCCAGCAAGGGTATTCCGTGGAGGCGGATCCTCCGGATCCCCTGACCAGGCAGCTGATCGATACGGTGCTTCCTCTTGGGGTGCGGGCTGTCGATGGCCTGATCACCGTAGGAAGGGGACAGCGTATCGGGATCTTTGCCGGAAGCGGTGTAGGGAAAAGTACCCTGTTGGGAATGTTTGCCAGGAATACCAAGGCAGATATTAATGTGATCGCCCTGATCGGAGAGAGGGGACGGGAGGTCCGGGAATTTATCGAGAGAGATTTAGGACCAGAGGGAATGAAACGCTCAGTAGTGGTTGTGGCTACTTCTGATAAGCCGGCTTTGATCAGAAACAAAGCTGCCAAGACGGCGACTGCGATTGCAGAATATTTTAGGGACCAGGGGAAAGACGTCCTTCTGATGATGGACTCCCTGACCCGTTTTTCTATGGCGCAGAGAGAGATCGGCCTGGCCTCGGGAGAGCCGCCGGTGTCCCGGGGATACCCGCCCAGTGTATATTCAGAGATGCCTAAGCTTTTGGAACGGGCGGGACGTTCCGACAAAGGTTCCATTACCGGCCTTTATACGGTGCTGGTAGATGGTGATGATTTTAATGAACCTATCACGGATACGGCCCGTAGCATTCTGGATGGCCATATTATGTTAAACCGTAAGATTGCCCAGAAGAACCATTATCCGGCCATTGATGTCCTCCAGAGCATTTCCCGTGTTATGAGCAGCATTGTGGATGAGCGGCATAAAAAGGTTTCCGGCCAGTTGAAGAATGTGCTTGCCACCTATACGGAGGCGGAGGATCTGGTAAATATCGGCGCCTATAAGCCTGGTTCTAACAAAAATATAGATTATGCTTTGTCAAAGATTGATGCGGTGAATCAGTTTTTGCGGCAGGATGTCTACGAAAAAATAGAGTTTGAACAGATTGTAGAGGATCTGGCACAGATTTTCCAGGAGGAAGAGGAGACATAACATAAGGGGCTGACTACATGGCAAAATTTATTTTCAGGATGCAGAATATCCTTTCCATCAAATATAAATTAGAAGACCAGGCCAAGGCGGCCTATGCGGTGGAATTAGGAGTCCTGCGCCAGGAAGAAGAAAAGCTGCGCCAGCTGGGACAGCGTTTGACAGAGTTTCAGGGGCGCCTGCGCCAGGAAATGGTCGATTTCCTGGATGTATTTCGGATCCGGGAATTGGAAAATGGGATCGAGAATATCAAGTATAATATCCAGCTGCAAAAAATAGTGATTGCCAACCAGCAGCTCCGGGTGAACCGGGCCAGACAGGAACTGGACGAGGCCATGAAAGAACGGAAAACCTATGAAAAGCTGCGGGAAAATGAATTTGAAGTGTTTAAGCAGGAGATTAATGCACAGGAACAGAAGGAAGTAGATGAACTGGTGAGTTTTCGCTTTGGTGATCAGGGAGAAAGTGAGGAGTAAATAAAATGGCAAGAAATGACGATATAGTAGAAAGAGAGAGTGGAGGCAGCCGTTTTGTCACCGTGCTCATCGCGTTGGTTATTGTGATCATCTGGCTGGTGATCTTCGGCATCCTGATCAAATTGGATGTGGGAGGGGTCGGAAGCAATATTTTGTATCCTGTCTTAAAGGATGTGCCGCTGGTGAACCGGATACTGCCTGCAGTATCAGAAGAGCAGCAGGCGGCGGAGGGAAATTATGAATATACCACGTTAAAGGCGGCCAACGCCAGGATCCAGGAGCTGGAGAACCAACTGGCATCGGAGGACAGTAATTCTACCGCCAACGCAGATTACATAGACCAGCTGGAGGCTGAGGTGGCCCGGCTGAAGAAGTATAAGGACAATGAGGACGCCTTTAATAAGAGAGTAGAAGATTTTGATAAGAATGTAGTATTCAGCGATAAGGCGCCGGATATCTCAGAATATAGAAGCTATTATGAGGATATTGCCCCGGAGAATGCAGAGAAGATTTACCGTCAGGTCGTGGAGGCCCAGCAGTATACAGAACAGGCGGAGAAACTGGGGTCCTATTATGCTAAGATGGAGCCGGAAATGGCGGCGCAGGCGTTATCTGAAATGACAGATGATCTGGACTTGGTATGCGATATCCTGCAGAATATGGGGGAGAGCAATGCGGCGGCCATTCTTCAGGAAATGGACAGCACGTATGCGGCTCAGATCACCAAGAAAATATCTTCGGTGAATTAATGATTTGCTGTCTACAGAGCAATCTGTTGACATAGATTATGAAAAACGATGGAAGGAGGTGAAGGAATGCAGAACGTGAGCATATTGCCTGTGAATCTGGCAGGAAGCCAGGGGAGCAGGGCAGGAGGCTCAAAGGTGGCAGGCTCTCAGGGGTCGTTTGACAGTTATTTGAAGACCGGCGATACTTCTTCAGCAGGCAACAGTAAAATGGAGTCTTCTCCGAAGGCAACGGAGCAGGTGAAGGAAAGCCAGGATACTCCGGATACAAAGGCGGATCCTGGGAAAGAAGAGCTGGTGAAAGTACCGGAAGGGACTGGGAAGGATGCGCAGATCTCCGGCCAGGACACTGTTTCCACAGAAAATAGTGGTCAGACAGCACAGTCCGCAGATAGCGGCCAGTTATCAAAGCAGATTGGAGATCTGATCCGGGATGCTGTAACAGAGGAATTAGATCTGGATCAGGAGACTTTTGATGGAATCCTGGCTGCGATGGGGATTACTCCGATACAGTTGACAGATCCTGAAATTTTAAAGCAGTTTGTAATGCAGCTGAACGGAACCGCAGAGGTTACCGATTTCCTTACGAATGAGCCTATGCTGGATCAGTTGAACCAATTGATGGAGGGACTGGACAGTATTGACTGGGAAGGACTTACCGGATACACTCTGGACCAGCTGAAGACCATGATAGCAGAGAATGCGGTTTCTCAAGATCAGCCGGAGGTTATTCTGGCAGAGACGGCAGAAGAGACTGCTGCATGGGAGCAGCAGACGCAACCGCAGCAGGAAAGCAGCGTGGAGACAGGAAACTCTCCGCTACAGGCAGAGAGAGCGGTTGTAGAAATGAACCGCCAGGAAGGGACAGCAGCTGTTCAGAAGGAAGAGGCCCGGACAGAGACGCTGGCACAGAAGCAGATATCTGTTGCAGGTCAGGAAAAAGGCCAGGCAGAGAAGAATTTCACATTTGCCCAGTCTGATGGGAAGGAGCCGCAGGAGAATACTTCTTCGGAAGATCGATCTCTGGGAGGTTTACTCTGGAAGGACAGTCAGAGCCAGCCGATCGCCCCGAATATGGAGGGCGTTAGCTTTGAGAATCTGATGCAGATGGAAAAAGCTGTAGAGACACCGGTACAGACCCATATCCAACAGATGGTAGACATTGTCAACCAGGTGGTTGACAGGATACGGACTGTGGTCAAGGAAGATGTAACAACGATGGAAATGCAGTTGAATCCAGAGCATTTAGGTAAAGTTTCCCTGACGATCAGTTCCCGGGACGGTGTGATGACAGCCAGTTTCCTGGTACAGACCCATGAGGCAAGAGAAGCACTGGAGAGCCAGATGTTCCAGCTTCGGGAGAATTTGGAACAGAAGAATCTGAAAGTGGATGCCGTAGAAGTATCAGTATCTGACTTCTCCTTTGAGCAAAGCGATTTCCAGCAGCCTGGAGACAACAAGGATTTTGGCCAGGGAGACGGCAAGGCCAGAAAATATGATTTTGAAGGAGAATCAGAGGAAGACGTTGAAGCGGCTGAAGAGCAGCTTCGGCAAAATGTAATGCAGGATCTGGGATCCAGCGTTGATTTTATCGCATAATCACCGCAGAACGCGGTAGAAAGGAGTGAAAAATGAGTTTAATAGCTGACGTTGTGGATGGTCAGGTTAATATTTCTGAAAGCTCACAGGCAACCGAACGGAAAGCGAATGATTCCCTGAATAAGGAAGATTTTCTTATGCTTCTGGTCACACAGATGCAGTATCAGGATCCGTTGGAGCCCACAAGCAATACAGAATACGTAGCGCAGCTGGCGCAGTTCTCTGAGCTGGAGCAGATGCAGAACCTGAATACGACTACAGTAAATACATCCGCATATTCCCTGGTGGGCAAGGAAGTGCTGATCCAGCAGCAATCTGCAACAGGAGCTGTGACAGAGGTACAGGGTACTGTGGATTATGTAATGATTGAGAATGGCAAGGCTTATGTCTCTGTGAATGGCGAGCGGTATTCCTATGACGATATCGTACAGGTAATTGATTCCTATTATCTGATCTCTTCCTATCTGCCTTCTGTAAAGGAGCAGCAGCATACCTTCCTGCATCATGACCCGCAGGATATTGAAATTAGCGGAATTAATCTGGGATCTAATGGATACCAGGCATCGGGAATGGCTGTTGTATTGATGGGTGAAGATGGAATGACCAAACAGATTGACGCCAAGTATCTTAAATATGAGGATGGCAAGCTGACGATCAAGAAAGAAGCTTTGACCAGCCTTCCGGCAGGCAATTATGTGATCGCCTTTGTATTTGATGATAGCAATAATACAATGGATTACACCAGTGTTACTTTGACGGTAAAGGGAACCCCTACCACGGTAGATGAGCCGGAAGAGGATGCCGGAACGGATTCCGGAGATTCTTCTGATAAGGCAGAAGGGGGAGAAGAGACTGCACCAGACGGATCTGGTGAAGATAACCTGCGTGACAGCGTAGATTCGGAAGAATATATAAAAGCATAAGGAAAGAAGGTGGAATCGCATGCAGAGATTAGGTGATAATTATTCTTCGATTGAGAAGATGGCAGGACAGCTATTACAGAAGAAGACTGCTGCAGAACCGAAAGATTCCACGGATTCCGGACTTTCATTTCAGGAAATATTAAGCTCTACCCGGGAGAGCCAGTTGAACGGGTTACGGTTTTCCAAGCATGCGAATGAACGTCTGGCGGTCAGAAATATTAATCTGTCCCCGAATCAGATGGCGCGTTTGGAGAATGGAGCGACAAAGGCAAGGGAAAAAGGAATTCGAGAGTCTTTGGTTATGGTAGATGATCTGGCGTTTATTGTAAATGTAAAGAATAATACAGTAATAACCGCAGTGAGTGACTCCGCAGAGACGGTGTTCACGAATATAGACGGCGCAGTAATCAGTTGATCGATATAGGGAGAATAACTTCATGCCGGACCTCACAAGGAGGCATGGAGGGCTTAACTGACAGAGAGCCCTCAGATATGGATATTCCCCTGGATAAAGGAGGAAATATATTATGATGAGATCACTTTACTCTGGTGTTGCAGGACTTAGAACACACCAGACCAAGATGGACGTTATCGGTAACAACATTGCTAATGTAAATACAGTTGGATTTAAGGGAAGTGCAGTAAACTTTTCAGATACTTTCTATCAGACGGTATCCTCTGCTACCGGTCCAAATGCAACCACAGGGACTGCAGGTACTAATGCGAAGCAGATCGGTCTCGGTTCTCTGGTGGCAGCTGTTACCACAAATATAACAGAGAATGGCGGAACATCTTCTACCAACAGGGCATTGGATATTGCTATCAACGGCGAGGCGTTCCTGGTGGTTAATTCCAATGGTGAGACGTTGTTTACAAAGTCTGGCGCATTAAACGTAGATGCTTCAGGTAATCTGTATTGTACTACCAACGGCGCTATCGTGCAGGGATGGCTGGCTGATAACAATGGGAATATTGTAAAAGACAGCGTAAAAGATCTGAAGGTAATGACAGCAGAGCAGCTGGAAGCTCCTCCTACTGCCACCTCAAATGTCACTATGACTGGAAATATTGATAAAAATGATCCAAGCCTGGTAGGGATCGTAGATGAAGATGGCAACATGACCGGCGGCTTACCAATGACCTTTAGTTTCTATGATAATCTGGGCGAGCTGTACACAGTCAAGCTGAGAGTGACGATTGATGAAGAGCAGGATAATGAATCTGCAGTAAAATATACAGTCCGGGTAGAGGATGTGATGAACTCGGAAGGACAGTCTATTTTTGTGAAAAAGGAAGTTGATGATACAACAGGGAAAATAACATACAGCAGCACCGGCGCCAAGATTACCTGGGGCGGTGTAGAAGGCGGCATTAGCGGTGATGTAAATGAGGATACCGGAGAGTTTATTCTGGATCCTGCGCTGAGCCAGGCATTGCTGTTTAACAGCTCCAGCGGAGAATTTGGTTCTGTGCCGGAACGTGACAATACTACCTATTCCGGTCTTTCCATCAATTTCTCTGTGATTGGTGTGGATGAAGAACATACGGGAACGAACAGTACCTTCCCTCAGTATGATTCTGACAATGACAATGGCGGCGTAGAGGTTTATTTCTCTAACCTGACACAGTATGGCGCAGGTGGGATTTCTGATACCAGCTATAAGAGAGGTTATAATGGAATCGGTACCGGCAATTATGCGGGAACAATGAATGGTATCTCCATTTCTGAAGAGGGTATGGTATATGGCTCTTATACCAATGGAGAGTCTAAGCTTCTGGGACAGATTGCCGTAGCTACCTTCTCCAATCCTTCTGGCCTGGAGTCCAGAGGAGGCAGCCTCTTTGCTGCAACATTGAACTCCGGTGAGTTTGACGGGATCGGTGAGGACATCAGCATAAGCGGAAGCTTTACAGTAGGTGCGCTGGAAATGTCTAATGTAGATCTGGCTAATGAATTTACCCAGATGATCACTACCCAGAGAGGTTTCCAGGCAAATTCCAGGATCATCACTACCTCTGACTCCATGCTGGAGGAATTAGTAAATCTGAAACGATAATTTTTAGGTGCGGGTGCTTTTCTCAAGGGAAAAGCACCCTTTTTCTTTGATTGGCCCGAGGACAGTATTTTTTGTGATTGGAGACGCCCGGAATGGCGGCGGTGAGAGGGAGGAAAAGAATATGATCGATGTTACTAAGCTGAATGGAAGCCAGATTACCATAAATTGTGATTTGATCGAAACCGTAGAAGAGACGCCGGATACTGTGATCACTCTTACTACTGGAAAGAAATTAATTGTAAAAGAAAGTAGACAAGAGGTCAAAAATCTAGTAAAATTGTTTAAGAAAGAATGTATTTCGTGGGACAGTTAATGCGGCGGACTGCGAAATATAGAATATACATAAGGCGGTGGAGATTGTGGATATAGCAACGATTGTTGGAATGGTTCTGTGCGCAGTGGTGGTATTTTTCGGGATCATTACAGGTAGTGAAGGAGTAGCGGCGTTAGGCCATTTTAAAGATCTTCCTTCGGTATTTATCACTTTGGGTGGTTCTTTTTTCTGTATGGTGTCGCAGGCCAAGAGTTTTCCGGATATGATAGGCTGTTTGAAGACCTTTTCTCTGGCATTGAAGCGAAAGCAGGCTAATGAGGCGGATGTGATCGATAATATTATCAGTTTATCCAACGTAGCCAGGAAAGAAGGACTTCTGGCATTAGAGGAAGCGGCTAACAATATTGAAGATGACTTTTTGAAGAAAGGGATCATGCTGATTGTGGATGGTACAGATCCGGAATTGGTGCGGAATATTATGCAGACAGAGCTGAATTCTGTCGACAACAGGCATAATGAGAAGATCACCTTCTGGACCAATTGGGCGGGGTTTGGTCCTGCCTGGGGTATGATCGGTACGCTGATCGGTTTGGTAAACATGCTTTATAACATGGAGGATATGAGCATGATCGGCCCTAACATGGCGGTGGCCCTGCTTACCACATTATACGGTTCTCTGCTGGCCAATTGGATCTGTACGCCGATAGCTTTTAAACTGAAGACGAACAATGAGATTGAGATAATGGTGAAGGAAGTCATGGTGGAAGGGCTTCTGTCTATTCAGGCAGGAGAGAACCCACGTGTTATTGAAGAGAAGCTTAAATCCTTCTTAGCGCCCTCTGCCCGTGAGAGTATGGGTGAGGAGGAAACTCCTGAAGGTGGTGAGGCTTAATGGCGGGAAAGAAAAAAGAGGAGATCAAGACCGATGGCTGGAAGGATACTTTTTCCGACCTGATGAACCTTCTTCTTTGCTTTTTCGTGTTGCTGTATTCCATGTCGGCGGTTGACGAAGTAAAATACGCAGAGTTGGTGGCGTCCCTGTCTAACAGTTTCAGTATTTTCAGTTCCGGCGCCCGGGCCCTGGGAGAGGGGCAGCTGATATCCAGCGGCGCTACCCAGCTGAACAATTTGGATGATTATATATCTGATATGGGAAAAGCAGCAGAGAGTGAAGAGGAAGAAGACCCTATGGCAGAGATTGAACAGCAGCAGCGCGCAGATACCCGGAAGCTATACAGTGATGTGGTCAAACGGAGTGAAAACGGGCGGGTGCAGGATGCGATCGAAGTCACAATGGACGAAGGATATCAGTATGTTATGATCTCCCTGAGCGGAGGAATCCTCTTTGATTCGGGAAGTGCAGAGATACGTCCCGGCGCTAAAAATATGCTGAGCCGGGTGGGAGATATTTTGAAAGCATATCCTGACAGGATCATTAAGATTGAGGGGCATACAGACAACGTGCCGATCCATACGGCGGAGTTTCCCAGCAATCTTTGGCTTTCGACAGCCAGGGCAACGAAGGTGCTGGAATATTTTCTGGAAAACCATAAATTAGAAAAAGACATGGCAGAGGCGTCCGGGAGAGGCGATGCAATCGCAGTGGCGGACAACAGTACGTCAGAAGGCCGGGCGAAGAACCGCCGTGTCGAGATTAAGATATATTCTAACGCCCAATAAAGGGAGTTTATGAGATTGTATCACGGGAATACAGGAAAGAGTAAGAATGGAGGATATGGAAAACTATGAAAAAAAATATTTTTAGTGTAATCATCACAGCTTTGACGGTGATCAATGTGGTTTTGACGGCAATCTTGTTTTTCGTCATGCTGCCTACGTTCCAGAAGACCAATAACTTGATCTCCCAGGTAGAGTCGGTGCTGAATCTGGAATTGGAAGCGGATGATGCTGAAGGGGCGGAGGACTATACCATCGCTGATGTGGAGAACTCTGTAGTGACATTTGAGGAGACTCAGACGATCAACCTGGCGGCAGGGACAACGGAAGGCCAGCATTATGCCCAGCTGGACGGTTATACTTTGGGAGTGAATAAAAAGGCAGATGACAGTGAAGCCGTTAAGAAAATGATCACAGACAATCAGGCGCAGGTAACGGATGTGATCCGTTCAGTAATATCCTCTCACAGCCTGGATGATATCTCAGAGCCTGCCGTCAAGGAAGAAGCGCTGGCTAAGATCCGGGAGCGGCTGGATACAAAGGCAGTAGTGGAAATATCCTTATCTGGTTTTATTTATCAATAATAGGCTTTGTTTTTTCTGGAAAATATGATATGATAGGGAAGATGGTATGGAATAGAGATACCAGACTAGAAGAATGGAATGTTGGTTTATAATAGATATAGTATATGAACCGGATTCTGGTGTGAGGTGAATGAGATGGGAGATGTCTTGTCCCAGGACGAGATTGACAGCTTACTAAGCGCTTTCAGCAGTGGGGAGTTGGATCTGGAAGAGATGGATTCTGAGCCGGAACGGGCGATCAAGAATTATGACTTTTCCAGGCCGTCCAAATTTTCAAAGGATCATCTTCGGACTCTGGAGATTATATTTGAGAACTACGGGCGGATACTTTCTACTAATTTACCGGCTTATCTGCGGAAAAATGTACAGGTAGAAGTGATGAATGCAGAGGCAAATACATATTCTGAATTTTCTAATGCATTATCAAATCCGGTCTTGCTGGGAGTCGTGAATTTTGCTCCGTTAGAGGGGGATATTATATTGGAATTGGCTTCCAATATAGGTTTTACCATTGTTGACCGTATGCTGGGAGGCGGCGGGGCCCCTTTGGAGAAGACCCGGGAGTTTACAGAGATTGAATTGACGATTTTGGAGCAGATTTTAGAAGTTTGTACAAATATGTTGATTGGCCCGTGGGAGAGTGTAGTTTCAATCCAGCCCAGATTAAAGCGGATTGAGACGAATTCCCAGTTTGCCCAGTTCATTTCTCCTACAGAGATGACAGCGATTGTAACCATGAATCTCAAAATCGGTGATGTAGAAGGGCTTATGAATATCTGTATTCCCTATTCCTGTGTGGAATCAGTGATTGACAAGCTGAATACGAAATATTGGTATTCTACAATGCAGGAAAAGGACGATGGGTTGTATAAGGAATCTGTGGAGGCAATTATCAACCATGTCAGAATTCCAGTCCGTGCGGTATTTGGACGCAGTACGATTTCTGTTAATGATTTTATTAATATACAGCTGGGTGACATTATTAAGCTGGACACCAAGGTTGATGATGAATTAAACGTATATGTAGGGAATATTAAGAAGTTTAAAGCGCTTCCAGGGGCAACTTCGGATTCCTATGCAGTGCGTGTCACATCAGTAATAAGGGAGGAACAATAGGTTTATGGATGGATTATTATCACAGGAAGAAATCGATGCCCTTACAGGAGGCGGCGGAGCAGCCGCAGCGCCAGCTGCTTCTGGAGGAGAAAGTTTAACAGATGCAGAGAAAGATGCTATTGGCGAGATCTCGAATATTAATATGGGAACGGCAGCTACCACATTGTCTACGCTGCTGAATAATAAAGTGACGATTACTACCCCGACTATTTCTTATGTTACGCTGAATGAGATAGCAGCCCAGTATGACAGACCCTGTGTCTTTATTCATATTTCTTATATTGAAGGTATTGAGGGAAATAATGTGTTGATCTTGAAGGATACTGATGTGAAGATCATCACAGACCTGATGATGGGAGGGGACGGCTCCAATACGGACGGAGAACTGACAGAGCTTCACTTGAGCGCTATCAGCGAAGCAATGAATCAGATGATGGGCTCTGCGGCGACCTCTCTTTCCTCTATGCTGGAGAAAAAAGTGGATATCAGTCCGCCATCTGCAAGTTTGGTGGATCTGAACGACAGTATTGAGGATGTTCAGATATCCAGCTTCCTTTCCGGGGAGATCGTGCAGGTTTCTTTTGAAATGAAGATTGGTGAGCTGGTGGACAGCCAGATCATGCAATTATATCCTTTTGAATTTGCCAGAGAATTGTATCAGAAATTTATCGGTGATGCTGGACTGGACCAGGCGCCTGCGCCGGCTCCGGCAGCAGCGGCGCCATCGCAGCCAGTGGCAGAGCCTGCGCCTGCGCAAGTGGCAGCCGCAGCAGCTCCTACGCCAGCCGCCGCACCGATGCCTCAGGCTATGCCGGAGCAGATGGCGGCAGCTGCCCCTCAACCGTATGCAATGCCTGCGCCGAATGTAAATGTACAGCCGGCACAGTTCCAACCGTTTAATATGGGGGTTAGTCCTCTGGTACAGCAGGAGAATATTGACCTGATCATTGATGTTCCTTTGGAGGTATCGGTGGAATTGGGACGTACCAATAAATCGATCAAGGAGATTCTGGATTTTTCCCCGGGAACGATCATTGAGTTGGATAAGCTGGCCGGTGAGCCGGTGGATGTGCTGGTCAACGGGAAATTTGTTGCCAGGGGCGAGGTTGTTGTGATTGAGGAGAATTTCGGAATCCGTCTGACAGAGATAATGAAATAGTGAGAATTGATAGCTGGAGGTGTAGATGCATTGTTGTATTTAGTAAAGATATCTATGCTCTCCAGCTTTGTTAAATTGCTTTTACTGTTACTGGTCTTTATCCTGATCCTTGTGGCCGCCTATTGGTTTACCCGTTGGTATGCCAAGACAGGGATGGTACAGCAAAGAAATAAAAATATTGAGGTTGAGGAAGTCTTTTCCATGGGACCGGGGAAACAGATCATGATCCTTCGGGTAGGAAGGAAGTATCTGGCGGTGGCTTCCTGTAAGGAGCAGTTGCAGATACTGGCAGAACTGAAGGAAGAGGATCTGGATCTGGAGGAAGCGCAGACTTCCCAGCCAGCGTCATTTAAAGAGATATTTTCGGGAATGCTGCATGATAAGGTAAAGAAGAAAAATAATAGTAGAGAATAGACCCGGAGAAAGGGGTCTGAAAGGTTGAGATGCATGAATAGAGGGAAGATAACAAGAATAAAAAGGTCAGTAAGAAAGAGTCTGCTGATAGCAGCAGCGCTGATACTGGCCTTTTCTATATCAGGCTCCTCCCATGTGGCGGCCAGCCGGGTGGACGATACGACACAGGAGGAGATTGCCGGAGAGCCGGATGCGGATGATAATACATTGGATCTGCATATTACATCCAATGCGGGCAGCGCACAGCTGGAATCCACATTGCAGATATTGATCCTGCTGACCATTTTATCTTTGGCGCCTTCCATACTTATTATGCTTACATCTTTTACCAGGATCATTGTCGTTATGCATTTTCTGCGTACTGCTCTGGGAACGCAGACTACGCCGCCGAACCAGGTGCTGGCAGGGCTTTCCCTGTTTATGACCCTGGCTATTATGAGTCCGGTCTTTAGCCAGATTAATACGGATGCGGTACAGCCTTTTCAGTCTGGCCAGGTGAGCCAGCAGGATGCCATTGATGCGGGGATCGCCCCGCTGAGAAAGTTTATGCTGGCCCAGACCAGAGATAAGGATATCCGGCTGTTCCTGGAGATCAATGAAGAGTCTGCGGATGAGATTGAAGATTACGATGATATCAGCCTTATGGTCCTGATCCCTGCCTTTATTATCAGTGAATTGCGGACAGCCTTTATCATTGGCTTTTTACTCTATCTGCCTTTTATCGCCGTTGACATGGTAGTATCTGCTACCCTGATGTCAATGGGAATGATGATGCTGCCTCCGGTAACCATATCCCTGCCCTTTAAGATCCTTCTCTTTGTCCTGGCAGATGGGTGGAATCTGATCGTAGGGCAGCTGGTTCAATCGTTCCAGTAGCAGAAGGGGAGCTTTTGCGGGGACGGGGACCGCAGAATAGCAGCAAAGGAAGACAAGGCCGCTGAGGCCGGCCGTTTATCAGAGAGGGGAGTATAGCTTATGTCCGAGGCGATAGTCATTGATATTGCAAGAGAGGTAGTATGGGTGATCGTGATGACTGCCGCGCCCATGCTGCTGATTTCCCTGGTAGTGGGGCTGATCATCAGCATTTTTCAGACGATCACTTCCATACAGGAGCAGACATTGACTTTTGTACCGAAGTTTCTGGCGATTATGTTAGTGTTGGTATTGTTTGGCGGATGGATGCTGAATAATTTGTCGGATCTGTTTGTGGATCTGATGCAGGGGATACCGGAATATATTAAGAGCCGATGACATAGTTTGGAGTGAGAGAAGTGCAGTTTTCTATTGAATATATAGAATATTTTATTCTTGTGTTGATACGGGTATCCTGTGTGATAGTGGCAGCACCTCTTTTTCGTATCAATAGTATCCCAAGAAAAGTGAAAGTGGGGCTTTCCTTTTTTTTGGCGGTTATTGTGACCAACTTAGTGGATTACAATTCCCTGGATTATCAAGATCCATTGGGATATGGCGCGCTGGCCCTGCAGGAGGGGATTACCGGGCTTCTGATCGGCATGGCGGCGGGATTTGGCCAGTATATCCTTTCTTTTTCAGGCCATATGGTGGATATGGAGATTGGTTTTGCCATGGCAATGGAAATGGATCCCACGACTAATGTGCAGTCCACCGTATCTGCCAATTTTTTCACGCAGCTCTTCCTGTTAATGTTTCTGGTAGGCGATATGCATTATTTTGTCATAGACGCCCTGTATGATTCCTATCAGCTGATTCCTATAGGCGGGGCTGCTTTTCGGGGAAATCTGCTGGAGATCTTTATGGTGTACATGGCAGATTATTTTATGATTGGTTTTCGCATTATTCTTCCTGTATTTTCCTGTATCCTGGTGATCAATGTGGTTTTGGGGATTTTGGCTAAGATTGCCCCCCAGATGAATATGTTTGTGATTGGAATGCAGTTGAAGATTTTTGTAGGGCTTTTTATCCTGTTTACAATGATGTTCCTGCTTCCCCAGATTACCGATATGATTTTTGAGGAGATGCGAAAAATGACAGATTTATTTATGAAAGGCATAATGACATAGATACATTGCTATTTTTCCGCAGATAGGTTATGATAAAGGTACGATACTTGGGAGAAGAGAAGATGATATCTGCCGTGAAGCATTCTTGTTATTTGAAATATAATCTGCAGCTGTTTGCTGAAGGGTCTGGTGGTGAGAAGACAGAGGAGCCTACCAGCAAGAAGCTGGCAGACGCCCGTAAAAAAGGACAGACCATGAAAAGCATGGATGTGACAACAGCAGCTACCCTGCTGGTGTTTTTTCTGTTGCTGCGGGTGCTGATCGGCTATATGGGAGAGCGTTTTTATAACAGCTTTAATATGGTATACTCCCATCTGTCAGACTACGCCAACATGGAATTTACCGTAAACCAGGCCTGTACCATTTTACAGGAGGTCATAAGGTTTGTCCTGCTCACAGCCCTACCCTTTATGTTGGTGGTCTATGTGGTGATTGTGGTAACGCTTCTGCTCCAGGTAAAGTGGAAGGTGACGTTAGAGCCCCTGAGGCCAAAGTTTGACAAATTCAATCCTGTCAGTGGGATGAAACGTCTGTTTTCCAAAGACAAGCTCGTGGAATTGCTTAAGTCCATCGCCAAGATTGGCGTATTGGTCTATGTGGTATATTCCTATCTGAAGGATGAATGGGCTTTGGTGCTGAATATGTATGCTTATTCGCTGCCCCAGGCAATTTCTCTGATCGGCAATACGATCCTGAATATTGGCCTGCGCATCAGTTTTTGTTTTGCGGTTATCGGCGTAATAGATTTCTTCTATCAGAAATGGAAGTTCCATGAGGATATGAAGATGACTAAGCAGGAGGTTAAGGATGAATTTAAGCAGGCAGAGGGAGATCCTAAGGTAAAGAGCCAGCAGAGGGCGAGAATGCAGCAGGCGGCCCAGCGGCGTATGATGCAGGAGCTTCCCAAGGCAGATGTGGTTATTACAAACCCTACCCATCTTGCAGTAGCGATCCTGTATGATAAGGAGCGGTATGAGGCTCCGATTGTAGTAGCGAAGGGAGCTGATTTCCTGGCGGAGAAGATTAAGGAGAGAGCCAGGGAATATGAGGTGGAGATTGTGGAGAACAAACCCCTTGCCAGAATGCTTTACCATAATGTTGATATTGGCGCCCAGATCCCGCCGGAACTGTATCAGGCGGTGGCAGAGCTCCTGGCGTATGTATATGGGCTGAAAGGAAAGATATAGATGGGCAGAACTGTGGAAGAAGGAGAGGAAACACATGAAGAGAAATGATTTATTTCTGGGATTATATATTTTGATCCCCATTATATTTTTGATTGTGCCGATCCCGACATTGTTATTGGATATTTTGATTTTGTTTAATATATCTATTGCGTTGATTATTTTGTTCAATGCATTGTTTTCAACGGAAGCTTTGAATATGTCCAGCTTTCCTACGATTTTGCTGCTGACCACGTTATTCCGGATTTCCCTGAACGTAGGTTCCACGAGAAATATCCTGGCCACAGGTTATGCGGGAAATGTAGTGCAGACCTTTGGAAATTTTGTGGGCGGCGGAAGTCTGGTTATCGGGGCGGTAATCTTTCTTATCCTGATCGTTATCCAGTTTATTGTGATCAATAAAGGTTCTGAACGTATTTCTGAGGTGACGGCCCGGTTTACCCTGGACGCAATGCCTGGTAAGCAGATGGCCATTGATGCTGATCTGAACACAGGGGCGATCAATGATGAACAGGCGAAAGAACGGCGGCAGAAAATCCAGGATGAGTCTTCCTTTTTCGGATCTATGGATGGTGCTACCAAATACGTAAAGGGAGATGCTACGGCAGGCCTGATCATTACGATGGTAAACTTTGTAGGAGGGCTGCTTACCGGTATCCTGATGCAGGGAATGTCTGCTGCCGAGGCGTTGCAAAGATATTCGATCCTGACGATCGGCGATGGCCTGGTATCTCAGATCCCTTCGCTGCTGATCTCCCTGTCTACCGGTGTGCTGGTATCCAAGATCTCTAAGGAATCGGATCTGGGCAATGTCCTGATCAGGCAGCTCTTCTCCATTCCGAAGGTTTTATATATTGTAGGTGGGACCATGGCGTTCCTGGGGCTGTTTACCCCATTGCAGACAATGATCTGCCTGGTTTATGCGGCATTGCTGATCATTGTGGGCAGAGTGATCGAAATGAATCTGGAGATCGAGGGGATCGAGGAAGAGACCATGGAGGAAGAGGAGTCTGTAGAGGAGATCCGCAGACCCGAGAATGTGGCCTCTTTGCTTCAGGTGGATCCGATTGAGCTGGAATTTGGATATGGGATCATCCCTCTGGCAGATGTGAACCAGGGCGGAGACCTTCTGGACCGGGTGGTTATGATCCGGCGTCAGGTGGCGCTGGAAATGGGCTGCGTTGTGCCTATGATCCGCCTGCGGGATAATATCCAGCTGAATCCTAACCAGTATGTGATCAAGATCAAAGGCGTGCCCATTAGCGAAGGGGAAATCCTCTTCGACCATTATATGGCTATGAATCCCGGTTACGTAGAGGAAGAGATCACAGGTATTCCGACCTTTGAGCCTTCCTTCCATCTGCCGGCCATTTGGATCACGGAGGGACAGAGGGAACGTGCGGAATCCCTGGGATATACGGTAGTCGATCCGCCTTCCATCATTGCAACCCATCTGACGGAGGTGATCCGGGGACATCTGGATGAACTTCTTACCCGCCAGGATGTACAGAATCTGATCAATAATATTCAAGAGCAGAATACAACATTGATTACGGAATTAGTTCCTAAGCTGCTCAATGTAGGCGAGATACAAAAGGTATTGCAAAATCTGTTAAAAGAGGGGATTTCAATCCGGGACCTGGTAACGATCTTTGAGACTCTGGCAGATAATGCGCCTACCAGCCGGGATACCGATGTATTGACAGAATATGTGCGTCAAAGCCTGAAGAGGGCGATATCCAATAAATATTTCCCTGCCAACGAAATGACCAGTGTGGTTACCCTGGATCCCAAAATCGAGCAGGAAATTATGGGTTCAGTAAAACAGACAGAGCAGGGGGCTTATATTAATCTGGACCCGGATATGACCAGAAGTATCCTGGATGCGGTCAAGGATGAGGTCGATAAGATGGAAGATCTGGGCAAGAATCCGATCATTATTACCTCGCCTATTGTCAGGATGTATTTTAAAAAGCTGACGGAGGAGCAATTCCGGGATCTGATCGTAATATCTTATAATGAGATAGATACGGATGTTGAATTACAATCGATAGGGATGGTGACAGTATAGTGGTTATTAAAAAATATATTGCGGTGACGGAACAGGAAGCTTTGGAAATGGCCAGAGAGGAACTGGGCAAGGATGCTGTGATTATGAGCGTAAAGAATATGGAGCCCCGGGGTATTTGGAAGCTGTTCCGCAAGGCTTCTGTGGAAGTGACTGCGGCAGTAGACGAAGTACAGCCGCAGAAAGAGGATAAAATGGAGGCGCCGGATTTTTCCAAACTGCAGGAGATCATTTCCCAGGATATCCAGCCGGAACCGGCTGCAGATTCCAGAAAGATGGAACAGAAAAACCGCACAGAAGAATTGGTGCGGCGAAAAGAGATCCTTCCGCCGGATGAGGAAAAGGCGGAGGAGACAGAAGGAAAAAGCCGGAATGAAAGCGCTGCCAGAGAGATTGAACAGAAGCTGAACAATCTGCAGGATCTTCTGGAAAAGCAGATGAATAGCCGGAAGGTGGAGGAAGAAGCCGGGGAAGAGGAGGAGACGGATTTGATCCAATCTTATACCCAGCTTGTCCGTAACCAGCTTTTGGACAGCGAGGTGGAAGCCGGTTATGTAGATCAGATCCTGGAGGAAATCGATGGGACTCTGAAGAAGGATGCGGCCCTGGATAACATTTTGGCTTCTATTTATCAGAAGATCGTATTAAAGATTGGGCAGCCCCGGCTGATCGATATTCATTCCCAGAAGACACGGTATATATTTTTTATTGGACCTACTGGAGTCGGGAAGACGACTACTATTGCCAAGATTGCTTCTACTCTGAAGCTGTCCCGGAAGGCAAGGGTAGCCCTGATCACATCGGATACCTATCGGATTGCGGCGGTGGAACAGCTCAAGACATATGCTAATATTCTGGGAATCCCCTTGAAGGTGATCTATTCTCCGGACGAGATGGAGAAGACGAAGGAAGAGCTGGAAAGCTATGACCTGGTCTTGATCGACACGGCAGGGAGGTCCCATAATAATAAAGAACAGCGGGAGGATATCCATAAGCTGTTGGAAATGGTTCCGGAGGAAGACAGGGAGGTCTATCTGGTGTTGAGTGTAACAACAAAGTACCGGGATCTGGTAAAGATCACACAGACCTATTCCCAAGTCACCAAATATAATCTGATATTCACCAAGCTGGATGAAACGGACGCTATCGGCAACATCTACAATATCAGGATGCTGACCGGGGCTCCCCTGTCTTATCTGACCTGGGGGCAGAATGTGCCGGACGATATTGGAAAGATTGATGCACAAAGGATTGCAAAGCAGCTTCTTGGGGGGAATGGCTGATGGATCAGGCAGAACGGTTGAGAAATATTGTGAAACAACAAAATATACAGAGACAGCTTGCCAGAGTGATCACTGTGACCAGTGGCAAAGGAGGCGTGGGCAAGTCCAATGTATCCGTTAATTTGGCAATTCAGCTGAGCAGAATGGATAAAAAGGTAGTTATTGTGGATGCAGATTTTGGCCTGGCCAATGTAGAGGTCATGCTGGGGATCCGTCCCAAATACAATCTGGCGGATGTAATGTTCCATCAGAAATCTATTTCTGAGGTGATCTGTCAGGGACCGGAGAATATTGGCTTTATTTCAGGCGGCTCCGGCCTTAGGGAAATGACGAATCTGGGACGGGATCAGATCACTGGCCTGGTAAGCCATATGAGTGATCTGGACCGGCAGGCAGATGTGATCATCATTGATACCGGAGCCGGGATCGCAGATAATGTCATTGAGTTAGTGACTTATAGTGAAGAAGTATTGCTGGTGGCTACGCCGGAACCTACTTCCATCACCGATGCTTACGCCCTGCTTAAGACTCTGTGCCGCCATTTGGATTTTAATTCCGACAGAACCTGTATTCGGATGATCGGCAATCGGATACAGAGCTATGAGGAGGGGAAGGAACTATTTGATAAGCTGAATACGGTGATCAATCGTTTTCTTAATATGGATATGGAATATCTGGGGGCAATCCCTTATGATGAGAATATCCCTAAGGCTGTGATGAATCAGAAGCCGGTGTCTATGGCATATCCGGATTCCCCTTCTGCCAGGGCTTTTCTGGAATTGGCCATGGTATTGGAGACAGGAGAGCAGTTCCAGGCGTATCCTTCCAGAGGACGGGGGTTGGCGGGGCTTCTGGCAAGGTTGTTCCGGGCAGATAGAACAAAAAATAATTAACAGGAGGGAACACTTCCATGAAGAAGATCTTAGTGGTAGATGACTCTGCACTCATGAGAAGGGTGATATCTGATATAATAAATAAAGATAAGCAGCTTGAGACGAGTGACTATGCGGCAGATGGGCTACAGGCGCTACATATCCTGGAAAGCGGAAAGCATTTTGACGTTATCGTTCTGGATATCCATATGCCAAATATGGATGGCCTGGAGTTTCTCCGGGTGCTGAACCAAAAGGGGATCCGGCAAAAAGTGGTCATTGTGAGTACGCTGGCAAAGGAAGGGGCCAAAGAGACTTTAGAGGCTCTGGAATTAGGCGCATTCGACTTTATCACAAAGCCGGACAAACTGGCAGAGGTCAAAGGAGTTTCTTTTAACCGGACTTTGATCCAGATGTTATATGCAGCCTGTGACCTGGATATTTCCCAGATTTCCCTGCCTTCCCAGGAGGAAGAGAAGAAGGGGAGAACATACAAGCCTGTGAACTATGGGATTCGCAGAAGCGTTTGGAGGGCCACTTCCCAGGATATGTTGCTGCAGGCAGACCGGAATCTGCATTCAAAGGCTCCGCTTGGTTCCGGAACCAAAAAGCTGGTTGCATTAGCCTGTTCCACAGGGGGGCCGAAGTCATTGCAGCAAGTGATCCCTTTTCTGCCGGCCAATCTGGATGCCGCTGTACTTCTTGTCCAGCATATGCCGGCGGGATTTACAGAATCCCTGGGCAAGCGTTTGGATGAGTTGAGTAAGATTCATGTCAAGGAAGCAGAAAGCGGAGAACAGATCCAAAAGGGGACGGTTTATATCGCTCGAGGAGGTTCTCAGATGCGGCTTATTGAAAAGGGGAAAGATGCCCACTGTATCGCCTTGTCAGAGGAACCGCCAAGAAACGGGCTCAGGCCTTGTGCGGATATTATGTATGAATCTCTGATGGAGAGCAGTTTTGATGAGATCACCTGTGTGGTGATGACGGGCATGGGAGCAGATGGAACCAGAGGAATTTTGCAATTAGAAAAAACAAACAAAATCTATGTTATAGCGCAGGATGAGGCCAGCTGTATCGTCTATGGCATGCCTAAAATGATTGCAGAGGCAGGAGCCGTAGATGAAGTACAGTCATTGAAGAATATAGCAGACGCTATAACGAAGCATGTGGGGGTGCAATAGTATGGATGTAAGCCAGTATCTTGAGATTTTTATTGACGAAACCAGAGAGCATTTACAGACCTTGAGCGATCAGCTGATGGTTCTGGAAAAGGAGCCGGAGAACACGGATGCCATTAATGAGATCTTCCGTGCGGCCCATTCCCTGAAGGGAATGGCAGGAACCATGGGATATAAGCGGATGCAGAAACTGACCCATAATATGGAGAATGTGTTTCAGGAAATCCGCAGCGGTAACATGACAGTACAGCCAGAGCTGGTAGATGTACTGTTCCGCGGGCTGGATGCTCTGGAAGCTTATCTTTCCAATATCCTGGAATCTGCCGATGAAGGGGAAGATGATAATGAGGACATTATTAATATCCTGAATGATATTGTGAAGAAGGGCACTGGCGGATTGGAAGAGAGCAGCAAGCCGGCGCCTGCAGAGAAGAAGGAAGAAGAAACACCTTCCACACAGAGCAGTGAAAGCGGCGGCGCTAAATACAGCGCCATTACCGTTTCAGAATATGAGAAGAACACTTTCCAGAAGGCGAAGGAGCAGAATCAGAACATTTTTGGCATTACGGTATATCTCCAGGATACCTGTATCCTGAAGGCTGCCAGGGCCTTTTTGGTATTCAAAGCCCTGGAGGACATGGGGGAGGTTATTAAAGCAGTCCCTAATGTACAGGATATTGAAGATGAGAAGTTTGATATGGACTTCAGTCTGGTCTATTTTACCAAGGAGAGCCTGGAAAAGGTAAAAGCAGCAATTGAGAATGTTTCTGAGGTAAAGGAAGCTTGTATCGGCCCGTTTGATGCGAAGCTGGATGAGCCGGAAGAAGCCTCCCAGGAGCCGGAGAAAGAGAAGAAAAAAGCTGCGCCTAAGCCGAAGAAGCCGGCTAAGGCGGCTGCGCAGACAGAGGCAGCTTCTAAGAACGGGGCTGCGGCCAATAAGCAGCAGAAGTCTACCAAGCCGGCAGTCGGAAGAACGGTCCGGGTGGATATTGAGAAATTAGATGTTTTGATGAATCTTGTCAGTGAGTTGATCATTGCCAAGAATGGCCTGGTATCTAACAGTACGGCTGAGGGTGAGAGCCGGGAGAGCAGTATTAACGAGCAGATTGAATACCTGGAGAGTGTGACTACCAATCTTCATGAGTCTGTCATGAAGGTGAGGATGGTACCGATTGAGAGTGTATTCAGCAGATTCCCCAGAATGATCCGGGATTTGAATAAGAAGCTGGATAAGAAAATGGAATTGCATATGTCTGGTGAGGAGACAGAGCTGGATCGTACCGTGATCGATGAGATCGGCGATCCCCTGCAGCATCTGCTCCGTAATGCGGCGGACCATGGACTGGAAAGCAACGAAGAGAGGGTTGCGCTTGGCAAACCGGAGATTGGCAATATCTGGCTGGATGCATACCAGGATGGAAATAATGTTAATATTGAGGTGCGGGATGACGGCGCCGGCATTAATATAGAAAAGGTAAGGAATAAAGCGCTGGAAAGAGGTACGATCACACCGGAGCAGGCAGCGGCTATGACAGACAAGGAGGTTATTGATCTATTGTTCCGTCCCAGCTTCTCTACTGCAGAGACGATCACGGACGTATCAGGCCGCGGCGTTGGCTTGGATGTGGTGAAGACCAAGATTGAAGGTCTGGGTGGAAGTATTGAATGTAAATCCGTGCTGGGCGAGGGAAGCAGCTTTATTATCCGCCTGCCGCTGACATTAGCTATCATCCAGGCGTTGATGGTAGAGTTAGGCAAGGAGAAATATGCGATCCCGTTGGGAAGCATTCAGACTATCGAGGATATTCCCATATCCGATATTAAATACGTACAGACCAAAGAGGTTATTAACCTCCGGGGCAATGTAATCCCTCTGATCCGTCTGGATCAGCTTCTGGATGTGGAGACTTCCGGGGAAGAGCCGGAGAGCCTGACTGTAGTTATTGTTATGAAGGGAGACAAACAGGCAGGTCTGGTAGTGGACGGACTGATCGGACAGCAGGAGATTGTTATCAAGTCCATTGGCAACTACATTAATTGCACAAAGTGTATCGGCGGCGCTACGATCCTTGGTGACGGGGAGATCGCATTGATACTGGAAGTAAATACTTTGGTATAGGGGGGCTCGTAATGGATAGTATGAATAATGTTCAAAATATTGATATGGTTGGAGAAGGAAAACAGTATATTGTGATCCGGATCGGCGCAGAGCAGTATGGGATTGATATCCAGTATGTGGATAATATCGTAAGGCAGCAGCGCATTACAAGGGTGCCGAAGGCACAGCCTTATTTTAAGGGTGTGATTAACCTGAGAGGTGAGATCATACCGGTTATGAGCCTTCGTTTGAAGTTTGAGCTGGAAGCAGATGAGTATACCAATGCTACAAGGATTATTATTATCAAGATGGAATCCCAGTCTGCAATAGGTATTATCGTGGATGAGGTTCGGGAGGTTGTAACGCTGTATGAAGATTCCATCGAAAAGTCCACATCTGCGGACAGCAATGATGTTAAGGCTCAGTATCTGAGCGGTGTGGGGAAGCATGAGGGAGGTCTGATCTCTCTGCTGAATATTGCAAATGTGATCGTTGATAAAGATGGGATATAGACTGATGTGAGGTGGACGGATGCAGAGCTATGATGCGGATTTGGATGAACTGGAATTTGACATACTGAAAGAGATAGGGAATATTGGCGCTGGAAATGCAACAACGGCATTATCCTCTATGCTGCATGCCAAGATTGATATGCATGTTCCCAAGGTGAATATGTTATCCTTTAAGGAGCTGGGAGAGATTGTAGGCGGAGCTGAGACATTGGTGGCGGGGATCCTGCTGTCTCTGTCCGGCGATGTTGAAGGAATGATGCTGTTTATGCTGGAATACGAAGCGGCGCGGCATCTGGTATGTCAATTGATGGGGATTCCGCAGGAAGAGGAGAATGTGGAGTTTACAGACATGGCGAAGTCTGCTTTACAGGAAATTGGCAATATTATTTCAGGGGCATATCTTTCTGCCATATCATCTTTGACCAACCTTACGATCATAAGTTCCGTCCCCTATCTGTCTATTGATATGGCGGGAGCCATATTAAGTGTTCCAGCGATTGAATTTGGGAAGCTGGGGGACAGGGCTCTGTTGATCGAATCACAGTTTAAGGATTTAGAAGTCGATATCAGTGGATATTTCATTTTGATTCCTACATTAGAGTCAAACAATCGTATTCTTTCCTCATTGGGAATGTAAGGTGAGTGATGATAGATGGCAGGAGAGATGATAAAAGTTGGAATGGCAGATTTGAATGTCTGCCGTGCGCCGGATGCGATAACCACATTAGGTTTGGGATCCTGTGTAGGAGTAGTTCTTTATGATAAAGGGGCAAAGATAGCGGGAATGGTCCATGTGATGCTTCCTGACAGTACTCAGATCCGTCAGAATCATAATAAAGCTAAGTTTGCGGACACCGGGATTGATGCGTTGTTGGCGATGATGGCAAAGGCCGGGGCCAAAACTACGTCTCTGACAGCAAAGATAGCCGGCGGCGCCCAGATGTTTGCCTTTAACTCCAGCAATGATATGTTACGGGTAGGGGAACGGAACGTACAGGCGGTAAAGGAAAAGCTTCGTTCTCTTGGGATTCGTATCTTAGCGGAGGATACAGGGCTGAACTACGGACGGACAGTGGAATTTTATCCGGAAACCGGTGAATTTTGGGTAAAATCCGTAGGAAAGCCGGTTAAAATATTATAGTAGAGGCAGGAGAGGGTGGCAGATGAAGACAGAGTATATTCCCAAGATCATAACTTTGCTGGCAGGGGCGGTTGTTTGTATTATTTCTATTGTCCGTCATATGGATGTTACCTACAGTCTGGAGCTATTGTTGGCGGTATTGATCCTATTTTATATAATTGGCTGTCTTGCCAGAAGGATTATTGACAAGACGATAGCGGGCAATTCCGTGATAAAGCAGAACCAAGAATTAGAAAACCTGGTCCCCAGGGAAGAGGAGACAGCTTCCCAGGAAGAGCCGGAAGCTGCGGAAGAGGAAAAGACAGAGTAGGGATGCTTTTATATAGAAGGGACGAAGTGGTTGTATGAATGAGAAGGACAAAACAGCGTTATGGGAGGAATATATTAAAACTAGGAATCCCAAGATCAGAGAAAAGCTGATCATAGAATACGCTGGGCTTGTCAATCTTGTGGCAGGCCGTTTAAGCATGTATCTTGGATATACTGTGGAATATGATGATCTAGTAGGTTATGGGATCTTTGGGCTGATCGATGCGATTGATAAATTTGAGCTGACCAAGGGTGTAAAATTTGAGACCTATGCCAGCCTGCGTATCCGGGGCTCCATTCTGGACCAGATCCGAAGGATGGACTGGATTCCCAGGGCGCTGCGGCAAAAGCAGAAGAAGCTGGATCAGACTATGCAGGAGCTGGAGATCAAGTTGGGACGGACAGCGACTACAAAAGAACTGGCAGAGGCTATGGAACTGACAGTAGAAGAGTTGGAAGGCCTGATCAATGAGACACAGCTTACCAATCTGGTCTCTCTGGATGAATATCTGGAACAGGGGAGCGAGGTTAAGACAGAGGCTGGCAACCGCGCAGTATTTAAGCAGCCAGAGCAGGTGATGGAAAGGCAGGAGTTAAAACGGCTTTTAGGGGAAGCCATCAGTTCTCTGACAGAGAAGGAACAGAAAGTAATCGCATTGTATTATTATGAGGAAATGACCTTAAAAGAAATCAGTATGATCATGGAGGTGTCCGAGTCGCGGATTTCCCAGCTGCATACAAAGGCGCTGCGGAAAATGCGGGAGAAGCTGGGAAAGGACAATGCCGGCGTATTAGGAATATGGAATATATAAATGGGCTGTCGCAGAATCGTGGCAGCCATTGTGCGATATGAGAGGAGGAATCTTATGAGGAGGAATGCTTTTTTTCAGCTGGTACATAAAGAGGATGGGACATATTTGAAATCGTATCCCGCCTCAGAGGGAGGAGACCCCCTTTCTGTACAGGACATCATAGATTATTTGGAACGGAGAGGTTTGGAATATGATGATCCGGCCATACTGAAAACATTTGTAGAATTAGCCGAGATTGACGACAATGCGATGATGAAGTTTACCAGCAAAAAGCTGCTGCCAGAAAAAGAGTTTCCTGTAATTACTGTAGATCCCAGAAAAAGGGCGGCTAAGATCCGGCTATATCCTCCTTCAAGCAAGGGAAATAGAATCTCTATCGAAGATATAAAAGATCTTATAGAGCAGGCGGGTATAAAATATGGGTTGATCGAGAAGAATATAGAAATCATGTGGAAAGCCAGACTGTATTGCACCGATATCCTGATTGCCAAGGCAAAGATGCCGGTACAGGGGAAGAATGCAGAGATCACGTATTATTTTGATGCAGAGAAAACCTGCACCCCGAAGGTCGCAGAGGACGGCAGCGTGGATTTCCATCATCTGGATATGATCGAGAAGGTAGATGAGGGACAGCTTCTTGCAACACTCAGGCCGGCGGATTATGGGGAGCCGGGGATCGATGTCACCGGAGAGAAGATCCTGCCTGGCAAGGTGAAGACTTTGATATTGAAGTATGGGAAGCATATCCGGCTGTCGGAGGATAAGCTGGAAATGTATTCTGAGATCTCCGGAAATGTAACGCTGGTCAATGATACCGTATTTGTCTCCGATATGTATGAGGTCGCCGGCGATGTGGGCGCCACTACCGGCGATATTGATTATGCGGGAAGCGTGACGGTCGCAGGCAATGTATTGACGGGCTATACGGTAAAGGCGGAGGGAGATATTATTGTGAACGGCGCTGTGGAGGGGGCCACTCTTCAGGCCGGCGGCAAGATTATTTTAAAGAGCGGGATCCAGGGCATGCAGAAGGGGGTTATGGAATCCGGAGGGGATATCATTGCCAACTTTATTGAGAGCTCCCAGGTCCGGGCAGGGGGCAGGATTATGACGGATGCGATCCTGCACAGCAAAGCAATTGCCGAAGATAGTATTTCTATCCAGGGCAAGCGGGGGCTGGTGGTAGGAGGCATGATCTGTTCTAAGTCCAGGATCGAGGCTAAGACGGCAGGTTCCACAATGGGGACAGTCACGGAACTGGAGGTTGGCATTGATCCTATGGTAAAAGAGGAATATGTGCTGATAGAAAAGGAAATGTCTAAGCTGAAGGATGAGAAAGAATCCCTGTTGCAAAACCTGAAGATTTTGAAGAAGCGGATGGCGCAGAATAAAGGGAAGCTGGATCAGGATAAGATGGCCATCTATCAGAACAGCACCCAGCGTGTATTGGAAATTGAGAAGGAGCTGGAAGAGCATTCTAAACGCCACGATGAATTGGGAGAGGAATTAGATGCTATGGGAGAAGGCCGTGTTATTGTTTACGGAGTAGCTTATCCCGGAGTGAAGATTACAGTGGCAAATGTATCCAGAGAGTTGAAACAGGAATGTAAGTATAGCGCTTTTGTGCGGGATGGTGCAGATATCCGGATCACGGCCATCTGATAGGGAATCTGTTGGTTATGCCATAAGTGGCAAGAGAAACCTTAATGGCGTTGGAAAGGAGTGGCCGCAATGTCTTTATTAATCGATCAGATCACGATGCCTCCGAAGTCTCAGGAGGTATCTCAGATACAGCATGCGGAGCAGACTAAGAACCAAAATGCCGATCAGGAATTGGCCTCCCAGTTCCAGGCACAGGTAAAGCAGAATTCAGAGCAGACCATTCGGCGTGCCAAAACGGAGAATGAAGAGCTTCGTTATAAGGACAGAGAGAATAAACGCAGGAAGAAACAGGCATCCTCCCGAAAGGAAGGAAAAAAGAAAGCAGGCTCCCAGGAGAAGGAAGAGCCGGGGACGCCAGAGCTGCCTCATTTTGATATGAAGATATAGGGAAAGCTTCTGTAAGGGAAAGAAGGAGAAGAGAACAGGAATGCTGATAGTAGAGATATTGCTGATAATCATAGGGCTGGCGGCAGTGGTGCTCAGCTGCAGATTGTCTGAGACAGGGGAGAGTCAGGGGACGCCGGGGAACTCTTCTTTTGATCTGGAGGAAGCGTTCCGGCAGATAAAGGAACAACAGGATCAGACAGAGCAGGAATTAGAGAAGCGTCAGGAGGAATTGCTGGAACGGCTGGAGGAACAGATGAATACCCTTTCTAATCAAGGGATCCTGGGTGTCAATGAATATTCCAGCCAGGTGATCGACAAGATTGAAAAGAACCATGGCGAGGTAGTCTTTCTTTATAATATGTTAAATGAAAAGGAAGAAGAGCTGAAGAAACTGGTACACCATGTGGATGTGATAAAGGCGCAGCTTCACGATGAACTTGCCCGGGAATACCAGGTGGCAAAGGAGTGGCTGGAACGCGAAGAAAAGGTCAGGAAACGGTCGGGGGAGCGCTCCCGCATGAGCCGGATTTATGATGAGGAGATCGCACAGATTATCCAGGAGGAGGAGAAGGATTCCCTCGGAGAGAAGAAGAAAAGAGAGGAATATGAGAAAGGGAAGAAGAAGCCTGCCAGGGAGGGAACATTAGAGGAGAAATCCGGGAAAGGCAAGGCTTCTCCACAAAAGCCACAGAAGAAGCCTTCATCAGATTCCGCCAGGTCAGGGGATTCCCAGGAAGAGGCCGGCAATCATAATGCGGAGATCATCCGCTTGTATCGTCAGGGAAATTCTGTCCTGGATATCTCCAGGATGTTATCTCTGGGGCAGGGAGAAGTGGCCTTTGTGATCGACCTGTATGGACAGAGAGGGAAACGGGTAAAAGGAGGGGCAGAATGAGTAAAAAAGCATTTCTTCGCGGATTTGGCACGGGAGTTCTTTTTACTGCTCTGATCCTGGGGATTTCCTGTGTGATCCGTACCTCGGATTCTGCTGTGGTCCGCAGGGCGCGGGAACTGGGAATGGTCTATGGCCCGCAAGAGGAAGAGCAAAGCCTGGTGGCCGGCATTTCTACCGGAGGAGCGGCTCACAGACTGGAAGCAGACCGGGGAGAGGATACGGCGCCTACGAAACAGCCGAAGGGGGAAAAGGATTCCCCATCGGAGCCTCCCAGCCAGGAAGAGGAAAAGAAGAAGGCAGAGAGAGAAGAAAAGGCGGCAAAGCAGGAAATAGAGCGGGAAAAGCAGGAGGCAAAAAAGGAAGTAGAGGATGTAATGAAAGAATTCTCTATTAATTCTGGGGATCTGTCCAGCAGTGTCAGCCGGAGACTGGAGGAGATGGATCTTGTAGACGATGCCTGGAAATTTGATTCTTATCTGGAAGAAATGGGATACAGCGAGCGGATCCGGGCCGGGAAATATGAGCTGCCGTCAGATGCCAGCTATGAAGAAATTGCCAGGATCATTACTTCCAATTAATAGTGATAAGGATTGATAGGAGGAGGACATATGAGATTCCGGCCGTGCATTGATATCCATAACGGCAGCGTCAAACAGATTGTAGGCGGCAGCCTGAGGGATGAAGGAGACCAGGCAGCAGATAATTTTGTATCGCAGCAGGATGGCGCTTATTATGGGGGATTATATCGGAAAGATGGCCTGAAAGGCGGACATATTATTTTGTTAAACAAGGCAGGCAGCAGATATTATCAGCAGGATCTGTACCAGGCCCGTCTTGCCCTGGAGGCCTTTCCAGGGGGCCTGCAGCTGGGAGGAGGGGTCTGTCTGGAGAATGCGGAGCAGTTCCTGGATATGGGCGCCTCTCATGTGATAGTTACTTCCTATGTATTCCGTGATGGGATTGTCGACTATTCCCGCCTGGAGCAGTTGTCTTCTTTGGTGGGAAAAGAGCATTTAGTTCTGGATCTCAGCTGCCGGAGAAAAAAGGACGGTTATTACATTGTGACAGACCGCTGGCAGAAGGTGACCTGTGAGAAGCTGGGGTCGGAAATGCTGGAGCAGCTGGCAGGTTACTGTGATGAATTTCTGCTCCATGCTGTGGATATGGAAGGAAAATGTGCCGGGATAGAAGAAGAGGTTGTGGAAATACTGGCCCGGGGATCTTCCCTGCCTGCCACGTACGCAGGGGGGATCCATTCTATGGAGGACGTGGAGATCATCCGAAAGCTGGGAAAGGGACAGGTTGACTTTACTGTGGGCAGTGGATTAGATCTTTTTGGCGGCACGATCAGTTATCAGGCTCTGGCTACCTTAACTAAAAATAATTAATAATCTTGTAACAAACAAGAAGAGATTTAAAGTATTACAAAAATTTTAAGAGAGAATATTGTGCATTTTAGATAAAACACAACAATATTCTCTCTTTTTGTTTGGATAAAATCTATGAAAAATAGCAGCGGTACAAATATTGGAAAAAGAAAACTAAGGATAAAGGGTTGAAAAATTAAAAAAAAGTGTTATAATTGTTACATAAATGTTAAGAAACGAAGCGTGCTATGAAATATTTCTCTTATAGCAGAGAGCGTTTATTAACATTCAGGAGGTTATTATGAATTGTAAGAAGATTGCAACACTTATACTTTTTGTTATAGTGATCCTTGGTTATTCCAGGAATTCAGTATCTGTTGCTGCAAGCGAGGGGGCTGGCACAGCAGCTACAGGCGGTGCAGTTACATCCCAGGATTCCGTTAAAAAGCAAAACACATCTTTGAAAAAAGATAAGAAAAAGAAAAAAAACAGCAAAAGTTACACAAAGTCAGAGCTGAGGCTTATGTCAGCAATTATTAATGCAGAGGCTGGCGGAGAGAGCTTCCAGGGAAAGCTGGCAGTAGGGATCGTGGTTATGAACCGGATTGAATCCAAGGCCTTTCCCAATACTTTGAAGGGCGTCATCTACCAGAGGGGACAGTTTTCCCCAGTACGTAACGGAGCATTGAAGAGGAAGTTAAATGAGTATAATAAGGGGAAGACAGGTTCCAAGCAGTGGAAGGATTGTATCCGCGCTGCCCAGAAGGTGCTGGAGGGACAGAATTACGTCACAGTCCAGGGGAATAAGAAAAGCCTGAAGGGGTATCACTTCTTCAGTGTCTATCTGGCCCATGCCAGATTTCGTTTGGGAGGACACCGCTTTAAGTAAGGAAAGGCGGAACGGCCGGAATCGAATGGAATAGAATAGTACAGATCATGGAAAGGGTGATGCAGATCATCCTTTTTTATTTTTTTACTTTCCTTAGATAGAATAATGTGCTATTATAAAAACAATGTTTTTGCATTAAAGGAGGGGACATAGTGAGCAGTCCAGAGGAAATGAAGAAAGAGGAGGCAGCCTTGCCTCGCCATTTTATTCAGAATATAATTGATAAAGATATTGCAGAGGGACATTGCAAAAAGGTGGTTACCCGTTTCCCGCCGGAGCCCAACGGATATCTTCATATCGGACATGCCAAATCCATTTTACTGAACTATGGGTTGGCCAGAGAGTACAAGGGGGATTTTCATCTGCGGTTCGATGATACTAATCCCATGAAAGAAAAGACGGAATTTGTAGAGTCCATTATGGAGGATGTGAGGTGGATCTGCGGCGACCTGGATAAGGATCAGGTCTTTTACGCATCCGATTATTTTGATCAAATGTATGAATGTGCGTTAAAGCTGATCAAAAAGGGAAAGGCTTATGTGTGTGACCTAAGCGCAGAGGAGATCCGGGAGTACCGGGGGACTTTAACAGAACCAGGAAGAGAGAGCCCCTATCGGGAACGGTCTGTGGAGGAGAACCTGCAGTTGTTTGAGCAAATGCGCAGTGGTCAGTTCCAGGATGGCCAGAAAGTGCTCCGCGCCAAGATCGACATGGCTTCCCCCAATATGAACATGCGGGATCCGGTGCTTTACCGGGTAGCCCATATGGAACACCATAATACGAAGGATAACTGGTGTATCTATCCAATGTATGATTTCGCCCATCCCATCGAGGATGCTATCGAGGGCGTGACCCATTCTATCTGCACATTGGAATTTGAAGACCACCGTCCCCTTTATGACTGGGTGGTGAGAGAGCTGGAATTTGAGGATCCGCCCAAACAGATTGAATTTGCAAAGCTGTATTTAACCAATGTTATCACCGGAAAACGCTACATCAAAAAACTGGTGGACGACAAGATCGTAGATGGCTGGGATGATCCGCGTCTGGTATCGATCTCTGCTCTGCGGCGCAGAGGATTTACACCAGAATCCATACGGATGTTCATGGATCTTTGTGGTGTGTCCAAGTCCCAGAGCTCTGTCGATTACGCAATGTTGGAATATTGTATCCGGGAGGATCTGAAGCTGAAACGTCCTCGGATGATGGCAGTCCTGGATCCCATTAAGCTGGTGATCACCAACTATCCGGAAAATGAGATTGAATACCTGGATGTGTCCAATAACCAGGAAAATGAGGAAATGGGGATGCGGAAGGTTCCCTTTGGCCGGGAACTTTATATTGACCGGGAGGATTTTATGATTGAACCGCCCAGAAAATATTTCCGCCTGTATCCGGGCAATGAGGTACGCCTGATGAATGCATACTTTGTTACCTGTACGGATTATGTTACCGATGAGGAAGGCAGGGTGACAGAGGTTTATTGTACTTATGACCCGGAGACCAAGAGTGGAAGCGGCTTTACAGGAAGAAAAGTAAAGGGCACGATCCACTGGGTATGCGCAGAGACAGCCCACAGGGCGGAGGTCCGTCTGTATGAAAATATCGTGGATGAGGAAAAGGGTGTCTATAATGAAGACGGAAGCCTGAATTTAAATCCCAACTCCTTAACCGTCTTGGAAAATTGTTATATTGAACCTGCATTGGCAGAGGCAGAGCCCGAAGATAGTTTTCAGTTTATCCGGCACGGATATTTCTGTGTGGATTCTAAGGATTCCTCTCAGGAGCATATGATATTTAACCGGATTGTTTCTTTAAAAAGTTCATACCGTCCCAATTAGGCGGCGGGGTTGCGGTGCTTGGGCCGCATAGGATATAGTTGAGAATGGAGGAATATCATGGCTAATTTATTTTCAGGATTAGAGAAATTTGGATTGGGGAAATTGGAGAAAAAGCTGGAAGTCTATGAAGAAGAGAGTAAGACGAAGGGGAAAGACCAGGGAGACGATGCAGCGGCTCCGGCTGTTACAGAAGAAGATCTTTTGTTTGATAAGACCTTCGTGTGCCCCGTCTGCGATGAGGAGTTCCGCTCCAAAATGATCCGTACCGGTAAGGTGAGGCTGTTGTCGGCAGACACCGATCTGCGTCCCAAATATCAGGTTGTGGATTGCCTGAAATACGATGCTCTGGTCTGCCCGAGATGCGGCTATGCGGCTTTGAGCCGTTTTTTCAAATTTATGCTTTCCGCCCAGGCAAAATTGATCCGGGAAAATATCAGTGTGAATTTTGAAGGGCTGCCCCCTGTAGATAACGTATACACCTATGACGATGCCATTGCCCGCCACCAGCTGGCTTTGGCCAATGCCATTGTAAAAAAGGCAAAGAGCAGTGAGAAAGCCTATATCTGCCTGAAGATGGCCTGGCTATATCGCGGCAAGGCAGAGACCCTGCCGGAAGACACGCCGGACAGAGAGAAAGTACTCCAGGAGCTGAAGGAAGAAGAGCAGGAATTATTAGAGAATGCCTATGAAGGCTTTGAATCTGCCTTTTCCAAGGAAGCCTTCCCGATGTGTGGCATGGATGAGATTACAGTGACTTATCTGGTGGCAGAATTGGCCCGGCGGGTAGGGAAATATGAGGAATCCAGCCGTTGGATTTCCCGGGTGCTTACCTCCCGGACAGCTAATGAGAGAATCAAAAATAAGGCAAGGGAGATCAAAGAGATGCTCAACAGCCAGAAAGACTCACAGCAATAGAATATTCTAAAGAGAGCCGTATATATTAAGAAGATATATGCGGCTCTCTTTAATGTTTCCTCTATTCTTCCAGCTGGGCTTCCGAGATACTATTAGTCTTTGTAATGCTTCTGGGCAGGGCATCCTTGGAATTCTTCCAGGGGGCGTCTGCATTCCGGTAATCAAATTTATCCGTGAACCATTCCAGGTCATCGGTAACCCGCTGCATATTTTTCAGGTAAGTATCCACCAGGATTCCCAGGAAGGAATCTAATTCCCTGCCGGAAAGGTGGAGAGGGGCTCTTTCGTAGAGCATGCCGAAATGGCGGGTGCAGAATCCTTTGGAGGAGGCGAAGCGTTCACGGAATGCTTCATCGTGGCGGTAGCAGTGGAAAATCGTGGCCAGATACCGGTCAAAGATTCGTTCTACCCGGTTACAGATATAACAGGAGCCTTCCAGCTGCCGGATATACTCTGTAACAGGATTCTTCTCCGCCTTTTTTGCGAACAATCCCTTCTTAGAAGGAGAGGACGTTGCAGTCAGCTCTTTCAAAACCTCATTGGTGCGCTGCATATGGGTATGAAGCATCAGGGCCAGTCCCAGCCTGTTCTGATGTTTATACAGACGGCGGATATGATGGGGACAGAAGCCGGTCTCATTCGTCTCCATCCGGACATCATCCTCCATATAGCTGGGGCCCATAGTAAATTCCACGGCTTCCTGCTCCAGGGAATGATACAGGTCGCAGACAGGACATTCACAATCTGTCTGGAAGGCATCGTTGACCGGGATCGTATATAATTGTTCCTTCATGGCAGCCACCTCATTTCTTTCATATTAGTTCAATACTAAGAATACTATATCGCAGAAACTGGATTTTGGAAAGAAGCCGGAACAGGCAAGACAGAAAAAATAAGAAAAAAATTGATAAAAAAAGAAAATGATAGTATATTTATGGAAAAAGAGGAAAAATAAAGAAATATAAGAATTTACTGGAAGAGAAAACTTGCATATTCTATGGAAATGAAATATATTATCTTTATGGTTAGCACTCGGACAAAGTGAGTGCTAGTAGAAAGAACATCATTGAAGGAGGTTTTTTTCATGAAATTAGTACCGTTAGGTGACAGAGTTGTATTAAAGCAGTTAGAAGCAGAAGAGACGACCAAGTCGGGGATCGTATTGCCAGGCAATGCCCAGGAGAAGCCCCAGCAGGCAGAGGTTATTGCAGTAGGCCCGGGCGGGGTAGTAGACGGCAAAGAGGTCAAAATGGAAGTCTCTGTGGGAGATAAGGTGATCTATTCCAAATATGCCGGCACAGAAGTAAAGCTGGAAGATGAGGAATTTATTGTAGTCCGTCAGAATGATATTGTAGCAAAGGTTCAGTAAATAGCAGATCATTTTGCAGGAACCTGTAACAGGAAAGCATAGATTGGAGGAAGTTAAAAATGGCAAAGGAAATTAAGTTTGGAGCAGATGCCAGAGCAGCTCTTGAGGCTGGTGTAAATAAATTGGCAGATACGGTAAAAGTCACCCTGGGACCGAAAGGAAGAAACGTAGTGTTGGATAAGAGTGTTGGATAAGTCCTTTGGCGCACCGTTGATCACCAATGATGGAGTGACTATCGCAAAAGATATTGAGCTGGAGGACGGCTTTGAGAATATGGGCGCCCAGCTGGTAAAGGAAGTAGCGACCAAGACTAATGATGTAGCCGGTGACGGTACTACGACAGCGACTGTGCTGGCCCAGGCAATGGTGAATGAGGGAATGAAGAATCTGGCAGCCGGAGCCAATCCCATTATTCTCCGCAAAGGCATGAAAAAGGCTTGTGATTGCGCCGTAGAGGCAATTGCAGAAATGAGTTCAAAGGTGACGGGAAAAGAGCAGATTGCCAGAGTAGCAGCTATCTCTGCCGGCGATGATAATGTGGGAGAGATGATCGCAGATGCCATGGAAAAGGTGTCCAACGATGGCGTTATCACTATTGAAGAGTCTAAGACAATGCATACGGAGCTGGATCTTGTAGAAGGAATGCAGTTCGACAGAGGTTATGTATCTGCATATATGGCTACAGATATGGATAAGATGGAAGCAAATCTGGATAATCCTTATATTTTGATCACAGATAAGAAGATTTCCAATATCCAGGAAATTCTGCCTCTGCTGGAGCAGATTGTACAGAGCAGCGCGAAGCTGCTGATCATTGCGGAGGATGTAGAAGGCGAAGCGCTGACTACGCTGGTAATCAACCGTTTGAGAGGAACCTTTAACGTAGTGGCTGTTAAGGCTCCCGGATATGGAGACCGGAGAAAAGCTATGCTGGAGGATATCGCGATCCTTACCGGCGGCCAGGTGATTTCCGATGAGATCGGTCTTGACCTGAAGGAGGTTACCATGGAGCAGCTGGGCCGCGCTAAGTCTGTTAAGGTCCAGAAAGAGAATACGGTGATTGTAGATGGCGCCGGGGACAGCGCTGCCATTGCTGCAAGGGTTGCCCAGATCCGCTCCCAGATTGAGGAGACTACTTCTGACTTTGACAGGGAAAAGCTTCAGGAAAGACTGGCTAAGCTGGCAGGCGGCGTAGCGGTAGTACGCGTAGGCGCGGCTACTGAGACCGAGATGCAGGAATCAAAGCTGCGTATGGAAGATGCCCTGGCTGCTACCAGAGCTGCTGTAGAAGAAGGCATTATCTCCGGCGGCGGTTCCGCTTATATCCATGCCTCCAAGAAGGTCGCTGACCTGGCTGCAGGCCTGGAAGGGGACGAGAGAACCGGAGCAAACATTATCCTGAAGGCATTGGAAGCACCTCTGGCTACTATTGCATACAATGCCGGCATGGAAGGCGCTGTGATCATCAATAAGGTAAAGGAATCTCAGCCTGGAACCGGATTTGACGCATTGACAG